>JAXDAH010000232.1:0-8874 GCA_034679905.1 Methanomicrobiales archaeon | reverse complement strand
GGCGTCACGTTGGGGGCAACGCCTTCCGCCGTCACGTTCACGGTCTGGTACACCAGCGGGATCAACGGCGTGTGGTCGTTGTTCACCAGCTGCACCGAGAGGTTGTGCTCGCCCGCCGTCACGTTCTCCCAGGTGTGGCTGGTGTTGGCCGTCGGCACGTAGGTGCCCGGGGCCGTAATCGCCGGGGCGCTGGCATTGGTAGGTACCGCCGCGTCCAGGTAGTAGTGCAGGTGCCCCTCGCCCGGTACGTTCTCGGCCCCCAGCCGCTCCACCAGTGTGAAGTTGGTCACGTTCACGGATACCGTCACGCTGTCGCCCGTCAGGTTCGCCCCCTCCTGTGGTTCGATGATCTCCAGCAGGGGGGTGACGTTCGGGACGGACGGCGTCATCGTCGGTGTCACATTGGGCGTAACATTCGGTGTAACGGTGGGCGTTACGTTCGGCGTCACCGTCGGGGTCACATTGGGAGTGACATTCGGCGTCACTGTTGGGGTTACTGTCGGGGTTACCGTTGGCGTCACGGTCGGGTAGGGAGTGGGCAGCACTTCAGGTTCCAGCTCCGGCGGGACGATCACCTTGTCGATGATGTAGATGTAGCCGTTGGTGGTCTGGATGACACTGACGTTCACCTCCACGTTGTTGATGATCAGGGTGCTGCCTCTCGCATCGACCGTGATGTTGGACCCTTCGAGGGTCGTGAGGGTGACGTTATCCAGATCGGTGAAGTTATAGCTTCCCGGCACACAGGCGTACTGCACCAGCTTGGTGCGGTCCTCTTCGGAGAGGTTTGCTGCCGTGACGTTGTCATAGGCATCGTTTGTCGGCACGAAGCAGGTGAAGTTCTGATCCTGTTGCAGCGTCACATCCACCTGTGTCTGCTGGATATTCTGGATGAAGATGGAGATGATGTTGTAGATGTTGATCGTCTGGATGATGGTTCGTGGGCTCTTGATCACCTTGGGCGGCGGGCCCGGCGGCCTCGGTGTTGGCGTGGCCGTGGGCGTGGCTGTCGGTGTAGGCGTGGGCGTCGTAGGTGCAGGTGTCACGTTCGCTCCCAGACGAAGCGCAAGGACAGCACGATCCTCCCCGACGCCCGCTGGCCAGACAATGGTGTCATTGGCAACGGCTGGCCAGGCGTTGATGCCGGCTGGAGCGGTATAGTTCCAGACAATCTCGCCCGTCATGCGATCGAGGGCGTAGATAGTGCCGTCGAACGTGGCCGTAAAGACCAGGTCGTTCACCACGGTGGCGCCACCGACGTTGATCGTGTCGAACTTCTCGTCCCAGAGGATCTTGCCGGTATCCGCCTCGATGGCCACGAGCCCGCCCGTGCCTTCATCGAACGGCTGAATCTCGGGCGCGATCGCCCCTTCCACACCCAGGCTCAGGGAAGAGATCGAGGTCCAGTTGGTATAGAGATCGACGTATGGTACGTACACGACACCATCGGCATAGGCGATGGGCGTCTCCACGCCGCCGAGGGCACCGGGGTATACCGTGACAGTCTCATTACCCGGAGGCAGTCCCGCGAGCTGGTCGTTCTGGTGCTCACCGACCACGGCAATCCAGAGGATGCAGCTGCCCCGCTCACGGTCGAAGGCATACACCCGGCCCATCTTGCCAGCACCGATCACGATATTCTGCTCATCCCCGCTGATGTTCGCCTCCGCGAGTATGGGCGAGATCTGGAGGTCGTGGTCGAAGATGTCGTGCGGCAGCACCTGGGTGAAGCCGAGCAGGTCGCCGTCCGCATGGTTCAAGGCCACCAGACTGTTGGTGTAGAGATTCGGACCCGGTCGGCTCGTGCCGTTCGGGAACTCGGGGGTTCCTACGAAAGGCGCCGGATTGGCAACGGCCCAGTAGGTGATGTTCGTATTCGTATCTACCGCTGGGGGATACCAGGCACCCCCGCCGCTATTGATCTCGGGATTGCCCCAGATACTCTCAGGGTCGTCCACCGTACTGAAGTTCCAGACGACATCGCCGCTCTCCTCATCGAGGGCGTAGATGATCCCGACGGCGCCGCCTTCATAGAAGACGTCGCCCCGGCCGGGCACCGTCGAGGTGTACACGAACCCGTTATAGACCAGGGGCTGGATGTCGATACCCTCTCCGGTTGCATTGGGCGGATCCTCGATCAGCGGGGTCTCCCAGAGCTCCTCGCCGTTCGTCGCATTCAGTGCTGCGATGGTGAACGGATCCTTGGTGACAAAGACCTTGTCCCAGCCGACTGCAGGACCGTTGGGCCCGGTGAGGTTGGTCGAGTTGTACTCCCGGGCCCATATCACATCGCCCGTCTCGAAGTCGAGCGCATAGGTGTTGCCGAAGAGGTCCTGGAAGTAGACAGTATCACCCAGGATGAGTGGGTTGCTGCTCGCTCCGCCGAACTGGCCCGTGGCATTGATGTCGAAGGTCCAGGCCAGGTCCAGCTGATCCACGTTGGAGGCGTCTATACTGGAGTTGTTCGTTGCACGCGTGTTGCTGTAATCCTTGTTGGGGAGCGGCCAGTCCTCTGCATACTGGACCACCTCCGGTGGAGCACCCTCCACCATCCCCGTACCTGCCGACACGTTGTCCGTGTCGTTCGCTCCTTCCTGGGCTCCTACCCCGGATAAGAGGGTGAAGGAGGCTATTACCAAAAAGGAGACTAAAAGTATGAAGACTTTTTTCATACCCCCCCACGGATGGTATGCTAGTTAAAATACTTTCTGGCAATCCATTGCCATAAAGGGTGAAAAAAAGCCATTCAGAACCAATTATATAAAATCCTCTTTACATTGTGTCATAATCAGCATATAAATGAGATTACACCGCACCTACTTTTATTTATTTCCGCGAACGCAGGACTAGGCATGTGCGGGCCTTTTATAACCTGTTTTTTAAGGAAATATTTGTAATACATACTCCTATACTGAAGGTTCCCGTAATTTTGAGGGGGTGCGAGCAAACTTAATTTTCAGACATGCTGCGGTGTCGCCCCTGAGGAGAGGATCCATTGAAGGCTTCGGGTTGCCGAAGCCCGTCCACCACGGTATCGCAGAGAGCAGCGCCGCATCCCCCGTCACAGGCAACCCCCCCAAAAAAAGGGGATCTCAGGAATGTGCTTCGGATTCTGCTCATCATAACCGAAAGACGCTCCTGCGGTTCTCGCGATACATATCTGCACGATGAGGGAGGGGATTCGGTCCCGTTGCATCTCGGATGAACATTCTCTATGACAACACCCCGCTGGATATTCGGGGATGTCGATCCGCCGCTGGAAAAGTACGGGACGCGATCTGACCATGCAATCCCCCGAGTATCGCAGACCAGAAGCGGGAGGAGGGGAGGTGCAGCATGAGCGGGTAGAGGGATGCAGGAGAGGGAGGCAGACTATCGTAGGGGAAGCGGAGCCCCGATTAAACTGAGTTCCTGGCTCGAATCTGGAAAGGGCATCCCCTCAGCGCATCCCGAATACAAGCCCTAGCGTGCATGCGGGGACGGGGGAAGCTGGGGAAGGGGGCGACCCGGTTAGCGGATTGCCTCCATGTCCCGATCCAGGTCCGTGAGCGGTCAGGAGGATCGGTCCGAGCTCATCCGCTCGCGACGCCGAACCTCTCGCCTGGACGCTGCAATCGGAGGGGGGTGGGCTGGCTTTCTGCTACCAGTACCCTTGCGTATTTTAATACACTCCCCTCGGTCCTGTACGCGATCCTGCCTGCAGGTATCCCGAACACCCGGAGAAAGGGGATACCCGCCGTGTGCTGGATCGCAGACGTGCCGCGGTGTCGGGATTGGATCATCTTCCGATCCCTGCGGCACGAGCCTCTTCACGCCTTCCGCTCTACCGCTGGCAGCGTAAAATAGAATGTCGAGCCCTGCCCCGGCTCGGACTCGACCCATATGCGCCCGCCATGGCGCTCCACGATCCGCTTGGTGATCGCCAGCCCGATGCCGGTCCCGGGATACCGGTCTGCCGTGTGGAGCCGCTGGAAGATGACAAAGATCCGGTCCCGGTACTCCGACTCGATACCGATTCCGTTGTCACGCACGCCGAACCGCCACATGTCGTTCTCGGGATCCGCGAATATCGCGATCCTGGGCTCCCGCTCGCCTCTGAACTTGATGGCGTTGCCGATCAGATTCGAGAAGACCTGGCGGAGCTGGGAAGCGTCGGCCATAACCGTGGGCAGGGGAACCCAGGTGATCTCGGCATGCACCTCTTCGATCTTGAGCCGGAGGCCTTCCAGAGCCTCACTGAGAACAGCAGCGCTGTCCGTCGGGAGGAACGGCTGCGCCTGCGTGCTGATGCGCGAATACGCGAGGAGATCGGTGACCAGCGCCTGCATCCGTCTTCCGCCCTGCTCTACAAAGCCGATGAACTCGTCGGCATCGGCGTCCAGCCGCCCGCCATACCGGCGGTGGAGCAGCTGCGCATAACTGACGATCATGCGGATCGGCTCCTGGAGATCGTGGCTGACCACATAGGCGAACCGTTCCAGATCCTCATTGCTCCGCCGGAGTTCCTCTGCATACCGCTGCAGCTGCTCCTCCGCCTCTCTCCGCTGCTGCACCTCCTGGACCAGCTGTTCGATCGTCTGCTGGAGCTCCCGCGTGCGTCCCTCTACCAGATCTTCCAGACACCGCCGGTAGGTCTGCAGCTCCCTGTCCAATCTCCACTGCCCCGTCACCTCCGAGAAGAGGTAAAACCTCCCGTAGCAGCGATTCTCAGCGTTATGGATTTCTGCAGAGAATCGGTGTATGATCCGACCATCGCGGAGAGCGATCTCATCCTCGATGCCGGTCCTGTGCTCTTTGGCGGAGAAAGGTCCGCATGAGGCCAGGAATTCCTCGGAATCGGCGATCATGGGGAGCCAGGCCTGGATCAGATCCCCGTGCTTCAGCTCCCCCCGCTCCAGCATCGTTCTCAGATGAGCGATGCCCATCATCTCAAGGAAACGGTTGTTGCAGTAGAGAATGGCGTCTGTCCCGTTATCAACGATGTAGCATCCGTAGGGTGCGTCGTCCGTTATCCAGGTGAAGATCAGCTCTCTCCAGCAGCTCTGGGATTCTACCGCTCTCTCCTTCTGCGCGTGACGGGCGGTATCCCGTGCAGCATGCAGCGCTGCTTTAAACTCGGCAAACTGCTGTCGGGATCCGCCCCGTTTCGGGATGTAATAGTTCACGCCGCTGTTGATCGCCGCGATTGCCGTCTCTGTGCTGCTCTCCTCCACCAGCAGGATCTCGAAGATCGTCCGGTCCAGACGCCGCGCCTCCCGAAGGAGCGAAAGCCCATCCACCCCGCACATACCATGCTCCGCGAGTATGGCATCGAATGTCCGCCCCTGTAGCAGCTCGAGCGCGTCGATAGCAGAGTTAGAGGTGGTCACTGCCGCGCCGCATACCCTCTCCAGCCAGAGCCGAGCAGCATCCAGGTACTCCTGATCCTCACCGACCAGAAGGAGCGATAACATCGGGACGGCATCTCCTGTACTATAGCTGAATAACGGAAGCCAGGTGTATTAATAGTAATGCTTGGACGAGCCAGAAGAGGCCAGATTCCCGAAAGGGAACCGTTAATCTCATCGATGAATATTCATCGATCCGATTAATCACCTGTTCGCCAGCGTGCTTTCTCTCCGGATGCCGCGCTGAAAACTGTTCCAAATACCTATATACACCTGCGAGGATGTGTATATCCCTGATGGATATGACAAGGGGCTTGGGCGGAGTCAATGCAGATCTCTGCCCGCCGCGCAACAGGGCGGTCCGGCAGCGATCCCACAGAGCGGGGGGACTGTGCCGACCCTGCACCGGGAGGGCGGGCGCATGAGTGGCAGTCCTGAGCGGATCGCCATCGCCGGCGCCGGGGTGAGCGGCGCCTGGCTGTATCGGGCTCTCACCGCGCAGGGGAGATCCGTGGATGTATATGAAGACGGCCGGAAGGGGACCGCCTGCGGCATTCACTCCTGCGCCTGGGGAGTCGGGCAGGAGTTCTTCCCGCTCGTGCGGAGCGTCGGGCTGGAGCCGGAGACCTACATCACCAATCGCGTCCGCACCGTGATATTCGGGGGGCGTCATCTGCCGACAGATCAGCTCTTCCTGATCGATAAGCCCGGGCTGATCGAGGATCTCCTCTCCGACGCGGAGATCACGCGCGAGCGGATCCCGAAGAACCAGTATGACCGCATCCTGGACTGCAGCGGTGCAGCCCGGGCCTACCTCCCTCCGCCGCAGGCTGCAGACCTCATCTGCAGCACCGTCCAGTACCGCGTGAGGATCCCCGAGCATCCGGACGATACCATCATCTTCACCTTCGGCCCGGTGGGAGGGGCGTGGCTCTTCCCCCTGGGAGACGGCACCTCCCATCTGGGCAGTGCATGTCTCTCCGACCGTGAAGAGGATGCCGTTGCCATGCTGAAGCGGTCGGGCATCGCAACAGGAGACTCCCCGGAGCGTATCTGCGGCTGCCGCTCCCGCCTCCGCATAGCCGGCCCGGGAGGCGCTCTGCCGCATACGGTTCCCGCGTCGGAGTTCGGGTGTCCTGTCTGGGGCGTTGGAGAGTCCATCGGAACCGTCTCGCCGATATCCGGGGAGGGGATTACAAACGCGCTCCGCTGCGCCACACTCTACCTGGCGCACGAGTCCGATCCGCACGCCTACTCGTCTGCCGTGCTCGAGGAGTTCTCCTGGATGGTGCGGGAACGCGAGGTGCTGGACAAAGTGGTGCGGGGACGAATGCTCTGGCCCCAGGACATGCAGGTGTTCCGCAGGAATGCGAGCCGGGTGGGGATGCGGATCACCGTCGTCGACGTGCTCGCCATCCTCAAGCGCGCTTTCCAGAACGACTGGCGGGCTCCGCTGATACGGGCATAAGACTCCATCCTGAAGCGCCCTGGAAAACATTCTGGATACCGGGGTGAATTGTCCTCCTCCGCCACAGGGGCCCGGGAATACTGACCTGTACGATCCCCTGGTTCCGCACAGGATCGCCGTTCGGCCGTATCAGCCGCCACTCCTGGTGAGACCACCACAACGTCCTCATCGATTCTCCGGCGGGTGCTTCTCATCTCCGACCACCCTGTGTGTCTGCGTGTGAAGAAGCTAATCCACCAGAGACGACACAGAGTTCGCCGTCGAGCCTGAACAGCGCTATCCTGTGCCCCTGTCAGGAGAACGGTATAGCAGGGTGACGCAATTCCGGTTTAATAGGCGCATTTCAGCTAAATATGATTTTAAAATCCATATTTTCTTCAAAATCAATATAAATGCCCATTTTGACAAATAACTATTTTATAGGAGTCTATTTTGGAAATTCGGCGAAAATATTAGTCCCTTTCATTACACTTATGTATCATGGATTCGATAGGTATATACAGGTGTCAGAGTATGCAAGCGTATCTGCCCCACCAGCGGGAAATTGCAGAGAGAATCGATCCGGGGACGCCCGTATCCCGATGGCGGGACTGGAGATGGCAGGTCCAGCATGCCGTTCAGGATATATCCGCATTTGAGATGCTCCTCAACTTCCGGTTTTCCGATGAAAGACGGAGTCGCCTTGAGGATACCATGGCACAGTTTCCGATCCGCATCACTCCCTACTATCTGTCTCTCATCAACACCGAGGATATCGAGCGTGACCCGATATTCATCCAGTCCTTCCCATCGGAATCCGAGTTGATCGTGGAGGACCACGATATGGAGGATCCGCTTGCGGAGGAGAAGGACAGTCCCGTCGCCGGCATCACACACCGGTATCCAGACAGGGTGCTATCCCTGATCAGCAACGTATGCGCCATGTACTGCCGGCACTGCACGCGCAAACGGAAGGTGGGCGATCAGGATTCGATACCGAGCGAACAGGAGATCCTGCAGGGGATCGAGTATATTGCCGATCATCCCGAGATCCGGGATGTACTGCTCTCCGGAGGCGATCCCTTCATGCTCCCGGATGCATACCTCGACTGGATCCTCACCGAGCTCCGATCCATTCCCCACGTCGAGGTCATCCGAATCGGCACGCGGATGCCGGTAGTGCTCCCCTACCGGGTCACAGAAGATCTGGCGGCGATGCTCCGCAAGCATCACCCCCTCTGGATCAACACCCAGTTCAACCACCCGAAAGAGATCACGGCTTCTTCGCGGGAAGCCCTGCAGAAACGGGCAGATGCGGGGATTCCGCTGGGGAACCAGTCCGTTCTGCTTGCGGGCGTTAACGATTGCCCCCGCGTGATGCGGGCGCTGGTCCACAAACTGGTGAAGAACCGGGTGCGGCCCTACTACCTCTACCAGTGCGACCTCTCCGAGGGTCTGTCGCACTTCCGCACCCCCATTGGAAAGGGGATCGAGATCGTCGAGAGTCTGATCGGGCATACCAGCGGTTTCGCCGTTCCCACCTACGTGATCGATGCTCCCGGCGGCGCGGGGAAGATCCCCCTGATGCCGAACTACCTCCTCTCCTGGTCTGCCCGCAAGGTCGTGCTGCGCAACTACGAAGGGGTCATCACCACCTATGCGGAGCCGGAGTGCTACTCGCAGCGGGGCTGCGACGGCAACTGCTCCGAGTGCACCTACCAGGCGGATCTGGAGGATGCCACGGAGTCCACGGGGATCGGGATCGAACGCCTGCTCTCGGATCTGAACCCGGCATCCACCCTGGTTCCCCGGAACACTGAACGCATGGATCGCCGGAGCGATGCCTGACACGATCACGACTATCGGGGAATCCCGCGTGCAGCATGGGCGCTGCAACGACCAGATCTACCTGATGCACCTGGCCGAGGCGGACCTCCCGAAGATCGTCGGGCAGCTGGAGAGGCTGGCCGTAGAACGGGGTTACTCCAAGATCTTCGCCAAGGTCCCCGAGCACGCCCGCCATCCCTTCCTCGAAGGCGG
>JAXDAH010000231.1:0-3417 GCA_034679905.1 Methanomicrobiales archaeon | reverse complement strand
AGCGTGGCAACGGGCGAACGGGGTAGCAATATACGTGAAATTTTCGGTACGTGCGGGAAATCGTAAACCTTTATCTCCCTTCTTGATGAAATAATATGCTTACGTCGTCACTGATGACTGATGACGGAGACGCTACTCCTGAATGAGGTGAGTTATGCCGAAAGCATTCGAAAGATTTGAAGTTCCCGAGGAGCTCCAGAATAAGGCGCTCGAGGCCCTTGAGGTAGCCCGGGATACCGGCAAGATCAAGAAGGGATCCAACGAGACCACCAAGGCAATCGAGCGCGGGGTCGCCCAGCTCGTGATCATTGGTAAAGACGTGCAGCCGGAGGAGATCGTGCTGCACCTGCCCATGCTCTGCGACGAGAAGAAGATCTCCTACGTCTACGTCGAGCGGCAGAACGATATCGGAGCCGCGAGCGGACTTGAGGTTGGTTCGGCTGCTGCAGCCATCGTCAAGCCCGGGAAGGCAAAAGAGATCGTGGAAGAGGTCACGAAGAAGGTCGCCGCGCTGCGGACGTGAGGTTGGCACATGGCAGACGATGGAACCCCGGCGGAAGTGGTCGAGGTGATCGGCAGCACCGGCATGCACGGCGAAGCGATGCAGGTGAAGTGCCGGGTGCTGGACGGCCCCAACAAGGGGCGGATCATCACCCGGAACACGGTGGGCCCGATTCGCGAGGGGGATGTGCTGATGCTCCTCGAGACGGAGCGCGAGGCGAAGAAGCTCTCGAAACGGTGAAACCATGGTTGAGATGAGAACCTGCAGCTTCTGCGGCGGTGCCCTGGAGCCGGGCACCGGAAAGATGTTTGTCCGACGGGACGGCACGATATTCTATTTCTGCAGCTCCAAGTGCCAGAGCAACTATAAACTCGGACGGTTCCCGAGACGGGTGGCCTGGACGCAGGCCGGAAGAAGGGCTCGCGGAAAGGAGTGATCCTTCTTGGATCGCACCTTTGTGATGATCAAACCCGACGGGGTACAGCGCGCCCTCGTCGGCGAGGTGGTATCCCGCCTGGAGAGGAAGGGGCTGAAGCTGGTCGGCGCCAAACTGGCGCAGCTCACGGAGGCGCAGGTGACCGAGCAGTACCGGGAGCACCTGGAGAAGCCGTTCTTCCCCGGTCTCCGTGCCTACATCCTCTCCGGACCGGTATTCGCCATGATCTGGGAGGGAAAGAACGCAGTTCCCATCGTACGGCGGGTGATCGGCGCCACGAACCCCGCAGAGGCGAATCCGGGCACGATCCGGGGGGATCTGGGTATGGAGACGGGGAAGAACATCGTCCATGCCTCGGACTCGCCCGAGAGCGCCGCCCGGGAGATCCCGATCCACTTCAGCCCGGAGGATCTGGTGAGCTACCGGCGGGTGGACGAACCCATCCTGTACGAATACCCGGAGTAATCCCTTCTTTTTTCTCTGACTCCTGCCGTTCCCTATTCCCCGAGCAGTGGAAAGGAGCAGCCCGCATCTTTGTGGGCTCGAGCGATTGATTGCAATTTCCACGCTCGGTACACGCTCTCTATCCCTCACTATCTATCCCTGCCGTCGGGAGCAGAGGTGTCGAGCATCGCATCGCCGTGCAGGGTGCATGATCCCGATATCGTGCCGCATGATAGCCAGAACGGGCAGGAACAGGGCTGCATCTCTTTGGAGGACGAGCGACCTGCAGTCCGAACGACTGCAGACCTCTTTCTTCTGCGTCCACCCTCACGAGCCATAGAACATTTCACTCGCCGGGGATGCTGAAAATCGTTCTGCAGCGACTCTGGCAGGGCGATAACGGTTCCGGCTGATGCCGAAGAGAACGCCGCTCCGGCCAGAGCGTACAGGCGCTCTCTATTCGCGGGGACCTCCTCGTAGCTGCAAGGGATAAGCACGGGTTCCTTCGGAAGCAGGACAGGGACATCACGGAGAGCCGAGATCGGCCGCACATAGAACGCGAGATCGTCCATACCGTTCTATCGCAATTCATGAAAATGGATCCTGGAAGCGGGGCGCACCCCTCTCCCCCATCCCCCCACGGTACGACAGCTCCCTGCCCCATGAATTCGACGTCGATCCTGCAATTCCACGCGAGAAGATCCTGGCGCGGACATGCCCGACTCTCCCGCTCTTCACATAGCGGCCCTATCGCGATACCGGGGGTACAGAAGAGGGCGGCTTCATCCCCCTACAGGTGCCGAACCATCCATGAACACAATAATCTGATCCGGGTCTCCATACCGATACGGATCGATGCATTCAGGAGCCGTCGCCCGCCTCACCGTCCCCCCGTTCCATACGATGCCGGGCCGCAAGCCGGATCGGAAGCGAACGTTCTCCTGTAAAAGCCGTAGTGACCGCGGGGGAAGGATACTCCTCCCTGCCAGAATGGTTACAGCGGAGATCCTTTCAAAATCGAGAGTGCCCCCCCTCGGTGTGAGGATCCGCACGTACACCCTGGATCAGCAGGCAGATCGCTGCTGTGTGTAGCTTCTCCGAAGGGTGCCCAGGCGTTCCAGCGTCCGATCCCGCAGTGCAAAATCCCCGTTTGCATGAGCGGACGTGGCAATATCCACCAGCTGCAGAACCAGGATGTATATGGACTCGAAGTCAAGAACTGGGCTTGTAGCCATTAAAAAATGTGTAGGCGATGTCATTATATATACATTTTTATGCTCGTGTTTTTCGCCGATGGACATGCGAATGCCAGGTAAATCGGTAAATGGGGCAGATTTAATATTAATATATTTCCATTCTTTAAACATATAAATTTGACCAATATTTTAGTTTTTTAAGCAATTTAATCGCATCCAAAGACATCAGGTTCAATATTTTACGATTATGACAGAGAGCGCATTTAAATAATAAAAATCCGACCCCTGTTCATATGAGCGAACGTTCCCCTCTGCGAAGGTGGGTCTTCCTCTTTCTCATCGAGTTTGGCGCCGTACTCTGGGCGCAGTTCCTGTGGATGCAGGGAGTGGCGGTGGAGACCTACATCGGTCTGAACATGCTGGTGATCGGCTGCAACATATTCGCGGTACTCTCCGAAATATGGGTTCCTTTTAAAAATCCCGTCCCGTTCTCTGCAGACAGCCTGTGAGATCGAATGCGGTTGCCTCCTCCCCGCAACCGTTTCTCCCGTCTGCGCCAGGCTGCGCGGGCACTCTTCAGCCGCAACGGAACTTCTGCGGTCGACGGCGTTCCGTATCGAAGGAGCTCCGGTGTTCACCCGCTGCTTTTGTGTGTCATGAGAACGGCGCCGCACGGGGGCCGGGTTCCTCGCGAGGCAGTATGCTCGATCCAGGCAGGGGGAACCAGATAGATCCCTGTCGTGCATGCGATGCGAGCCCTGAATTCATCCCCGTTTCTTCTCTGCGAGATCTCTTCCGCACGCCGAAGAAGGTTGCTATCCTACCGACGGGGCGGGGGT
>JAXDAH010000230.1:0-5625 GCA_034679905.1 Methanomicrobiales archaeon | reverse complement strand
CGCCGCCTCCCATAGCGGCATCGCCGGGAGGGTTCATGGGCTGGAGGGCCCGGACGATCCGCCAGCAGGTTATCCGGCGGTCGTGAGGGCTGCCCATGAAACCGGAATCCCGCTGGATGGCCGGTATTCTCGCCCTCCCGGCCCGTACGGAGGTGTCAGCATCCTCTCGCTGCTGATCACCAATCCCGCCTGTACGCAGAATCCCCTTCGGGAGGCCCTGCGGCGGGCCGGGCACGGGCATGCCGGCGTGATGCTCGCGCTCGTGGCGCTGCGGTACGTCGATGAGGCGCACATATCGGCTCGAATGGTTCGTGCGGGAGACAATTCCCGGGCGATCCTTCTGCCGCTCGGCTTCTTCCTGTCCGTCCTGGACCCCGCTGCAACGAAACAGGCTGATCTCCCTGGCCTATGCCGGGGCCGTGGTTCTGGCGATCGGACCGCTGGGCCACGGGCACGTCCGGAGGCCTGCGGCCGCGGCAGCGAGCAGCCAGCGGAGGCGGTGACGCGGGAGCTGGCGGGCGGACCGTATCTGCAGACCGTCTCGTACCGGAATTCCCGCAGCCTCCATCGCGAAGTTCATCATCCGGCAGCCCATAAGAGTATCCGATGGATGCGGACTGGATCCCGGGAAGGCGTGTGATCCTGCGGCCGGCCAGACTGCGGGACCAATCGAGAGTGTATGCCTGGCTGGCATGCTCCGACATCACCCCCTCCATGCTGGGTCCGCCCGATTTCCCCGACCACCCGATCCCGACGTGGGACGAGTTCCGGGCAGACTTCGCGCCCCACTACTTCGACGGATCCATGCCCGACCAGGGCAGGTGCTACATCATCCTGGCCGAGAACCGCGCTGTGGGTGTAGTCTGCTATAACCCGATCGCGAGGGGACGGACGGAGCTGGATATCTGGATGCGCTCCGGGGCTGCGTGCGGAAAGGGCTACGGACCCGACGCCCTCCGCACGCTCTGCGACTACCTTTCGGAGCGGTTTCCGATTCAGGAATGCATCGTCTCCCCCTCCGCCCGCAATCGGCGGGCGATTCGGGCCTACGAGAAGGGCGGATTCCGCGAGGTTGCGATGACGCCGCAGGAGCTGCGGGCGGAGTTCGGCCCGCGGGACTCTGCGGATGCGATCGTGATGGTCCTGCATCCGCACGCTCCGGGAGACCTCGATCCGCCCGAGTAGAGGGCATTTCAATAGCATGGCGCAACGCGGAATCCAGCCGCACCTCCGATATTGAGACGGACCGTTTTTACCGTTTATCCTCCCGCCATGCCCGATGACCGGGCAGAGCTCTCCGGGTGCTACAAGCATTCTCGCCACCAGAGCCGCAGGCTCCATGCCTTGACACAGGCACTACTCCGTTCCTGGAAGGGTGAAATAGAACGTCGACCCCTGTTCTGGCTCGGATTCGACCCCGATCCGTCCGCCGTGCCGCTCCACGATCCGCCGGCAGAGCGCGAGCCCGATCCCGGTGCCCTCGTACTGCTCCGGGCCGTGGAGGCGCTGGAAGACGACGAAGATCCGCTCGAAGTACTGGGGCTCGATCCCGATCCCGTTGTCCGCCACCGAGAACCGCCACACCTGACCCTGCCGTTCTGCCGCAATCCTCACCCGTGGCTGCTCGCCCGCCCGCTGGAACTTGATCGCGTTCTCGATCAGGTTCTGGAAGACCTGGCGGAGCTGATGCGGATCGGCCAGCACGGTCGGGAGGGGGCTGCTGCTGATCTCCGCAGCGGTCTCCTCGATCTGGAAGCGCAGGTTCTCCAGGGCCTCCTCCAGCGGCTTTCCTGCGGGAATCGGCTCGAGGGGGCGGGCCCGGGTGCTCACCCGGGAATACTCCAGAAGATCGGTGATCAGCGCCTGCATCCTCCCGCCGCCCTGCTCGATGAACCCGATGAACTCGTCGGCATCAGTATCCAGCTTCCCTTTGTACCGCCGCGCCAGCAGGCGGGAGTAGTTCGTGATCGTCCTCAGGGGCTGCTGCAGGTCGTGGGAGGCGGCGTACGCGAACTGCTCCAGATCCTCGTTGGACCGCCGAAGCTCCGCTGCATACTGCTTCATTGCCTCTTCGGCCAGTTTGCGGTCCCGCGTGTCGATACCGACCCCGATCTGGGTCTCGTCGCGGAGGGGGATATTCGCCCAGGAGCTCGCCACGACGCTGCCGTCCTTTGCAGTCACATTGAAGTCCCGCCACCTCGGTTCCAGGGACTGCATGAAGCGGGCCACATCCCTGCGGTACTCGGGATCGGGGTAGCAGCGCTCCATGAGCCCGCCGTCGTCCGCATCCTCCTCGGACCAGCCCAGAACGCGCCGGAACTCCCGGTTGACCTGGAAGGACTGCAGGCGGGGATCGTAGATGGTGATCATCACAGGTATCGTATCGATGATGCCCTGGAGGAGCTCGTGCCCTCGCATCCGCTCCTCCTCCGACCGTTTGCGGTCGGTCACGTCGGCGAGGGACAGGACAAGTCCCCGCACCCGCCCGCCCGCATCCCGGACGGGCACCAGGCTCCAGTCCCAGTAGGACACGCCCCGTTCGGGCTGGTTCTCGTGGGCGAACGGTCTGGCCCTGAACCGTACCGGCTCTCCCGTATCCCGCGCCCGCTCGAAGATCGCCTGATTCTCGGCGTTCGGGAAGAGGTCGAAGTGGTTCCGTCCCAGCAGCTTCTCCTGCGAGTATCCGGAACCGGCGGCGTAGGCGGAGTTCACGCGGACGAACCGGAACTCCGGGTCCAGGTAGGCCAGGTGGACCTCGGTGTTCTCCATGATCGTGTCGAGGAGGTCCCGTTCCTCCTTGAGCGATTGCACCAGGTTTCGGTTCTCCTCCAGGAGCCGCTGCAGACGCTCTTCTGCCTCCTTCCTGGCGGTGATGTTGTGGGAGACCACGAGGACGGAGGTGACGGTGCCGTCCGGGTTCCGGAAGGGTACCAGGATATGCTCCATCCAGCGGTCATCCCCGGCAGCGGCATACGGTATCTCCCGGCGGAGCGGCTCCCGTGTCGAGACGACCTTCTGCACGTCCTCCATGAAGGGCACCATCATGGCGGGATCGAGCCCGCTCTCCTGCCATGTCTTCCCGAGCACCTGCTCCGCCCGCACGCCGTGGGCGATAGCAGCCCGCCGGTTCATCCAGAGCCAGCGCCCGTCCTCGCTCCATATGCTGATATGGTGCGGAAGGGTGGAGACGACCGAGTCGATCAACTGCTTCTGGTAGGCGAGTTCCTGGGTGAGAGCGGTAAGAGAGTCCGTAGAGGCGTGGAGCTCCTCCGTCTGCCGCCGCAGCCGCTCGTTCGCCGCGACCAGGCTGCGGTTGGAGGCTTCCAGGTCGCGGCTGTTCTGCTGGGCCTCCGCGAGCAGTCGATCGCGGGCGTGCTCCGCCTCCCGCTGGGCGGTGACGTCCAGGTTGATCCCGGCCCAGCGGACGAGCCGCCCTCTGCTGTTCCGAATGGGGACGCCCCGGCTCAGGATGGTGCGGTACTTGCCATCCTGCCCGAGGATCCGGTATTCGTAGTCCCAGAACTCCCCGTCCTGCACGGTGCGGTTCCAGTCCCGCAGGATCGGCACCACGTCCTCCCAGGGAAGGCGGGCGGTCCAGCCGAACTGCCGCACATCCTCCAGGCGCATCCCGACCAGGTCCAGGAACGACGGGCTGACGTATTCCATGCCGCCGCTCTCGTCGGCAATCCAGATGCCGTAGGGGATCGACTCCCCGATCGCGCGATAGATCGCCCCCTCGTCCCGCAGGCGGGGGCCTCCTCTCTTTCCCCGGGCCTTCGGGGAGGCGGCCGGGCACCGCTCCTCCAGGGTATCCATCAGCTCCTGCAGTCGCGATCGCAATTCTGGAGGAGCGTCGTCGACCTCTTCGAGGATCCCGTGCAGTTGCTGTTTTACATAAAAGGTATTCTTCAGGTCGTCGGCATCCATGCGATCGCTCCGGGAACCTCCCACAGCTCGGGGCGCATGCGGAAGGGGGGGGAGGGGGGTGCACTCCCGCACTACGAGATAGTTCAGTTCGCCGATGCATCAAATTTGTGTTTGGGGTATTTCGCCGTGCACTCTTTCGGTCCGAAGACGCGGCGCGGAGAGGGATGCCGGTACTCCCCCGATCGCGTCCCGCGCCACTCCTGCAGGATACCTGGTGCGGCGATTCGGCCCCCGTGACAGGTCGTGCCACCGGATAGGATGCGATGGCGGGGAAGGCAGCGGGGTCGGCCCGCTCCTGCCCACCGTCCGTACGAAGCGGAATGTCTCCATCCTCTTTCCCATCGATAGGGATAGGGGAATACGGGTAGCGGATTGTCCAACCAATCGACGGGCCTTGAAAACCCCCGCATCCGGCGGGGGGCATTCACGGCCCGGCGCGTGCAACACCGCCGGGACGGCACTCCGGGCTGCAGGGGGATGTCTGCGTTGCCGTCTACCGGGGAGGAGTAATCGACCGGGGCCTGAGGAGGGCTCAAGAGTCCAGCCGAGCGCGCCTCTGCAATCTCGGCGAGGGTCCGTCCGTCCCGGGGCGGGGACGGCGGGAGGGGATGCGCCTCTCCCGCCCTCACAGGGGATTGGACCTGCAGCCCGGGGTCCGATCGGCGTATCGAATAGCTTTAACGAGCATGGCATATCCCCATGGTTGTTTCTGGATCTTCCGTGACACAGGGGGCCTCCGCCGGGAACGGATGCAGTCGCACCGACGCTGGAACTTGTGCGCATTCCCCTCGCAATGGACGGGATGATCTCCATGCGCCTGCCCGGAAGAGCCGGCGAGCGGGGCTGTCGTGGCCGGAGACCTGAAAAGGTGGGGTTAGAGTGCTGCCGGCGCTTCGGTGCGGTTGCCGGGCACCGCGAGAGGCAGATAGTCGGTGTTGTTTTGGGCGAGCACGAAGGGCTCGTCGCAGACGAAGTCACCGTCGGCGTCCATGCAGGTCTGCGAGAATCCCGTGCCGTTGGGCGTGGCCCAGTAGTTGCCTCCGAACGCCTCGATACCCAGGATGTTGCTCCTGTTGCTGAACGTGGTGTTCCAGGCGTTCTCGAAGAACAGCGGTTCCCCACCGCTGCCGTCTTCGGACCAGATGAAGTAGTTGTCCGTGTTGGTGAAGTTGTTGTCGTAGAAGGCGCTCCCGCCGCCGCTGAGCGAGGGGCCGATCACCACGCCGACGGTATTGTTGACGATCTGGTTGGAGATGGCGATGAGGATCGCGTCGGCGATGTCGATCCCGGCACCGTTCCCCTCCAATCGGGAGCCACGGACGATCACCTGGTAGGCCTCAGCGACAAACAGCCCGACGTAATTATTCAGGAGCGTCACGTTGGAGATGTTCACGCCGTCGCTGCCCGCGTAGATGCCGTAGACGCCGTCCCGCACCGTCACGTTCCGGATCGCCACATCGGTGGACTCGTTCTCTGGGTCCGACGTGACGATCTCCGCCACCCGGATCCCGATCGAGCCGGACCGCCCGCTGATCGTATAGTTCTGCCCGTCGAGCACCACGCCGCCTGACTGGATGTCGATGCAGACGTCGTTCTGCCCGTTCGAGATGTTCTGCTCCAGGATATACGTGCCCGGAGCATCGATCACTCCGCATTCGGTTACAGCCGTCTGGGCCGAAACAGGGACAGTTATCGCCA
>JAXDAH010000229.1:0-9591 GCA_034679905.1 Methanomicrobiales archaeon | reverse complement strand
GGTGGCAGAGCTTCGCACCGCCACATCCGGCTCCGGACCGTACTCCTCGCTCAGGCGGTCGTAGGCGGCGCGGATCTCCTCCCAGAGATAGGACGGCAGACCCGCGGAGAGGATCAGATCCCGCGCCCGCTTTCCCCGCCGCGCCAGGTCCGCGACGTTGCTCTTGTCGATGCCCCGCATCGCCTCCCTGAGGTCGTCCAGGATGCCGCCCGACTCGAGCACATGCCAGTAAGCCCCGGCCGTGATCGCGAAGCCGTTCGGTATCTTCACCCCCTGACCCGTCAACTCGCAGTACATCTCGCCGAGCGATGCGTTCTTGCCCCCGACCCGGGGGAGATCCTCGATGCCGATCTCCCGAAACCACAGGATATACCCATCCCCCATCGGTGTGCCTCCCATTCTATAGGCTCATGCCGGCGGGAGCAGTTAAGAGTTTTCCCGGCTGCAACATGGTTCGGGAACAGAAAAGAGCCTACAGGTAGGCCTCGGTCGCATACCGCCGCATCATGCGATGCGAGTTGAAGTAGTAGGCGATCTTGGCGATGGAGTTCCGCATCATGGACGCCCAGGCATCCCGGTCGCGATAGAACGCGGGCAGAACGAGGTACTCCAGTTTGTTGTAGAGGTCCAGCAGTTCGCGCCTTCTCCGCTCCTCCAGCCCGATCTCCTCCTGCGGGTCCGGCCCGATCGACCAGCCCGTGATGCCCTCCACGCAGCCCTCGATCCACCAGCCGTCGAGGACGCTGAAGTTGATCACACCGTTGAATGCCGCCTTCATGCCGCTCGTCCCGGAGGCCTCGAAGGGCGGCAGGGGTGTGTTCAGCCAGACGTCCACGCCGGCGGTCAGCGTCGCGGCGATGTCCATGCTGTAGTTCTCCAGGTATATAACCCGCACATCGCCTCGCAGCTCCTCCCTATAGGTGTGGATGTCTCGGATCAGCTGTTTGCCGTCCCGGTCGTGCGGATGCGCCTTGCCGGCGAAGATCAGCTGGAGCGGCTGCCTCCGCTGGATCTCGCGGAGCCGGTCCAGGTCCGAGAAGATCAGGGCGGCTCGTTTGTAGGCGGTCGCTCTGCGTGCGAATCCCAGGGTGATCGCCCCCTCATCCATCCCCGCAGGCTCTCTCTCGCGAACGTACTCCAGCAGCGCCCTCTTCGATTCCCGGTGGGCGTGCCGGATGTCCTCGTGGGGGATGTCGTCGACACGGACGAGGAGTTCGGGTTCGTTCGCCCACCCCGGAATGTAGCGGTTGAAGAGGGCACGGAAGGGCGGAGACGTCCAGGTGGCGGGGTGGACGCCGTTGGTGATCGCCCGCAGATAGTAGCCCGGGAAGAGCCTGCGGGAGTACTCCATGTGCGCCCGCGTCACCCCGTTCACGTAGCTGGAGAGGTTCAGGGCAAGCGAGGTGGTGTTGAACGTATCCGCCCCCGCATACCTCTTCACCTGCTCGAGAGGGTACTCGTCGCCGAGCACCGCCTTCACCATCGCGTAGGGGAAGATGTAGAACGCCGACGAGACGGGCGTATGCGTGGTGAAGACGCATCGGTCCCTCACACGGTCCGCATCCATCCCGTACCGCTTCAGGAGTTCCAGGATGAGGAGCCCGGACTGCCCTTCGTTGACATGATACTTCGAGATCCGGAACTTGAGCGCCTCGAGCATGCGCACGCCTCCGATCCCGAGAACGATCGCCTGCTTCAGGCGGTAGCTCTCGTCGCCGCCATAGAGGTGATGCGTGATCGTGCGGTCCTCGGGGCTGTTTCCCTCCACGTCGGTATCCAGCAGGAGAATGGGCACCACGAACCCTGTCGGGCTCTCGAGATCGTACATCCACGAGTTGAGCGTGATCTGCCGCCCCTCGATCGCGATCTGGACAGACTCGGGAAGCTTCCGCATGTATCGGGCCGGATCCCAGGGATCGGGATACTCCAGCTGCTCCCCAGTCTCCGTGAGCTTCTGGCGCAGGTATCCCATGCGGCTGACCAGGGTGACGGCGACCATCGGGATGCGGAGATCGGCGCTCGAGCGGATGGTGTCCCCGGCGAGGACGCCGAGTCCCCCGCTGTACGTCGGGATGTCGCTTTTTATCCCGATCTCCATGGAGAAGTAAGCGATCCTAGGCCCCTCGAGAAACGCCCGCATGTGCTGCTCGCTGCAGAAGTAGTACGTCCTCCCGCGGATCTCGGCGGAGAACTTCGTCTCCTCGGGCTTGAGCGGCACCCCGCAGACCGGGTCCCTGCTGACCATGCTCATTCCTCCTGTACCGGCCGTATAAGTAACTGTGGGATCGCACGGATCTCCGCGGCATTGCCGCTCCGAGGGGGCAGCGTCCGCCGCGGCACGAGCCCGACGGCATCCTGCGGTCTGCTGGCGCGCACCGGACCGGGGGTGGGCGGCTGAAGGGGCATCCCTGAAGGCAGCAGAGGAAAATCCGTCCCGTTCTATCTTCTGCCCGATCCTGTTGGAAAGGGAGGGTTAAGCTCTCAAGAGTGTATCTACCAACCCAAGCGATGACGATTGGGGTGGATTTCGTGCACGGATAGACGCCCGGAGTTCCAGGTGCCAGTGTGATAATCCTCGAATCTCAAAAAAGTCCGATACGCCCGGTGCCAGCAGACAGGGATATGCATGGTTGCTTCCTAATATAAGCCCTCTCGCCACTACCGAGGGAGGGGGCCCATAAGGGATGGGGAGTGCCCTTCTCCCCCAACGGATCCCGTCCCTGCGATACGATCGACAGGAAGGCAATCCTGTCGTCGTGCAGCGACACTTTCGTCCCCAGAACTGGAGCGTTTCCCGCTCCCGGATCGGCAGGACTCCTCCACGAGCTTTCGGGCTTCGATCTGGTGATACCGTCACGGTGGAGGAAGAGCGGCATGGATGCGCCCGGCCCATCGGACACGGGGCTATGGAGCGGGCGGAGGCCATCGCCACGGGATCCTGCTCTAGTGGATCCGCGCTCGAAGGCGCTCCTCCAGGATCGATGGCGGGCTCTGTGGAAAAGTTCTTCGGCTTATTTTGCACCTATCCCGTGAACATTTCCTCGATTCCGGAGGCCTGGATCCCCCTCCTCCCCGCGGCCCTTGCAGGGCCGCCCCCTCCCCTCGGAGATGGAATTGAGATTGGCCCGTTGGGGATCTCTCATTATCCGGGCTATCGCACGAGGGGGGGAGCAAGGCCCCTCCGGCGAAGATGCCGTCCCGGGGCGCATATTCTACCTTCGAGGTGGATTCGAACAGAGCCCGATAGCGTGCTTCTTATCAACCCGGCATTTTGCGAGGTGATCCTGTCATCAGCGGTGTCGAACGCGGAGGCGAGCTCGAACTGGAGAGAACCACGCCTTCGGGCCCGAGGGTTCCGTGGTGGCCTTTTTCTCGTTCCGTTATTCTTATATGCCTCTACCCCCTTAGCCCCCGCGGGTGGTGATGCGCATGGAGCAGCAGACAGGGGAGCCCATCCTCCCCGAAGGCCTATCCCGGGAACCGGGACGGGAAGCGCAGGGCGCCAACATCGCTGCGGCGAAGGCGGTCGCCCGCGCCATCCGCACGACCCTGGGGCCGCAGGGCATGGACAAGATGCTCGTCAGCTCGGGCGGGGACGTCACGGTAACGAACGACGGGGCGACCATCCTGCAGGAGATGGATATCGAGCATCCCGCCGCCAGGATGATGGTCGAGGTGGCCCGGGCTCAGGACGCGGAGGCGGGGGACGGTACGACCACCGCCGTGGTGCTCGCCGGCGAGCTGCTGGGTCGAGCGGAGGATCTGCTCGACCAGGATATCCACGCCACGGTGATCGCAGACGGATACCGACAGGCCGCCGAGAGGGCGAGGGAGTGCCTGCAGGAGTGTGCGGTCGGCGTGTCGCTGGACGACCGCGCGATGCTGGAGAGGATTGCCTGCTCTTCCCTCACCGGGAAGAGCGCCGAGGTTGCCCGGGATCGCCTGATCGATCTCGTCGTGCGGGCAGTGCCGATGGTGATCGACGAGGACGGAATCCTGGATCCGGCGAATGTGCGGATCCGGAAACGGGCCGGGGAGTCCGTCGATGACACCGCCCTCATCGGAGGGCTGGTCATCGATAAAGAGCGCGCCCATCCTCGGATGCCGGATAGGGTGGAGGACGCCGGGATCCTGCTCCTCAATGCACCCCTCGAGGTCCGGAAGACCGAGATCGAGAGCGGGATCCGTGTCACGCGACCCGAACAGCTGCAGACATTCCTGGAGCAGGAGGAGAGGACGGTCCGCAGGATGGTGGATGTTGCGGCGGCGAGCGGTGCAGATGTGATCTTCTGCCAGAAGGGGATCAGTGACACCGCCCAAGACCAGCTGGCCAGAGCCGGCATCCTGGCCGTGCGGCGGGTCAAGAAGAGCGACATGGATGGGCTGGTACGGGCAACCGGCGGGAGCCTTGTCACCAGCATCGACGATATCGCCGAAAGAGACCTCGGCTATGCCGGTCTCGTGGAGGAGCGGGAGGTGGGCGGGGAGAGGCTGATCTTCGTGGAGAAGTGCAGGAACCCCGGAACCGTGACCCTGCTCGTGCGGGGGGGCACCGTGCACGTGGTGGACGAGATCGAGCGCGTGCTGCACGATGCCGTCGAGGCGGTGGCGGATGCGATCGAGGACGGGCGGATCGTGGCCGGCGGGGGTGCGCCGGAGATGGAGATCGCTGCACGGCTGCGGGACCACGCCGCCTCGATCGGCGGACGAGCCCAGCTGGCAATCAACGCCTTCGCCGACTCCATGGAGATCATCCCCCGCACGCTCGCCGAGAATGCTGGTCTCGACCCCATCGACATGCTCGATGAGCTTCGCTCCGCGCACGAGCGGGGCGAGAGGATGGCGGGTCTCAACGTCGACGAGGGTCGGCCCGGGGACATGCTGGAGGAGGGTGTAGTCGATCCCCTTCGCGTGAAGGTCCAGGCCATCGCGAGCGCCGCCGAGGCCGCCGCCATGATCCTGCAGATTGACGACGTGATCGCCACCCGGCGCGAGGGGGGAGGAGGCATGCCCTCGGAGGGTTTGGAGCAGTAAGCGTCAGTCCCCCGCATCCGGCCGGTGCACCATCGCGGGAACTGCCCGCCTGGATTCTCCTGTGCGGAATCGGGACCGTCTATCCGTCCCTCCAGCCCGTGGCAGAAGCGTTGACTAAGTTCAGCAGGAGCAGCCAGTTTCGGCGATGCGGAGAGCTGGATCTACGCCTGCTCCAGTGCGGCGAGCCCGCTGGCAGGGGTGAGTGCGATGCTGAAGGGCTCTGATGGGAGCCCCCCTCGAAGAGGTGGAGGGCCCCCTCGCCCGTCCCGGTCCCTCCCGCCGCTGTTCAAGAGAAGCCGCTCAGGCGGCGGAAGAGACGGCGGGGCACGTTCGGACGATAGCGGGATAGCCGACGAAACGAGTGCCGGCATTCTAGCCCCTGCTGTCATATGGTGCTCCATCAGTCTACCGCTCGTTAGAGCGTTACCGGGTTATAATAGCATCCCGTTCGGTGCAAGAGTCCGACCCTTCTTCCCCCTTTCCCGATCGCAGGATGGAGGCATGAAGCGGACGCTAAAACGGGGACAGACGATTTCCACCGGGACCGTGGGGAGACAACTTTAAATAATTCCTATGCCTCGGAAATCACATGAGTGCGGACAGGGCGGTACCTGGGGTGGGTGGATGGTTGCAGGTTCTCGTATAGAGGTGTGCGGTCCTTTCCGGTCTAAGGTTATAGGGAATGCCATGAAGGGAGGACGACACGGCAGCTGTCCCGGGTTTCTCCGAAGGTCGGGGAAAACCGCCGCCGGCTGGCGCCGGACAGTCCAGGGTACGGATCGGTATGCATCGAACGGTCGATGAGCAGGATCCCGGTGGTAGGATGAGCAGGACAGGCAAAGGGGCGATCATCACCGTCCTCTCCTCTACGGTTGTCCTTCTTCTGGTTCTTGTCCTGGTCCGGGATGCCTATGCCGTTCTGTTCCTGTCCACCTATCCGGCTATCAGTCGGATCTTCTCGGTCGTCCTGGTCGCATGCCTCTTCTTTGTCGCTCTGGAGTTCATCAGCTACGGGGACAATCTGTTGCGATCCCTGTTCATGTACGAGGGGCGGGTCCAGAGCCCGGGGCTGTGCAAAAACCCCGCCCCGGCGGTTGCAGTCTTCATACCCGTGTACAACGAGGATCCAGCCCTGGTCGAGACGTGCCTGAAGGCCTGCAAAGCAATAGAGTGGCCCGACCTACGCATCTACCTCCTCGACGATTCGACGAACGCGAGCATCGGAGAGTCCAACGAGCAATCCTGCAGGAGTCTGGGTATTGCACGGATAACCCGCCAGCACAGGCGCGGTTTTAAGGCCGGTGCGATCAACGACGCGATTCCCCTGCTGGGAGAGGCGGCGCAGTACCTCCTGGTGCTGGACGTCGACCAGCGGGTGACCTCGAACTTCCTGCGGGATCTGGTGCCTGTCCTCGAGAAGAACGGAGACCTCTCCTACCTGCAGATGCCCCAGTACTTCCATTCCCGGAACGGCAACGTCCTGGCCACCTGCTACTCCTACCACCAGCACCTCTACAACAAGCACATCTGCCGGGGACTCCACGTCCAGGATGCGGTGCTCCTGACAGGCACGAACTGCCTCTTCCGCCTGAACCACCTGCGGGCGATCGGGGGCATGGACGAGTCCTGCATCACCGAGGACGTGGCGACCACCTTCGTCTACCTCACGCGGGGGTATCGGGGCGCGTTCCTGGACGTCGTGTACGCCGAAGGGGTCCCGCCTCCCTCCCTCGCAGCGTACTACACCCAGCAGATGCGCTGGGCGTACGGAAACACCCAGCATTTCAAGACCGTGATTTGTACGCTCTTCAGGAATCCAAAGGTTCTCAGCAGTTCCCAGTGGCTGGCATTCATCATGACCGAACTGAGTTACCTGCTCGGTCTCGTCAATCCCATCCTGCTGCTGTTCCCCGCCGTCATCCTGCTCTTCAACGTGCGCCTGGTCCCCGTCATCCTGCCCACCTTCTTCGCCCCATTTCTGGTCCTGGTGCTGGGCGTCCAGTACTACACCAGCATCAGCGAGAGACGGTATCGTCTCCGCGACCTCCTGAAGTCCCAGGCGATCCTGGCCAGCGTCTCCTTCATCTACGCACGGGCGATCCTGTACGTCCTCATGGGGAAGAAGCTGGGTTTTTCAGTGACTCCAAAGACCACGGAACGGACCGCCAGGAACGATTACAGCGTGCACACCATGGTGCTCGTCGCCTTCTTTTGCATCAGCATCGTCTCCAGCGCGATGGGGGTGTGGAGGCTGCTCAGCGGGGTGCCCGGCGCGCAGGTGCCCGTAGCGCTCTTCTGGGCGCTCTACTCCCTCGGGATCCTCCTGATGTTCATCCGGATACACCTGCAGGATGCCCTGAGGATCCGACGGACTGGGGAGCCCGCATGAGAAGAGTCCTCCATGCGATATGGATGGCACCTCTCACCTGCAGAGGGCGATCCGTCCCGCACGGTGACTAGCCGGCTCTGCAACGGCTTGGAGGGCCGGGCCGGCGTATCGAGACGCCGGGCGCGACGGCAACTCGAAAAAGGTATCGTGCCGCCTTTTCCTCATTCTTTTCATCCTCCAGGACAAAATTTTTAAGGAAAGGACGGTATCGAGATACAGCCGGAGGGATCGGGGAGTGAAAAAGAGTACCTCTGCCCGGTCATGCGGATGCGATCGGTGCCACCAATTGGACAGCACCGATACGAGGACGTGCAGTAGAGTCATCCGGCCCGAGCAGGGAATCCCCCTCTGGCAGACCTCCTAGGTCGTATCACACTATATATAATTTGCCGCATAAAAAGTGAGATCCGAACTCCCCGATCCGGTTATGCATCGATGCCGGCATTCCGCCATCGTCCGTTCACGGCCGGAGCATCTTTTCGGGTTGCCGTTCCGTGGCAGTGTCCCGGGTCGCGGGGCAGGTTCGCAACGGCAGGGTGTTGCAGACGGGCAGAACGCCAGGGAGAAGTGGTATCCTTCTGGCCTGGAAGACGATTCCTGGAAGTCGGCGCCTGCAATGGGTTATCGCACTGCAGTGGCGGGGTGTCCAGGGAGCTGCCTGCACCTTCCGCTCCCCCATCCCTTATGACGTGCTGGGTCGGGGTCGGACCATACGCCCCTGGGGTCCATTACCGCACTCTCGCCCGGCAGGATATGGAGCCGCGGCATCCCGTGAGCTGTAGTCAGGACTGCGAGACCGAGCATCCGGCATCGCCGAATAGATGTACGGCACCTCCAGGCCAGCTGGAATGCAGATTCTTTTTGCCATCCCGACGTTGCGGCAGGCCGGCCGCTCCGATCCCGCCCCGGCTGTTGCCGTCCACCAGCACGCCGGATGTCTGTCTCGATGGCACGGCTCCCGAGCTCGGGAAACGACGAGATGGGGAAGTTCGAGGTGGACGCGCCCGCTACTCCTCGTGTGCCGGGTTCCGATTGCGCCGCGGTATCGTGCAGAGGGAGGGGCAGCGCTCGCAGTCGCCAAGGCAGGGCTCCACGTGGATGGTGATGCTGGCACGCGGGAACTCCAGTTTCAGGTCGGACTCCAGGTGCTCTGTCAGGTCGTGCGACTGCTCCACGGTGACGTCTTTGCCCATGACCACGTGCAGGTCGATATGCTGCTCCGGCCCCGATCGGCGTGTCCTCAGTGCGTGAAAATTGGCGTACTCAGTTGCATGGTCGCAGATGATCGCCCGAATCCTCTCCTCCTCGCGGTCCGAGAGCCGCCGGTCCATGAGATTTGCCAGGGAGCGGCGGGTGAGGTCGTAGGCGGCGCGGAGGATGATGGCGGCGACGCCGAGCGCAATGAGGGGATCGAGCAGGGCAACTCCCGTGATCTGGATCAGGATGAGTCCGCCGAAGACCCCGAGCGAGGTGTAGACGTCCGTGCGGAGGTGCCAGGCGTCGCTCTCCAGGGCGATCGAGTCGCTCTCCCGAGCTACCTTCATGAGCCGTGCCGACACGATCCAGTTTACCAGGGCCGACAGGCCCATGACTGCTATCCCGGCATAGAGGGTCGAAGTGGAGAGAACGGGACCCTCTCCCAGGATCTTCTGGACCGACTCCAGGACGATGACGGCAGCCGCGGCAAAGATCAGCACCGCCTCGAAGAAGCCGGACATATCCTCGAACTTCCCGTGGCCGAAGGCGTGCAGCTCGTCCGGTGGCTCTGCCGACTTCCGCACCGAGATGTAGGCGATGACGGCGGCGACGAGGTCCATCCCGGAGTGGAGCGCCTCGGAGAGGATGCTCACAGACCCGAGCGAGATACCGACGATGAACTTCAGAAGGACAAGGGCGGTGTTGGAGAGGACGGAGAGTCGTGCGGTCTTCTGTTTCCGCACGCCCAGAGCCTGGCGCTCCTCCCCTGCCGGCACCCCGTCTGCAGGGGGATCCGTGTTCGGACTATGCATGAGCCCATAATACTTGTCTTCCTGCGGGATAGGGTTTGTGCCCGTTCTCCGCTCATTTCCACAGCCCCGGAGGCGGGCTATCCCCATTCCCGACGGGGCGGCACGGCGGATATTTATGCTGTGCCGGGGCTATTGTACTCGAACATGGAGCCGTGTTCG
>JAXDAH010000228.1:0-15906 GCA_034679905.1 Methanomicrobiales archaeon | reverse complement strand
TGGTCGCAGATCCCGTTCTGATCCTGGTCTGCACACGTCTGGGAGAATCCTGTGCCATCCGGGTGCATCCAGCAGTTACCACCAATATACTCCCCCCCGACAATATTCGTTCCTGGGATTAACGTCGGGAGGTTCAAGGTGTTTATGAGGTCATGGGGGTCTTCGGCGAATCCCCCTCCCCCCATATTGGTAGGGTTGTTCAGCAGATTGTTGTAGATACGATTGTTTCCTCCCCACAAGGTGGGATATTCGATGGAGATGCCATACTCGTTGTTCTCAATCCGGTTGTGGACGACGGGCACGCCGCCGACATTCACCAGACTCACACCAATCCCGTTGTCCGTGATGGTGTTGCCATCCAGCCGGCCCCATACGTCAAGCAGCCGTACTCCTGCCCGATTACTGGTCAGCGATGACGTCTCCACCACAATATCATCTACGCTGGACTGAACACCGACATCCCAATCGCTGAGTTTCAGGTTGCGAATCGTGGCCCCGCCGCGATCCACATCTATGCCGATGCTCCCCTGCTGATCGGTTCCGTCTATCGTATGCCCATTCCCCTCGATGATCACCCCTCCATAGGTACGGTCATCGACCTGGATACAGACCGATGCGTTGCTGTCCATGATATCCTGCCGGACCTCATAGCTACCCGGCCGATCGATCACCATACACTCGGTGATATTCAGGGACCCTTGCTCTCTCACGGTCACCCATTCCGTGGCCTCGCAGGTTCTCTGGTCGCTGAGTGTCGCCTGCAGCGTGACGGTGTACGTTCCTGCAGCATTGTAGGTGTGGGTCGGACTCTCCTCGGAGGACGTGGATCCATCGCCGAAGTCCCAGGCCCAGCCCGTAATGGAATCTGCAGAACACCCGTAATTATACCCCTCAAACGCAACCGCCTCCCCAACGACGGGGAGATAGCCATCGTAGGTAGAGTAGTAGATGGCGAGCTGGCAGGGACAGATGATCGTTATGTTGTCGGTGAACGGAGGACAGATCGTGCCATCCATCAGTCTTCCCCAGACGGTTACGGGATAATCGCCAGGCTCATCGAATCTGTAGCGGGGGTTCAATCCGTACCTGTCGATAACACCATCCCCGTCAAGATCCCACAGCAGTTCCCCCGGCAATGATTGGTTGCAATACGGTCCCCGTGTGATAGTTCCGCTGAACGGAATCCAATCCCATACGAAATGGACCCCCTCCGGTACTGTAAAATTGACAGAACACTCACACGGCGGCTGAACCACTCCATCTCCAATGGTTACCGACCGGCGACCCTCGCATACAGTACCGCTGCTGAGCGTCACTCGCACCGTCACGGTGTAGGTTCCATTCTCCCGGAAGGCATGGGTGGGATTCTTTCCCGTTCCCGTGCTCCCATCGCCGAAGTCCCAGTCCCATCGGGTCGGCTTAGCCCCTTTCGAGCACCCGGGCCCCGTGGCCACAACGCCGAGGAATTCGATGGATGCATTCACCGTGCGATCGTCCTTGGGGGTGACAACGGCGAAGTCTGCCGAGCAGGTGCATACGCCGCCACCACCGCCCGTCTGGATTCCCCTACTGCCCGGTTTGGTGTTCCCCGGTGTGCTGACCTTGGGTTTGACGGCCGGCGGTCTCGGCACGCCCGGCTTCTCCGCCAGGTCGATCTTCACCACCCAGGCATCGTCGTTCGGGGCCTTCTGGACCGTGCGGTTGAAGATGCCCGCGAAGATGTAGCTCGTCGGGCCGACCTGCAGGACGGCATTCGCCCGGTCGCCGGGATTCCTGCCGCCCAGGGTGTAACTCCACTCGGGCTGGCCCGCACTGTCGATCTTCACCAGCCAGGCGTTGGTATCCTTCGAGGCGTTCGTCCCGCTCTCGCCCGCGAAGAGGTAGCCGCCGTCCCGCGTCTGGACGATGGCGTTCGCCGACTCGTTGATCCGGGCTTCGCCGTAGGTGTAGTTCCAGAGCACCGACCCATTGGGAGCGATCTTCACCACGAGAGCGTTCGTATCGGTATTCTCGACGATGCTCCCGGCGAAGATGAAGTTGCCGTCCGCGGTGCGGACGATGGAGCGGGCGACATCCTCCCCCATCCCGCCGTAGGACTGGTTCCACTCCTCCGTACCGTTCTCATCCAGCCGGAGCACCCAGGCATCGGTATCCGCGCTGCCGAACGACTGCGTGCTCCCGGCGACCAGGCAGCCGCCCCGGGGATCCGACACGATCGAGTAGGCCGCATCCCGGGCACCGCTCTCGCCGAACGCTCTCGCCCGCTGCATACGCCCGCTTGGGTCCAGGAAGACGACGAAGGCGTCGGTATCCGCCGCCCCGGGTTGGGCTGTGGTCCCGGCGACGACACTCGACCCGTTCCCGGCAGCAGTGACGGCATAGGCGACGGCCGAATCGTTCATCCCGTCGAGGAAGGTCAGCCAGAGCCGCCCGCCGGACTGGTTCAGCCCGATTGCCCAGGCATCGGTCTGCAGCGGTCCTGTCTGCAGAGGCGGGGTCAGGTTGCCGACGAGCGTGAAGTTCGTCAGGGACGTATTGGCGATCGCATGAGCGGTATCGCTCTGGTTCTTGCCGAACTTCCTGTTCCAGACCTGTGTCCCGTTGCCGTCGATGCGGACCGCCCAGCCGTCAGCGTCGCCGGCGCCATAGGACGCGGTCTCCCCGGCGAAGATCACGTCGGTGGTGCCGGGCACCGCTACCAGCGACCAGGCCGAATCGTTCGCCGTGGACTTTCCAAAGGTCCTGTTCCATGCAACCGTAATATCGCCCTGCGCCAGCACCGGGGTGCTGAGCAGGAGGCCGAAACACAGGGCCATTCCAATCAGAACGTGGATCTGTTTCATGGATCTCGCCTCGTAAACCGAAGCATACCAGTAAGGGGCATCTGTGGACCTGGGGCAACCTGTGGTGCCCGGGTCATCCTCCCGATGGTTCCGAAGTACGCCGGTCTACGGGAGAGATCTGCGAAGAATGCTAACAGGATGCTTGACAGCCTGCCTGCAACAGCGGAGAATCTGCTATCCCGTTCAGCGAAGTAGGAGTGTGAGGTTGAGTGCACGAGCAACCTCCCTGTCGGGTATTCGGGTGGAACGCTAATGGCATATGTAGTATGAAATATAAATCTATCTGGATAATGTATATGGTGCCTGCAATTGTCATGTATGTTTTTTTTATGTGGATTCTGGCATCGCCATTACCTCGCGGGGGACTTCATTTTCCTCCCCAGAGAGTCAGGACCATCGTTGCTACCAGGACACCCGGCGGAGCGCAATCTTCGCACCTGCACCCTGGCAAACGGGGCAGGGATGCTGCTTGCCTCGCTTCCGGCGGGCATCATTCTACCAAGAGAAGCCATTGTTATAAGGAGGGGGGCAATTGGAGGCCATATCTGGCTTTTTTAGCTATGCGCCGGCCGCTGAAGAGTCGCTCTACAGGGAATCAACAGTCCCGAGATCCAGACCCTGCACATCCCCATCCTGGCGAGGACCGTCGATCCCCCCTCCGGAGCAGCAACCCCTATAACCGCTCCTTTTGCCAATCCGGCCCCGATCCCGGATCCCGAATTCCCGAAATCCGGGCCCGTACATTCGATTTCTATCCTATGACCCCTGTTTCAGGAAATACCCCCTCTAACGGGCCGAAAAAGATGGCCCTTCCGTCGAGTCCGGGCCCCGCGATCGACTCCCCCTATGGCCGCGGGGGAGGGGGGCTGCACGGGGCCCCTACGGCCGTTAGAAGCGATCCGGTTTCCTGCTCTTAATGCCCCTATTTTGCCAGAAAAGGCCGGAATATCGCCTTTATATCTCCATGCACCGGATCCCTTCCTATCGAGGCTCCCCCGATCCCGCACCGGCTCCAGGATACCGCAGCCTGCGTTGCGGGCTGGTGCATTATCGGGAGTGCGCACGATCCACTTCTTTCCGGGGCACATCCCCCCTTCTCGATCGCATCCGCATTTCGGTAGAAAGAAGATGGGTGGAGGATCACCTTAGGACAGGTAACCGCATGGACATCGGGGTGATAGGCGTCGGCGCGATGGGCAGGAACCACGTCCGGCTGTACTCGGAACTCAAATCCGTCGACTCTCTCTCCATCTGCGATACGAACCGGGCAGCGGCAGAGCAGATCGCGCGGGGCACGGATATCACGGTCTGCGCATCGGTCGGCGAGCTCGCGAAGAGCGTGGACGCCGTCAGCATCTGCGTGCCCACGCCCTACCATCATGCGATCGCGCAGGAGTGTCTCCAGCAGGGGATCGACCTGCTCGTCGAGAAGCCGATCTGCCAGAGTTCGGCGGAGGCGGAACGGCTGATCCGGCAGATCCCGGAAGAGGCGATCGTGGGTGTCGGGCATATCGAGCGGTTCAATCCGATCGTCGGCGAGATCCGGCGGATCATGCGAAACCCCCTGTACGTCGAGGCGAAACGGCATAACCCTGCATCGGCGCGGATCACGGGGAGTTCGGTGATCGAGGATCTCATGATCCACGACATCGACGTCATCTTCAGCCTCTTTCCAGACGGAGAGTGCCGCATCCAGAGCTGCGGCAACGACGACATCTGCAGCGCCCTCCTGGAGCTGAACGGCGTGCCCATCCACGTCTCCGCCAGCCGCAAGGCCTCGAAGAAGATCCGCATGATCTACATCGAGGAGGAGGACCGCACGATCGAGGGCGACTACATGACGCAGGAGATCTTCGTCTATCGCAAGCCGGACCAGTACCAGATGGAGAATGCCCGCTATTCGCAGGAGAACATCATCGAAAAAGTCCTCCTCAGCAAGGTCGAGCCGCTCCGAACGGAGCTCTCCACGTTTCTAGACTGCGTGAAGACCCGCAAACCGTTCCCGATCACGCCGCAGCAGGCCCTGCGCAACCTGCAGGTCTGCGAGCGGATCCAGGCGAGCTTTGCCGCCAGGTCCGTCCATTAACCGGCTCCTGAATGGCAATGGACAAGGTTAATAAAACCGCGGGTAAAAAATTGTTGCGTTGAGTAGCGATGGGGGCATTCGCAGCTGATGTATGGGACGGTATCCAGGTTCCGGCACGCCTGATCCTCAGCTGCTGCATCGCGACGGTCATCGCCCTGGTCGGCCTGTGGGCGGCGATCGTCTGCATCGATACCTTCATCCCCTCTCTCTCCGGGCTGAGCACGCTCCTCGGACGATCGTTCCTCGGTGTCGGGCTGGTCGTCTTTCTGGGCGATCTCGCCCGCCGGCTCTGGATCGTCCGCAGTCAGATCCTGCTGGAGGCGTAATCCGCACCGGGATCGAATGTACGCAAGGATAGTGCCTTTTCACAGGTCCGAGATACGGTTTTCGAGTATACCCCCTCCACGGCATTCAGGTGAGACTCGCGCATCCAGAAGATGCCGTACCGCTGGCGGTTGCCCCGGCAGTCCCCGGATGCTCAATGCTAAAATAGCTGCAATCGTACATGATCCCTATGAATGCCGTCCCCCCCGCACTCCGCGAGCGTATTGCCAGAGCGGTGCACGAGGAGTACCTCCGCTATTGCCAGAGGCGAGGCATATCGGCGGACAGGACGGCTGCCCTGTGCGGTTGGGACGACCTTCCCCCGGATCTGAAGGACGCGAACCGGGCGCAGGCGGAGGATATCGTTCGAAAACTGCAGCGGATCGGGTGCAGGATTGAACCGTTGCGCAGCTCTTCGGATGGGCCCCGGGAGTTGTCCCCCGAAGAGGTCGAACGGCTGGCAAAACGGGAGCATTCGCGGTGGGCAAGGGAGAGGATCCAGGCGGGATGGTCGTACGCCCGGGAGAGTGACTACCAGAGGAAGGAGCACTCCTGCCTCGTGCCGTGGGAGGACCTCTCTGAAGAGGAGAGAGACAAGGATCGAAACGCCGTCCGGAGAATTCCGGAGATACTGTACGCCGCCGGATTGGCCGTTCGGCGCCAGGAGTAACCGGTTCCGCTCCTGCGATCTCGCTGGACCGCGTATCTGCCCGGGCCTCCTCTGCTGGCGGCGGGATTCGGGCATCTCTATCCTGCGGGCATCGGCGGCACGAGACCCCCAGAGTCCGCCCGAGAGCCCGGCGGATCCGTGCCCATCGCACAGCAGGGCTGGCCCATCCCCGTCTTCCTGCTCCCGAAGCAGGAGGATGGGATCCGAATCCCGCACGGAGCACCGAGGAAGAAGACCGGGGTGGAGCGGTCAGTCCCGGCTGAGGGTTGCCGGCAGGAGAGCGGTATGCAACGAAGAGATCCTGTGACTCGCCGACCCGCATCGGCGGTCACTCTCTCCGGGTTATTCGGAGGATCTTCAGGTCGACCCGCGCCAGGATCCGCGGCCAGGCTCGAACGATGGAACGGGTGAGATCCCGCATCTCCTCCGGCAGGTCGCTCCAGGGCTTCATATAGGGATTGCGTGGAGCGGCGTCGTGCTGACGGTTCTCCTCCTTCTCCTGCAACCAGCGGGTATGCTCCATCTCCGCGAGACGCTCCACCTCATCAGGCCTGAATTCGAAGAAAGGCTCCTCCCAGTCGAGACGGTGGGTGATGATGCAGCCGATCTGGCGCACGCTCGACGCGATACTGTCAGCCTGTCGGCGGTTGGACTCCTTCCACTTCGGATCCAGGTCTCTCCACGGCACCATGGCTCTGTTCGTCTCCGGCGTCCTGCCCAGCTTCTCCTGCTCGTGGACATAGTCCTCGTGAATGCCCCGCGCGATGATCTCGCGGGTGCCTCCCGTGAGAAGATCCATGCAGCAGGTGCAGGAGACGAGAGGAAAAGCGTGAATATTGCGGAAATCATGACAGGTGCGGTTGAGCTCCCCCATGAGTTTGGCAAAGCCCTCTTCATAGGTCGTCCGCACGACGATCGGGATATGCCGATCCTCCAACAGCTGGAAGAGCGCCAGGGCTACGGAGAGGCCGAGGGATTCGTCCGAGAGGCAGATATAGATGCCGGTTATGTCGCGGATGTCCGTTGCGTTGAGAACGTCGCCCCGCAGGAACTCCGACGACTGAAAATCCACGTTCGCATCGTCGAGGTCGCAGTAGTGCGTCAGCGCCGGATACTTGGTCTTCAGCGATGCCAGTCTGCTGTCCGCATGGATATCGAAGAGCGTGATCTTGAGCTTCTCTCCCGCGCTGCCGTAGCGCTCCTTCCACGCTTTCCCGGAGTGCGCGATCAGGCTTTCGCCCAGTCTCCCGATGCCGCAGACGAGGAGATGGGCGTGGGGCGGTTTCCCGGCATCCGGGGGGAAGGGGGGGTACGTCTTCAGCATGCAGTGCCCTGCAATCTGGTAGATGTTGAAGAACTCCACCCTGAACGATTTTGTGTACGCGACGCTCATCTCGTTCGCCTTGAGAAGCGTGCATAACTGGGGATCGACGATATGCACCCGGCACGAGAGGGGAGATGCCGAAGGCACCCGGGGAAGTTCGCCGGACCGGATGGCAATCTCGGTGTTGAAGCTGTCGTTCCCCGTGACGGCCAGGATACTGTGCGCTTTGCCGATCTGCGCACTCTCCAGCAGCTCCGTTTTTGTGGCATCCCCCACCAGGACGATGGCCCCATACTCCCGGCAGATCTCCAGCTCCCGGTTCTTCGCGTCTTTCTCGATCACCACGACCGGGTATCCCCGCTGTTTGAAGTACCTGGCAAGAACGGGGCCCAGGTAGCCCATGCCGCAGACGATCACGTGGTCGTGAATCGTGTAGTATAACCGGAACCGCTGGATGTTGTCGAAGAGAAGGATGGTGAATGCCACGATAAAAGTCGATAGCGTCAAGGCCGGAGCCAGAAACCGGGCCACCTCGAGTTCCGGGGATACCTGGGGGACGTCACCGGACTGGAGCACGAAGAGCTGCATCGAGCGGTAGAGGATGGCGAACCCCGAGCCGGGGTTCCCCGCGGCGGTCTTGGAGAACCCGATGCAGCCCAACACCAGGGCAACGATGCCCAGAGCGACGACGATGAGTATAACGACAAACCAGTGGCGATCCTTCAGCTGGGAGATCCTCTCCATCGAGGGCATATCCATGGTGCATCACCGAAGACGGGAGAAGAGAGCGGGGCTCTCTGCGCATGAGATATCCGGTGCGTCGGGCGATACCCGGTTGCCGTTGTTATACCGGATTCGCCATTTCCGCTCCGTGCGAGACGGCAGCGCGGCAACGGTCCGGCTGGCAGCCGGGAGCTGGACGACCCTCGCGATCGCCCCCCGCAGCCCGCCGCCGTCGCCGGTCCGGTGGGGCACCGCGATCCTCGACCCACCAGGTTTCGCCTTCGAGGGTGGGAGACCTCGAATGGCGTGTCCCGGGGCAGGGGTGCCATACTGCCGGAGACGGGACCGGCGCGGTACCAATGGGGCTGCGGCGAACCGAGCCATATCCGTCTATTGGAAGGCCTCCTTGTCCTCCAACTGCTCCAGCAGGACCTGCACGGTCTGGGCCAGTCTCTCGAGGTGTTGCTCGAGAGGGGGCGTCATGGCGTTCAGCCAGTGCGGGACGGAGATCAGGTATTCCATGGATTTCGAGGGGGACACGTCCTCGATGCGGAACGGCACAACGACGACTCCCTTCGATATCGCGCGGGTGAGTTCGCGGAGCACGTGCGGCGAGTTGTTGGAGTGCGAGGAGAAGACCAGGATCATGATCTTGCTGGAGTCGATGGCGTCGATGATGGCTTCCTGGAAGTTCGTCCCCGGCAGGATGTCGCGGGGTGCGATCCAGCAGCGGATCCCCCGGGACTCCAGGCTGCTACACATCGCATCCGCGATCGGTTTGTCCTCTGTCGAGTAGCTGATGAAGATGTCCGAACCCACCACCTTCCTCGCCACGGCTCCTTTCGTGACACCGCCGAGCACCGATCGGGGCGGCGTCACGCCGCCCCCCCGGCGCCGCACGGCGACCACGGCCCCACCCACGAGCGCGATCCCGACGACTGCGGCGAGGATGTAGAACGTGGGAAATCCAGATTCGCCTGTCGGCGCAGTCTGCGTCGTAGTGGCATGGCTCGAGCTGATCGTCTCCTGCGTCGCGGCATTACCCACGCTGGATGCGGTCTCTGCGGCACCTCCGGCGGGCAGGAGCTGCAGGATGAGATTGTAGTCGCCTGTATGCGCCCAGCTGGTCCCATCGTCGATGAGAATGACGTGCCGGCCGTCGCTGGTGAGAGTCTGCGACATCTCTGTGGTGCTGGACGAATGTACGCTCTTGATCTCCCGTCCATCGGGGGAATAGAGCCGTATCTGGGGCCAGATGTCGCCATTTGTCTTGGATGCCTTGACGACCGCGGTATCCCCGCTGTTGGCAGAGAAGGTGTAGGTATCGACCTTACCTATGATCCCTATCGAGCCTCCCGAATTTACCCCCGGCGTGATCGCGATCGCATTGTCGGGATTGTTGAGCCGCTGGGCGACGATGTTGTAATCCCCGGTCTGTTCCCAGCTGGTGCCGTCATCCGCGAGGATGTTGTAGGTCCCGCCGGACGACAGGGCCTGGGCGATGACGACATGGCTCGATGAATGGTATTCCTTTATCGATCGACCATCCGGTGCATAGAGATTGACTCTGGGCCAGAGATCGCCGCTGGTTTTGGTCATCTTGATGAAGATCGTATCCCCGCTGCTGGCAGAGAACGAGAAGGTGTCGACCTCGCCGACCGTGCGGATCGAACCGCTCTTGAGGACCCCGAACTCCAGACGCGCATTTTCCGCGCTGGCAAGGGGGATTCCCGCATGGATTATCGCGATAACCACGAGAAATCCCAGGAGACTCCGTCTAGTTACCCCCATATATATACCCCTCAAATCTCGATGGCTCTTTTGGCTCATTAATATGGCGATTCTTATCGCAAAAGAAGCTCTCGCACGTCTCCACGGGGAAAGCCGATACCGGAGACCCGCTCGATTCCCGCCGGCAGCGCCGGGAGGGGCGGCCCCGGTCCCCGGGTGACCGCCCGGATGGGTGCAGAGATGTGGCGGATCCGAACAGAGTGCCATGCCGGATATCGCCGACTGCATGCAGTGTTCCCCATCTGCTGCAAAGAGCCGTGTTGCGAGGATCTCCTCTTAATAATCTGACAATTTCTGCCATTCCCGAACCGTTTGACATCGGCAGCACCTGCAGCAAGCATACTGACAGGCTGCCAGTATCCCCATGCAAGACGAGAGCGTTCAGGGTCCACGGGGACTATCGGGTGCCGTCTGCTACAACCCCCTCATATACTCTGCCTCAATCTGTATACGCTTAATACACCTGAAAGGAGAGTACAGTACAGGTAGGGATGAGAAAGAAGCACCTTGCCGGGTTTGCCCTTCTCGCCTGGCTCTTCACGATAGCCTTCTTCATGGTGCTCTCCGCGTACGTGGATCTGGAGCTCTACTTCGCCCTCGGCTTCATCGGTCTGCTGATCCTTGTTGAGCTCTCCGACACGGTATTCGCCAGACCCCGATACCTTCTCCGTCTGCGCTACGTAGTTGCCGGCGGGGTCGTCGTCTTCGGGGCGATCGTCGCACGCAAGGTTCTGGAGATCCTCGGCACATGAGAACGACGGTTGTCAAGGTCCTGATCGCGCTCACCGCCTTCGTCGCGCTCTTCGCCATCGGCCTGTACGCTCCCGCACCCGTGCTCTTCACCCTGGAGGGGAGTCCCGCCTCCGCCTCCCACTACAACCCCCTGGCCTTCCAGGGCGCTGCCCGACCGGACACCGATACGCTCCTGCCCCTGATGGCAGAGCTCCTGAACGGCAGCGGGACGGTCGTGCTGACGATCCGCTCGGGCGATCTGGATGCGGCCGAGCAGGAGCTGCAGAAGCTCGCCGAGAAAGCCCGGCTCTTCGACACGATAGTAGTGCCACTCGAGGTCTCCGAGAGCGAGCTGGCGAGATTCCGGGAGCAGACCGAGAGCAACATCGCGGACCTGGACCAGCTCCTGAACCAGACCCGCGAGTTCGAGCGGCTGAACCGCCTCGAGGTGCGCTACCGTCAGGAGAACAGCTCCCTCGTCTACCGCATCGCCTACGAGGGGGAGGCGCTGCGGCTGAAGATGGACGAGACCTACCGCCGCTACGCCTCCCGCCAGCCGGCCGTGCTGGACCTCTCCCGCACGTTCGGGCTCGATACGGGCCCGTACGAGAGCGGTGTTGAGAATATTCAAGAGATTGTCACGGAAGCCGGGGAACGGCAGGACGAACGGGCGGCCTCCCCGGTCGACTCGCCGTACCGGCTCACGCTCCGTATCGAGCCGATGATCGCCAGCTACAGCGACCTCCTCACGATCAGCGGCACCATCGCCCCGAACGGCACGGCGGTCGCGATCTTCATCGACGGCGAAGAGCAGGCCTCCATCCCCGCTGACGCCTCCGGGCGGTTCTCCTGGGCGGTGCGGATCGGCCATACGCAGGCCGGGCGGCACCTGGTGTACGCCGCCTGCGGGGGTGCCTTCTCCGAGACGGCGGTCTTTACGATCGAGCCGCTCCCCACCGAGCTCACCCTCCAGGCGGCTACAGAACGCGTGAACGGCACGGCGGGTGCCGCCTGTACCGGCAGCCTATCCAGCGCCGGGGTGCCGGTCGGCGGCGCCCCCGTCCTCCTCGTCGCCGACGGCAACACCACGTTCGCCACCCAGACGCAGGTCAACGGCACCTTCTCCCGGCACCTCCCGCTCGCCCCCGGGCGCCATACGATAGTCGCCCGGTTCAGCGATCCCGGGTTCCCCCTGAACGCGTCGGAGAGCGCTCCCGTCACGCTCGACATCCCCGAATCCCTGCCGCTCGGCTCCGTCCTGCTCTCCCTCCTCCCATTCACGCTCTTCCTGGTCGGGGCGTTCGTCTACATCCACCTGGGGGGCCTGCGGTACCCGGAAGCACCGCGGGCAGCGGCACCAGCGGCAACGCCGCCCGCACGCCCTGCGGAGCGGACACCCTCTCCCGACGAGCCCCTGGCCCGTTTCCGCTCGGCGGCAGAAGCGGGGAATGGCGGCGAGGCGCTGCAGCATCTCTATCTTCATCTCCTGGACCGATTCGACGGGGTCTTCGCGATCCCGTCCATCCGGTCCCTCACCCCCCGCGAGGTCTCCCGGCGCATCGGTCCCCCGAAGACGGCGGAACCCTTCCGGCTCTTCGTGCAGATCCACGAGCGGGTGCGGTACGGGAGCGAGGCCATCTCCCCGGACCAGCTCGACGACGTCTCCGCCCTGTTCCGGCACATCCTCGACACGCTGGAGCGTGATCGCCATTAGCCGCGTGCTCCTCGTCACCGCCGGCGTCCTCCTGATCCTGGGCGCGCTCCTCGGCATCCACCTCTCCACGACCGATCTCGAGTACAGCCGCTACAACAGCGGCTGGAACGGTACGTCCGCCCTCTTCTCGCGGCTCGACGCGGCCGGCGCTGCCGAGGTCCGCGGCCCCGCCGATCTCGAGCGCTCGAACGGGACGCTCCTCCTCATCGCTCCCGCCGGGAACGTCACCCCCGAGGACGCCGCCCACTACCGCTCGTTCCTCGAGCGGGGGAACACCCTGCTGCTCGCCGCCAACCGCGCGGATGCGAATGCCCTCCTCGCGTCCCTCGGGAGCACGATCCGCGTCCAGGAAGGACCCCTCCTCTCCATCGATGCGGGGTTCGACACCCCCGCCGCCGTCCTCGCCTTCCCGGCGGCGAACGACACGCTCACGGACACCGTATCCTCGCTCGTCCTGAACACCCCCGCCGCCCTCGAGGGCGGGGAGCCCCTCTTCGCCACCACGGTCTTCTCCTGGATCGACACGAACCGCGACACGCGGGTGAACCGGAACGAGGAGATGCGATCCCATGCGGTCCTCTGCCGGGAGGCGGTCGGGAACGGAACGCTCTACGTCTTCGGGGACCCGGGATTCTTCCTGAACGCCATGGCCGGCCTGGAGGGGCGGGACAACCTCCTCCTGCTGGAGCGGATGCTGGAAGCGTCTCCCCTGCTGGTGGACCAGTCGCACTCTGCAACGGCGGCGGCGAGCGGGACGATACTATTCCTGAACTTGGTACGGAACACAACTCTTATGAAAATCGCACTCTTACTCTCTCTATTGATACTTCTCGCTATTCTGGCACGGAAAAACCGGTGGGAGCAGTAGCCTTGACAGAACCAGCATTCCAGCAAGAATTGACCGCTGTTGCCCGCGAGTACAGGGCGATCGGCGAGCGGATCGGGGAGTTCGTGGTGGGGCACCGCCCGCTGATCGACCTCATCGGCATCGCGATTCTCTGCGGCGGGCACATCCTGATCGAAGGGGCCCCCGGCACCGCGAAGACGATCATCGCGCGGAGCATGGCGAAGCTCTCCGGCTGCCGCTTCCGGCGGGTCCAGGGGGCGGTGGACACCCAGCCCGCCGATATCCTGGGGATCCGCATCTACGATCCGGATCAGAAGGAGTTCGTCCTGAAAGAGGGGCCGATCTTCTCCAACGTCGTCCTGGTAGACGAGATCAACCGCCTCTCCCCCAAGACTCAGTCCGCCTTCGTGGAGGCGATGAGCGAACGGCAGGTGACCATCGACGGGATTACCCGGGATCTCGCCCAGCCTTTCTTCGTGCTCGCGACCCAGAACCCCTACGAGTACGAAGGGACCTTCCCCCTGATCGAGGCGCAGATGGACCGTTTCATGTTCAGCGCCCGTCTGACGCACCTCTCCGGCGACGAGGAGCTGACGCTCGTCGAACGGGCCGGCCGCGGCGATCTCGACTGGGACCGCTACTTCCAGGGCCTCGCGCCCCTGACCACCCCCGCGGCGATCCTCCGGGCCATGGAGACGACGCGGCGGGTGCACGCGGAGCTGCCGGTACTGCAGTATATCCGGGACATCGTGATGTCGACCCGTTCCCATGCCGATGTCCGCCTGGGGGCCAGCGCCCGCGCCTCGATCGCCCTCGTCCAGGCCGCGAAGACGGTTGCCGCCCTGGACGCGCGCCCCTATGCCATCCCCGACGACGTGAAAGGCATGGTGCTCCCGGTCCTCCAGCACCGCCTGGTGCTGACCCGGGAGGCCGAGATGGGGGGGATCGGCGCCGACCAGGTGATCGCCGAGGTCCTGGAGAGCGTCGAGGTGCCATAATCCGTGCACGCGAGCCCGCTCACCCGGGGGATCGGGATTACGGCCGCCATCCTGGTCACCCTCTCCGTCGTCCTCGCGGACGCCGCCTTCCTGGCAGCCGGCGGCATCCTGCTCCTCTTCCTCCTCTACCGCGCCCTCGCCTTCGACCGTGCCGTGGCAACCCTCCTCCCCGCCCTATCCCTGCGGCGCAGTCTCAGCAGTGCCGTCACCCGCACGGGGAGACTGCTGCAGGTCACCACGGTCATCACCGCACCGCCAACCCTCCTCTCCCTCCGGGCGACCGATCTCCCGCCGTCCGCTGCCCTGGTCGCGCCCGGAACCAATGCCGCCCCGCTCTGCAGCGGCGAGACGGTACTCCGCTACACCGTCCAGCTGGCCGCCCGGGGGCTGTTCTCCTTCGAGGGGCTCTCCCTCTGGCTCGGCGATCCCTTCTTCTCCCGCACGATCGATCTGAAGGGAGAGCCGTTCCGCCTGCCGGAGGTCCGCGTCTACCCCCAGGACGCCCCCGCTTCTGCGGATCTGCCGTGCGGCTGCGGTGAATGGCGGAGGAAGGATTCGATAGGTATTAAAATAGGATAACAGAATTCATCAGGATATATTTTAGTCTTTGGTTTGAACAACCCTATCCAGATATGGCAATTATGATTTTTTCCCTCCAATCCATAGATTATTAAGCTCCACCGAAGAAACTTGAGCAGAGAAAGGTGAAATCGACGTGAAAGCTCGCTTCAAGTACTGTCTGTACCGCTGCAACCACGGGGGCGTGGAGACGGGACTGGTCATCGACACCTGCCAGGACGATCCGGCAAGGCTCTCGATGCGCCGCTGCCCCGTCTGCGGCAAGGACATGGAGATCTGGATCGATGTCAAGTGACAGGTCTCCCATTTTTTGAATCGTATTCCCCTTTTAGCCAGGTGCGCGGCACTCGGACCCTCCGGGCCGGCCACACCGCAGAATTCGGGTGCGGGCTTCCGTTCGGGAGAGCCCGGCGTAGCCGTCTGCGCAATCAGGACCCGGTGGAGCGACCCGGCTCACCCCCGAACAGGCGGCCTCCCGTCCCTTCGGCCGCGTCAGCCGGGACGACCGCTGGCGGGGGTGCCCTGTCCGACTGCGGGGAGAAGGAGCCTGCTCGAGGGGGGCCGGCGCATGCCGGACGGCAGCGTTCGTGGCCCGTGCCGCTGCGTATCCCTGCAGGCGTCGTCGAACGCCCGTCCGCGCGTGCGAGCGCCCCGGCATCTCTGTCATCGCATACGGCGTCCCGACTGCCGCACCAGGCATACCTGACCCGGGCCGAGGCGTACGAGACGGGAGGGGGGACACATAGACGCCTCTTCGATCCAGCGCCCGCGACCGGGAAGGAGCGGACTGCATGACCTGTATGCGGTGCAGGGGCCGTTAGCGGCACTCTGGCCGTCTCCCCGGCCCGCTGCGGAGGAGGTAGGCGGCGATGGCCCTGAGAAGCAGGCCGAAGAGGAGGTTGTACGCGGCACTCTCCACCCAGGTCAGGGTGTTCTCGAAGGCGAAGAGGGCGGAAGCGACCGAGTGGCAGGCCGACGCCAGGAGGGCGAGCACGGGGACGACGAGGTCGTGGCGCAAAGAGCGGGCCTCTCCAGGGGTATCGCCGCCACCACCACCCGGCGTCGTGTCCCGCCGGGGGAGACGCTCGCTCGGGAGGCGGCAGGAATCCCGGTATCCCGTCGAACTATCGGTTGAAAAGAGCGCAGAACGCGATAAAATACCGCCGAAGGGTCTCCTGGTAGATATACCCCAGGACGACCGCGACTATCATGAAGAACAACCACTCGAAGGGGTTGGTGAGTTCCCGCAGGAGCGCCTGCACCCAGCTGGTTCCG
>JAXDAH010000227.1:0-5124 GCA_034679905.1 Methanomicrobiales archaeon | reverse complement strand
TCTCTCCGCGCTCGAAGCGAGGCGAGAGGGCGACAGAAGAGGTCCGTGCAGACGCCACCATCGCAGACCTGAACCAGCAGGGGAGCGCGTACGCACGGGGCAGAGATTACGAGAAGGCACTGGAGTGCTTCGACAGGATTCTTGAGATCGAGCCGCGGCAGATCCGTGCCTGGAACAACAAGGGCAACTGCTACGCCAATATGGGCATGCTCGACGAGGCGCTGGCCTGCTACGAACGGGCGCTCCAGCTCAGCCCGGAGGATGCGCGCATCTGGAACAACAAGGGGGTGATCCTGGACGCCACCGGTCATCCAAAAGAGGCCGTAAAGTGCTTCAACCAGGCGATCGCGTTGAATCCGGATTTTATTCCGGCCTGGGAGAACAAGGGAAATACGCTGCTGCGCTTAAACCACGTGGCCGAGTCCCGCCAGTGCCAGAACCAGGCGGAGGAGCTGAAGCGCGGCTCGTTCAAGGTCGTCGACTCCTGATAGCCGCCTTCTTCTCGAGCCCGACAGCGAGGACCGTCGCTTTCCCCATCCGGGGCTACCGCACCCCCGGAGGAGATCAGGAAGATGCAGTGCAGAGTGGCGCTCCCTCCGCTGCGTGGCTCGGCATCGTAAAAATCGCTCCCGTCCCCGCGGCGCGGAATGCGGTAGCTCTCGACCACGCTCTACGCGAACGGATAAAGGGGCCTTCACCATGGGGGCTCGGGTATGAAAAGATACGGCAGAGAAGACCAGAGACGGTTGGCGGCATGGTCTGCGGACTGCGCCGAACGCGTGCTTCCGTTATTTGAGAGCGCGTATCCGCAGGACGACCGCCCACGCCGAGCCATCGAAGCATGCCGAACCTGGGTCAGCACGGGTGTATTTAAGATGGCTGAGATACGCGGCGCTTCCCTTGCCGCCCATGCCGCCGCCCGCGGGGCGGGAGAGAATCGTGCGGCCTGTTTTGCTGCGCGTGCCGCCGGTCAAGCGGTGGCGACTGCGCACGTAGCCCAGCACGCCTACGGCGGTGCTTACTATGCCCTCAAAGCCGTCGCGGCAGCCAGCCCTGTTGATGCCGAGGCTGCAGTTGCCAGGGAGCGTGATTGGCAAACGCGACAGCTTCCAGAAGCGCTGAGGCAGGAATTTCTGGCAAGGGTAATCGTTCAGAAGCGCCCCGGCGGAATTTTCATCGCAGTCGAAAAGGGCGAGGATTTTTGATGAATGTGACGTGCTCGCCAAGAACACCGTGAAGTTTTGCAGGTTCTCGCTCTTGAAAAAAATCCGCCCTGTGTGGCGGTAAGGGGATACTGGTCGGCACGGCAGGCTGCAGATACTGGTGGGCACACGCTCCCCCCCATTTTCGCCCCCTCCGCCGAAGAGCCCTCCCCCGGAGGTGAGGGCGAACATCTCTTCCGATCCGTGCAGGATCCCCCGGCGATACATCCGGAGAACGGACCGTCGGAGCCTGCCGCAGCAGGGGACGGCGTGAGATCCGCCGATTGGCTCCAGCGCTGCGAGGAGATCTGCTCGAAAATACGAGAGTCGAACTCCTGGGCGGCTCTTCCCGGATGGCGGGGCAGCTCCAGGGCCGGCCTGTCCATCCTCGAACACCGCTCCCCTCTCCGTGCGGGATCCAGAGCGCCGTGCCCTCCGGGGAGACCCGGCAATGCGAGGCGCCTGACACCGCAGCGGGATGGGAATGTTCTTCGTTTCTAAAGCAGACTTAACTCCAGCGGGGATTCCCCGACTCGCATCCCACCTCGCGGGGGGCAGGAGATCCCCCCTCCGTCCGCGCTACCCTGACCGCGTGCTGCGGAGAAACTCGTCCCAGACAGGGACGGCGAACTCGGCAACCTCGTGCAGGCTGTACCAGGCGGCATCGAAGTTGCCCCCCTGTATGTTCGCGGCCGCAACGTCCAGCTGGTCCACCACGTTCTGGTAGTATTTCTGGAACTCCTCGTCCGAGCGATCGTTAGCAGGCTGGTCGCGGATCTGCACCACAACGTTCAGGAGCAGCTTCTGGATGTCCTGCATGCCCCCCTCGGATATTTCGCCCCTCTGTTGCAGCTGCTGCGCCTGGGTGAGCAGCTGCCGCAGCAGCATGAGTTTTCCCTGCAGTTCGAACGCATACCACACCCGCGGAGCGCCCTCCTCGTGCTGTAGTCCTCTGGGATCCATGCCAATTGCATGTGCATTTACCAAATATACGTTTCGGTTTGACAGGCTCTATCCCGTCATGGATGCAGCGGTAATACAGGTCTCCAATTCTCCACAAAAAAGTTCTCCTGCCGGCGCGGGACACCGCCCGAGAGGTCCGATGGCTCCCCGGGGCCCGCATGTATCCAGAATCGCGCCCGCGTGCGGGAGCCGCTGCGGAAAATCCCGTTCCTGAAGGTATACATAGCCCGGAGACCTTCTCTAAAAATACCATGACAATCTTCTCTGCCATTCGGAACGTGCTCGCGGGGTCCCGCAGACCGAAAAGACAGCCAAAGGGGCGGGTGCACGCTACCGCCCGCCGCTCTTCCCACAAAGAGCTATAGGGAACGCCCGTGGTCGCCCCGGGATCCAGCCGACTGCCCGGCAGGCTCCCGGGCCGGGGCCTCCACCGCTCCCTCTTCCTCTCTTACCGGCGCGAAGAGGGTGGAGGCCCGGGCGACAGGCTCGGGCATGCCCTGTACGACGACGATATCGTTGGGCCGGAGCTCCGTCTCCCCGCCGGGGTTGGTGATCGTCCGCTCCCCCCGCAGGATGGCGAGGATCAGCACGTCGAACCGTTTCCGCAGGTTGATCTCGCCGAGCGTCCTGCCCGCCACGGGCGAGCCGGGCTCGATCGTGTAGGTGACGATGCTGATGTTGGACATGCGGTAGATCAGGTCCGAGAGTGTCGAGGGGAGTTCCCGCGGATTGCGGAGCATCTGGTAGGTGTCCGAGCGGATCTCCGAAATGAGCCCCTCGATACGGTCCCGGGGAATCAGGAACTTGTTCAGCACGCGGGTGAAGATCTCCACCGACGTCTCGAACTCCTCGGGGATCACCTCGTTGGCGCCCAGATCCTGCAGGGGCTTCACCTCTGTCAGGTAGCGGGTCCGCACGATGATGTAGAGGTAAGGATTCAGGCGGCGGCAGAGTTCCACGATCTGCCGCGTGGAGACCGGCTCGTTGATCGCGATCACGGTGATGCGGGCCGACCCGATATCGGCGTGCGTCAGCACCGCCTCCGTCGTAGCGTCGCCGTAGTGGATCGGCTCGCCCGCCGCCTGCTCCCTGCGCACGGTCATCGGATTCATCTCGATGATGATATAGGGGATCCCACCGGCCCGCGCCGCCCGCGCCAGGTTCCTTCCCGTCACGCCGTAGCCGATGATCACCAGGTGCTCTTTGAGATACTTTCGTGGAGCCTCCTCGACGGGGCAGCGGGCATCCAGGAGGCGGTGGAGGAATCCGATGCGGCAGAGCCGATCGGAGAGCAGCGGGCCGCCGCCGATGACGAAGGGTGTCAGGGCCATCGTGATGAGGGCGGTCACCAGGAAGAGCTGGTAGGTATCCGCGGAGAGGATGCCGTAGTCGAGGCCGCTCCGGGAGAGGATGAAGGAGAACTCGCCTACCTGGGCGAGGGCGAGCCCGACCAGGGTGATGGTGCGGATGGGATAGCCGAGCACGACCGGGACGATGGCGGCGATCAGTGCCTTCGCCAGGATGACGCCCGCGATCAGGAGCAGGACCAGCCCGAAGTGCTCCAGCAGGAATCCCACGTCGAGCAGCATTCCGACCGAGACGAAGAAGAAGCTGGTGAAGATGTCGCGGAACGGCACGATGCTGCCGATTGCCTGGTGGCTGTACTCCGATCGGGAGATCAGGAGACCCGCGAGCAGGGCCCCGAGCGCGAGCGAGACACCGGCGATGGATACGAGCCAGGCGACGCCAAAGCACATGACGACGATGAAGAGCAGGAAGAGCTCGCGGTTCTTTGTGCGGGCAATCTGGTAGAGGAACCAGGGCAGTCCCCACTTCGCGGCGACGACGAGGATGACGACGATCAGGACGTCGATAGCGAATATCGTGTAGAGGGACTCCACACGGAACGTCTGCACCGTCGCCGGGGTGGGAATGCTGGCCAGGAAGGGTATCGCCATGATCATCGGGATGGCGATGATGTCCTGGTAGATCAGGGTCCCGAGGATGATGCTGCCGTGCGGGGTGGCGATCTCGCCCCGCTGGTGGAGGATCCGCAGCACGACCGCCGTGCTGGAGAGCGAGAAGAGGAAGCCCAGCATGACGGCCTCGGCAAAGGGCAGCCCGGCGAGGATCGCCAGGACGAAGGAGACGGCGAACGTCAGGGAGACCTGGATGGATCCGCTGATGGCCAGAAGGTTCCGCATCTGCCAGAGGTGCTTGAAGGAGAACTCCAGACCGATGGTGAACAGGAGCAGGATGATCCCGATCTCTGCGAGGACGTTGACTTCTTCGACGGACTGCACGATGCCGAGCACGCTCGGCCCGACGATGACGCCCGTCAGTATGAACCCGACCAGCGGCGGGATGCGGAGCGGATTGAAGAGCAGCCCCACGATGAGGGAGATCCCGAAGATGAGGACGATGGCGTTTAAGAGTTGCAGTTCCATGCTCGGTCCCGTGCTGGACTCCACGCGGTATTGCGCGTATGATCCCTTAATTTTCTGGTGATTCAAGTAGATTAGGTTTTATCCTTCCTGTGTGGAGCCACATCCATACGGGATGGATCCTCTGCACCGCCCCCCAGAGCTGCAGGTAAGCCACGGGCAGCCATCCAGGTGTCGGTAGCCTCCCGTGAGCGGGATCTTTATCCCTTCTGCGGACAAGTCAGCCCCAATGGTCCTCCTCTCGCTGCTGGCGGCGATCGCCCTCGCGGGCGTGCATCTCATCGCCGGAAGGCTGGCATTTTTGCGGGGCGCTCCTCGCAGCCGCCTGTTGTCCCTGGCCGGCGGGGTCTCCGTGGCCTATGTCTTCGTTCGCCTGCTCCCGGAGCTGTCTGCCGGGCAGGAGGTGGCCGGCGCGGTGTTCGAGAAACTGCTCGCCTTTCTGGATCATCACATCTACCTCATATCCCTCGTCGGGCTGGTCACGTTCTATGGCCTGGAGAAGCTGGTGCAGCCCC
>JAXDAH010000226.1:0-3870 GCA_034679905.1 Methanomicrobiales archaeon | reverse complement strand
GTGGTGACACTAAAAAAGGGTATCGAACCGGACAATGGAAAAATCGAGGATATTATTTGGTCAGATTCTCCTATCGGCCCTTCTCCACAGTGAGCCGGTTCAAAAACCTGGCGTGGCTTCTCGAATCCGGCATCGACGATATCCGCGGTATGGGGCTGTATTGTATAAGCGCTGCGTGCAGGCATTCCCGAACTCCGTGCGCATCTGCACGGTGCGCGTGGCGGCATCGCAGCGGCACCCGGCGGACGTGCAGCTCTGTATACACCAAAAGAGGATCCGATCGGCGCGATCATGCCCGTTCCCCGAATATTAAAATCCCAACCGGGGGCATTAAGGGCAATTCAAGGCATTTCAGAAGCTTGCAAACGTCGAATTTGCGCTAGTTCCATCCAGAAAATTTAATATACGATTAACCAATACAAGGGTTGTTCCGGGAGATCCCGGAACCGCAGAAGCACCCTACTGCACGCCCTGTGTACACTGCTCTTGAGCATATGACACATTTTCGCTTCCTGCGGACCTGATCCAGGTTCGGGATCTCCCGGTTGGCACTTCGTGTGTTCAACTGGCATAAATATCTTATCCTGTTGCCGGGGATCCCGTGTGCCCGATCGAATTCCAGCCCACTCTGCAGGTATTCAGCCGATCGAGCCGATGCAGCTTCCTGTCACCATGCATCGGGCTCTTGCGGTCTCGAGGTTATTGTGAATGCAAAATGAAAACTTATTTGTGGTCAGCGAGCGTTGTGCTATCATTCCGAGGGGTTCTGACCGGGGCAACGTTGCCTCCCGCCGCCGAACTGCACGTATGATCCGTTGGGATGGAGATGGCGGCATATAGGGGAGGGCGCCATCCGGGACGGAGCATCCTTCGGCTTTGACGACTCTTCTGGCGTTATGCCCGTTTTGGGTTCCACACCACGTAACAGTAGTAGGGGGGCTCCCCGTATCCGCCGCCTCGGAAGGTGGCGGTGTCGCAGAGATCCGTGAACTGATCCCGCAGGCGCCGCTCGATCTCGCGGATGTAGCCTGGCGAACGGGTCCTGTACAGGAGGGCGAGCTCCCGAAACCGCCCATCGTAGTCGCCTGCGGTCCGCCGCAGGTCGGCGGTGATGCCGATCCGGCAGCGGCCTCGGGAGGCGTCCCGATACTGGCGGATCCGTCGTCGGAGGATGGGATACGCGATGTGCAGGTGTCCGGTGAGGGGTTCGCCGCTGACGATGCTGACCATAGGGAGTACCTCAGCCAAATTATAATCCTGTTATTATAATAATTGTCCGGCCGCCGATCCTCCTCCTGCCAGTACGCGTGCACTGCACTCCGTACAGGGGAGAACGCCTGCCGCCCTCCTGCAGGCAGGAGAAAGACCGCCGGAGCGGCAGCGGATTCGCCGCTACGGCACAGCTGCCTCCGCCGGGGATCGCCTGCAGCTCCGCGGGCGAAGCGGTGCGGGAGGGGGAGGTGAACTCGGGAGGGATACGATCGATAAGAATCGGGGCTAGGCGTCCTCGTCCCGCGCCGAGCCGGCGGTGCTCCGGGTGCGGCGGCGCCGTCGGGAGGCTCTTCTCCCCCTCCCCTCGGTCGCCTCCTGCTCTTCCTCCCGCTGCCTCTGGATCCACGATGCCAGGTAGGTGAGTCCCCGGTCCTTATAGACGCCTCGATTGACCATGTTTGTACACTCTGGGATGTTCGGGTTGCTGACGGGAGGAGGGATCCGACCCGCCCTTCCGTCAGCGCGCCCCATTCGAAGTTCGATTCTTCATCGGAACGATGCCGATGCTCCGAATGGATTTTTGAAGCGTATATCGTGTTTCTATATATCTCTTCTCAAACCTCCTTTTATCCATGAACCGCAGAATCGGGGTGATCCGGATCCCCCCTCGCGGTTCGCCCGGAACAGTCGCCCGTGCAGCCGGACAGTGGCGCACGCGGTGTAGTGGGCTCAGCGGACACTCGAGACCGCCTCCAGCGATTCCAACCTCCGTCCCAAACGTTCCGCATGCCGCTCCCGCACCTGCACGCCTGCCCCCGGACTCTCCCGTATGACCCCTCGCGAAGCAGCAGACGTTCGAGCAGGGAGATCGGGGAAAATTCCTTGATGCGTCGGGAATATTTCCGAAATAACTTCGAAAATTTCCGTATTTATCTGAAAATATATACGCAGCCCCGCCGATGTTGTACTATGGCAACCAGACGACTCCTCGCGGTGCTGGGAGTTCTCGCCGTCATCGCCTGCATCTTCGCGGCAACGGCCGCCGAGCCGGGCGGCGACGAGGACTCCCGCACCCGGATTCACGCATCGGGCTCCGGCGAGGTCAAGACCGCTCCGGACGAACTCGTCCTCTCGGTCGGCGTCGAGACCCGCAGCCCCAGCGTCCAGACCGCCCAGGCGGAGAACGCCGAACGGATGACCGCCATCCTCGGCGCCCTGACCGCCTACGGCATACCCCAGTCGGCCATCGAGACGAGCGGCTACTCGATCTACCCGGAGTACGATTACTCCGATAAGAACCAGACACCCAGGGTCACCCAGTACCGCGTCTCGAACACCCTCACCATCACGACCGACAGGGTGAACGAAGCCGGACGGATCATCGACCTCGTCGGCGAGAACGGGGCCACGAACGTCAACCACGTCACCTTCGGGGTCTCGGACGAGAAGCAGCAGGCTCTCCGCGCCGATGCGATCCGCGATGCCCTGCAGAAGGCCCGGGCAGACGCCGACGCCGTTGCGGCAGCCGCCGGCCTCTCCATTACGGGCATCGACGAGATCACCGTCGGCGGCAACTACATCCCTTACTACCCGGCCTACGATACGGTGCGGAGCGAGAAGGCAGGCGTCACGACCCCGATCATTCCCGGCGAAGCGACGGTCACCGCCTCGGTGACGGTCACCTATTTCGCCTAACTTTTTTGCGCCATCGGACCGGGTGGTGCCCGTATGGATTGTGCCGGCCGGTTCAAGGGCCCCGGTTGTATGAACGGTGGTGAAGTACTCCTGTGATTCACCTCCCCTCCCCCATTCGCTCCGAGTCACGGGAACGTGGAAACAGTGCAGCCCCTGCTCGCACGGGGACCCCACTCTATCCCACGCTCTCGACGACTGTGTCCACCCAATCGGGAGATTCGAGTGTCTACATCCCTGGTATCGGCTACGAATTGATACCCGAACCGCGAGAATCCCGTATACACGAACAGGTCCGGGTACGGCAGCATCCCTGGCAATATATCCTGATTATCACAAAATCCATTGAACCAGGAAAATTTCTCACGGGATAAAGGCGTGGCCAAGGGGTGCGCATGCAGGAAAATGGGCAGCTCGGCAATTACAAATACTGTTGGCGAACCTAAGTTAAGAGGTGCAAATTGTGAAAAATAAGCTGCAAAAGGTGGCGATGCTATCTTTGATGTGCGCCGCCATCCTGGTCGCTGGGTGCCAGACAGCACCGATCCAGCCTGAACAGGGAACGTATGTCAACCAGACCTTTGATAGCCAGTCTTCGCCGGGTGGTCCTGTCGAGCTCTATGGCATCTGGGAGGCAACCTTCCACAATGCCAATTTCTATGCCAACAAGTTCGACTTCCACGAGATCGAGCTGCAGGCCAACTTCACAGCCCCGTCCGGAGCGACCATACCGTTCTTCGGGTTCTACGCCGGTGACGGCAACGGCGGGCAGGAGGGCACAGTCTGGAAACTGCGGTTCATGCCCACGGAGAGCGGCACCTATACCTACACGTACTGGTGGGCGGGCAGCGGGGTCACGCCCCCGGGCGGTACGGGGACCTTCACGGTGACCGACACGGGGAGATACCGCGGTCCGCTCCGGATCGCCAGCGACAACTCCTGGTTCTTCGAGGATTCCCGAGGTCA
>JAXDAH010000225.1:0-5962 GCA_034679905.1 Methanomicrobiales archaeon | reverse complement strand
CGCGACATCTGCGAGTCCTACCGCCTGCACGCCAACTGCTACATCAAGAAACCGGTGAAATTCGGGGAGTTCATCGAGATCGTCCAGTCCATCGAGGCGTTCTGGTTCTCCATCGTGACCCTGCCGCCCCGCTGCGGGGAGTGAGCATGCGGATCCTGGTGATCGAGGACAATCCAGCCGACGTGGCGCTGATCCGCGAACTGCTCTGGGATCAGCCGTCGTTTCAGTTCGTCCACGCGGGAGATCTCGCATCGGCGCTCACCCTCCTGCAGGAGGGCGGGATCGGGTTCATCCTCCTCGACCTCGGGCTCCCCGACAGTCAGGGGGTGGATACGGTGAGGACCGTCAAGCTGCACGCGCCGGACATACCGCTCGTGGTGCTGACGGGGCTCGACGACGAGGAGACCGGCGTCCTGGCCCTCCAGGAAGGTGCCCAGGACTATCTCGTGAAGGGGCGGATGACCGACGCGTCGCTCGTGCGCTCCATCCGCTACGCGGACGAACGCCACCGCATCGAACAGGAGCTGGTCCACAAGAACCAGGAACTCGAACGGGCGTACGAGGCGATCGCCGCGAACGAGGAGGAGCTGCGGAACAACCTCGACGAACTCCAGAAGGCCGAACAGGCGCTGCGGGAGAGCGAGAGCCGCCTGAAGAAGGCCCAGGAGATCGCCCATCTCGGCAGCTGGGAGCTGGACCCCGCCCGCAGACGCCTGACCTGGTCCGACGAGGCGTGCCGCATCCTGGGGATGATCCCGCGGGAGTCCGACGGCTCGTATGGGGCGTTCCTGGAGCTGGTTCACCCGCAGGACCGGGCAGCCATCGACGCCGCGTACCGGGGGTCGGGGCAGGAGGGGACGCTGGAGCACCGTATCGTGCGGCGATCGGACGGGCGGATCCGCTTCGTCCGCGAGAAGTGGGAGAAGGTCCATGACGGCAGAGGCAGGGATCTCCGCATGCTCGGCACGATCCACGACATCACGGAGCAGAAGCAGGCAGAGAGAACGCTGCTCGCGCAGCGGGAACTCCTGCGGGCGATCGTCGACACGGTCCCGGTGATGCTCACCTACTACGATCCCCACCTCGGGCGGTTCCTGGTGAACACCGAGTTCAGGTCCGTCCTGGGCTGGTCGGAGGACGACGTGGCAGAAGGCGATCCGCTGATCCGAAACGCCGTGCCGCAGGATCGGGAGATCGCCGCGCACCTCATGCAGTCCGAGGATCCGGGATGGCACGAACTGACCGTGGTGGCAGAAGACGGCAGTCTCGTCGAGAGTTCCTGGACGACGATGAACCTCTTCGACGGGACCCGGCTCGTCGTCGGGATCGACATCCGCGACCGCCTGCGGACGGAGAAGGCGCTCAAGGAGTATGCGGAGAACCTGAAACGGTCCAACGAGGATCTAGAACGGTTCGCCTATGTGGCCAGCCACGATCTGCAGGAGCCGCTCCGCAACATCAAGACCTATACGCAGCTGCTCGCGCGGCGCTACAGCGAACGGCTGGATGCCGACGCCGACGAGTTCATCGGCTACATCGTCGAGGGGACGACGAGGATGCAGAACCTCATCCTGGACCTGCTGGAGTTCTCAAGGGTCGCCTCCCGCGGTCAGCCGTTCCGCCCGACGCAATCGGAAGAGATACTCAGGGCGGTCACCGACAGCCTGCGCCTCCGGATCGAGGATATCGGCGCCGAGGTCACGCACGATCCCCTCCCGACCGTCACGGCGGACGCCAGCCAGCTCTCGCAGGTCTTCCAGAACCTGATCGAGAACGCCATCAAGTTTCGGCGGGAGGGCGTACCGCCGCGGGTCCATGTCGCGGCACGGCAGAACGGCGGCGAATGGGTGTTCTCGGTCCGCGACAACGGTATCGGGATCGAGCCCCAGTACTTCGATCGGATATTCACGATCTTCCAGCGGCTGCACCACCGGGCCCAGTATCCGGGCACCGGTATCGGGCTCTCCATCTGCAAACGGATCGTAGAGCGGCATAAAGGAAAGATCTGGATCGAGTCCGAGCCGGGCAGGGGCTCGACGTTCTTCTTCACGCTGCCAGCTGCCACCCGGATGGAGCGTGCACAGGAGACGTCGCATGGTCCCGTATTGGCGATCGCGCGCGATCCCGCATCCGAAGACTGCGTCGAGGGGGACGGCGGAACCGGGGCTCCGAAAACGACTGGCGCATCCCGAATCCGTCAGTAATCTATTTATCCAGATACGGGAAATACTTATACTTCAAGCTGCTATAGTGTAGCTCGGCCAATCATTTCGGCCTTTCACGCCGAAGACTGGGGTTCAAATCCCCATAGCAGCACTCGTCACGGGAGGTGAAAGTCTCCACGCACCTGCCGCCGTTTTCTCTAATCTCTCTGTTCTGTTTTGTTTGATAGTCATGATCGGATCAAGGGGACGGGATTGCTCCGCTCGCTGCCGGTCCGGGTCTATCTTCGGGGGCGGAGGGGATGCCAGACTTCCCCCGGGATGGATCTTGCCCGCCGCACCGCGTACCCGGGCTTCACGAGTGCCACTCCTTCCCCCCGTCGGTGCCACCTATATCGGCTTTGGACCATGCGGATCATACGGCCCATAGGTGCACTCGCTAAACACTGTCAGATGCGGCGGCCTGCCGCAATATCCGAAATCATGGCTCTTCCTCTCGATAGGGACGCAGCAGCGGGCCGTTTGCACGCCGGTGAGCAGGGGGACAGAATACTCGGCGGCCGCCGGATGCTACACCCATGGTCCAGTATCTTGAGGCGATCGGGCCTGCGGTTCGATGGAAGACGAAACGATCGGGGGGTTGTGCGCGGAGTCGCATCCTGCGACAGGGAACCCGCGCGTGCATCGGAGCGATGCATCTCCCGATACCCTCCGCTGGAACCCGGCATCCGCGTGGACCATTGCGAATGTATCCTGGAGTCGCGGCTGCGCCTGGCTGCCCGCAGTGTGGTCCGCCCGCTCTTTCCGTTCCTCGAGACGATTCCATCCCCCGGGCACGCTCTCGCCAGCGCGCGAGAACCTGTCACGGGAGCGTCGGCTATAGATGGGGGCGATACCGGGGCAACGGCCGAGCGGCGGCATCCTCTTCCGGGTGCGCCCCTGCCGTTAACTATCGCGAGGCCTCTGCCGATTCCGGAGCGGCCGCCTCCGTTCCCGGCGCCCGCTGTTTGGCATCCTCGAAGGTCCGTGCCATCTCGTCGAGCCGTTGAGCGTCGAAGAGCCTGCTCACTCTCGGGAACACCCTGTTCTCCTCCTCCGCGGAATGGTGCTGAACCGCCTGCAGCAATACCTCCAGGTGCCGCTGCATCTCAGCCGGATCGGCGGCGGACATCGCCTGCTGCATAGGGGTGCGGATCTCCTGGTGCTCCCTCAGGGCTTCCTGGACGGGACCGGGCATATACGGCTGCAGCCGGGGGTAAAAGCCCCCCTCTTCGCCCGCGAGATGCTCCACGGTCAGTCGCTCGACTCTCCGCACCTCCTGGTACATCAGATCGCGCTGCATCTCGCCTCTGCTCTGCACGATCCTGTTCAGCCCGTTGACGACTTCCCGGTGCACATGTGTAAGGATATCTATAACGTTCTGCACTTCTCATCGCCTCCGTATCGGATCGGCGGCGATTCCACGACCCGCCCTGCGGCAGTCGAGATGCTGTCTGCGTCCTGTCCGATCGTCTGGTTCGCCTGCTCCCGGAGCATGCTCGTCTCCCTTGCCGCCTCTGCTCCATCAACCTGTCGGGGATGCATGGCCCGGGCGGGGGAGAGTGGGCGGTTCCGGAAGCGAGGTGCCGGACAGGCGTCATGGACCGGTCGTCTCAACCGCCGTGCAGGGCGCATACCCCCGTTCCGGATTATATACGTATCGAGCGGGTTGCACCGGCTTGAGACACGGGCTCTACGGGTACCGGTGCAGTGTAATCGCCGGCATCTGTTCTCGCGTATCCTCGATCAAGGCGGTGGCGACTCGGCAGTTCTAGAAAGACACGCAGACACATTCGGGATGCCTCGTCCCGGTTCCTCTCTTTGAGAGTGTCCGGACGCATAGTAGAACCGCCTATCGCATGCGTCGCACGAGGCGGCGGACTGGATCCGGGAACCACAGGACCGATCCCGCGGACGCGTGAAACAGGATACCCCTGCGGTCCGGACCGTGCCGGGCCGGTCGTCGCCCGCAGGACGCGGAGTCATTGCGAAGGCAGAACCATTAAACCCTTTCAGAGGGAACTTCCTTGCAGGAGCATCATGACAGATCCGACGGACGAGAAGACGGGACAGGCGGGGGCGGAAGCAGGTGCGGCAGCGGATCCGGTCGAGGTGCTGATCCGGTACCTCTTCCACCCGCAGCTCAACGTCCGCTGGAGGACCGCGGAGGCGCTGGGAGATCTCCGCGACCCCCGGGCCGTGGAACCGCTGATCGAGGTCCTGGACGATCCCTACGCGGACGTGCAGTGGAAGGCGGCGGAGGCCCTGGGGAAGATCGGAGATCCGCGGGCGGTCGAGCCGCTGATCGCCGCCCTGAAGGGCGAGAGCCACTGGCTCCGCCGGGGGGCGGCGTGGGCGCTGGGCAAGATCGGCGATGCACGGGCAGTGGAGCCCCTCAAAGAGGTATTGCAGGACGAGAAGAGCGACGTGCGGAAGAATGCCGTCTGGGCCCTGGGCAGGATCGGGGATATCCGGGCCCGGGACGCCCTGGAACAGGCGGAGACCGATCCCGATCCCGCCGTCCAGAGGGAGGCGAAGAGGGCGCTGGAGAAGATCGGCAGGGAGAGCTGACGACCTCTTCTAGGGCAGACCTGGCGGCAGATGGATCGTCAGGAGATCAGCTCGACCGATCCGAACATCTTCTCCCGCTGCTGGATGTAGTCCTGGTCCCTGCTCTCTTCGGCCTGGAAGGTGAAGACGTAGACGGTGTCCTGCCGCATCACAACCAGCTCCACCCAGCGGAACCTCTGCATGCCGCGGCCCCCCGTATAGACGAACTTCCGGGCGAGGTTTTCATCCAGTCGCATGTTCGACCGCTGCATCTGGTCGAAGTAACTGATATTCTGCTTCAATTCATCGATCCGCTGGTCCAGATAGTCGTCGATGTGCAGCGAGCTCTTCTCCACGGTCACGATCAGTCGCTCCTGGTAGGCGTCGGCCGCGTCCTCCTCCGGGGAGACGAACGCGACGACCGAACCCGTCTCCCCTTCCCGCACCGCCCAGTCGGAGGGATACTCCAGGCGGAACCCGTATGCCGGGTCCTCGTATCGGGAATATCCCGCCGGAGCGGAACCCGTGCCTCCGACGGCAGTTGTCAGCGGCGGGGCCGTAGTTGGTGCCGTCACGTCCCCGTTCCCGTCGTCGGTGCATCCGCTGCCGGCAAGCATCAGGATGAGGATGATGCCGGCGGCAGCCAGTAACCAGAACGATCTCTCCATGGTATCCGTATCACCAGAACCTTTGCAATGGAGGGTCGGGCGGTATCGATTTAAACGTATGGATATTACACGCGGACATCTTGCAGCATCTCAGGGGACGCCGGGGTCCGGCAGGGTTCCGCACTCGATGCCGTTCAGCCGGCGGTTGAGGTTGTCGCAATGCGAGCCCATCCAGTAGAGTTTCCGGCAGCACTCGCACCAGAAGAACTCGAGATCGGGGCGATCACGGGGTGCGTAGGGGGTTCCCTCCGCCTCCGCGGCAGTCGCCGGGCGGAGCACCGTGTTGCAGAGAGAGCATCGCGTCATGGAGAGTCTGGTGCGGATCAGCCCGAGCGCCGTCAGCTGGCGGACCTGCTCGATCGCATCCGCGGAATCGAGCAGCACAGCCCGATCCCCGCCTCTCCGCGCCAGCTCCCGGTCCCTCGTCAGCAGGATCCGCCCCTCCTCTCGCGCGAGGGCGAGAAGGAGCGTATCCTCCGAACGATTCCCCTCTTCGAGAGAGTTGGCGCTCCGGGTATCGTATCCCATGAACCGCAGGTAGCG
>JAXDAH010000224.1:0-8448 GCA_034679905.1 Methanomicrobiales archaeon | reverse complement strand
CTGGTGCATATTGATGTGCTGCACGAGTTCATCGCCCAGCGTGAGGATGGCCTTCTTGTGCAGGATCTTATTTTTGTGAATGTGCACGGGAGAGATCGCTAGGGAGTCGTACTTACCGGTCATAACCTCCTCCCCGCTGACGCTTTCATAGTACTTCTTGATATGTACAAGCAGCATGTGTAGATGAAGCAGTTCCTCTTTTTGCACATCATCACCTTTCTTAAACATTACTATTTTTCCTTCCTACATATAATTTTATGGTGGTCTTTATATTGAAGGAGACGAATGCAGCTGGAGCCCTTATTGGGCTCGCTGTCGGCGACGCCATGGGTGCACCGCTCGAGGGTCTCCCCGCTCCGGAACAGATGGTGACCCGGATGATCGGCGGGGGATTGCACAATATCCGCCGCGGGGGGTATACCGACGACACCCTGCAGGCCATCGCCCTTGCCCGCTCCCTCGTCATCTGCAGGGGATTCTGTGCGGAGGATGCAGCGCGGCGGCTGGTTGCCGCTTACCGTGCCCATCCGGAGTTCTTCGGCCCTACCTCATCCGCCGTCCTCGATCTGATCGATCGGGGTTGCGGTCCCGAGACGGCAGCATACCTGATCCACCAGAGGAAGGGGGAGAGCCGCTCCAACGGCAGCGTCATGCGGGGCCCGCCACTCGGCATCTTCTACCCTCCTGCCGCTGTGCGGGGGGTGAGTCTGCAGTGTTCCCGCCTGACGCACTTCGATCCCGTTGCGGGAGAGTGCTCTGCATTCATAAACCAGATGGTGAGCAGCCTCTGCCGGGGGGCTACCAGAGATAAGGCTCTCGATCGTGCGCTTGATCAGTGCGAAGCTCCCGAGTTGCTCAAGCGCATGCAGAACTACGGGCAGTATCCTCTACAGCCATCCCTGGATGCCGTAGAGGCCACGCATTGCGCTGCGACCGTCTTTCTGGAGAGTGAGACGTACTCCGATGCGATCATCGCGGCGGTGAACATGGGCGGGGATGCGGATACCGTCGGGGCCATATGCGGGGCCCTTGCCGGCGCCGAACAGACTATCGCTGCCATACCCTCTCCATGGCTGCAGGATCTGCAGGATGCGCAGCAGCTGCTCGAACTCGCGGCAGACCTCTATTCCGTTTCACGACCTTGAGAGTTCATACAGGGCGAAGCTCCACCAGCTTCAGCACTCTGCCCCGCTCGCACCCCTCGGGTGCATTCCCCAGGATCTCCCCCACCACGTATCGCTCTCCCTCGATGGTCCCTTCCGGGTGACAGAGGTCGTAACTCTTGCACTCCCTATTGCTGCAGGAGAACTCGAAGAGGATCCTGGAGTTCACGATGGCCCTGTCCGCGCTGATCAGCGCGACAATCGGCGACTCGACCACCTCGATGGCGCAGGCGCCTCCGGCATGCACCTGGCACTCATGCTTCGTCGTGGTCCGGATGCCCACAATGCGGTACTTTTTCCCCGCCTGCAGGTTGTGGCATGCCTTCCGCACCCGGCAGACCTCGCATTCGGGGAGTTCTCCCTCGTAGATGAAGTCGAGACCGGGCCGTGCAAGCGTGGCACCGATCACGGTCACCTTCGGTTTTCCCTCCGCCATTCGATCTCACTCCCGATACAGCATCCGCACCAGGTTCTGCGCGGCTTCTCTCGTGACTCCCATATCTAGGATGGTAAACCGCTCCGGTCGGATTGTCTTTGCCGCCAGTAGGGCCTCGACGGCGACCGCATCCTCGATCCCGATCTCTGCCGGGGTCGTCGGCGCGCCGATCGTTGTCAGGGAATTGCGGATGGATCGCCAGTCGCCTCCGTGGAGGTACATGGTGATGATCGTCCCGATGCCGCACTTCTCTCCGTGGAGACCCTGCTTTGGGGCGAGGATGTCCAGGGCATGGCTGAACTTGTGCTCACCACCGCTCCCCGGCCGTGAGGAGCCGGCGATGCTCATCGCCACCCCGGAGGAGACGAGCGCCTTTGTGACCATCCAGGCGCTCTCCTCCTGGTGCGGCTTGATCATGTCCGCATTCTTCACCAGGATCTCCGCCGTCATCCGCGACATCGCCATGGCATACTCGGAGAGCGGCTCCCCCCGGAGGCGGTGGGACAGTTCCCAGTCCAGTACAGCCGTGTAGTTGGATATGATGTCCGCACACCCGGAAGCGAGCAGACGGTGCGGAGCGGAGGCGATGATGCCGGTATCCGCGACGATGGCGATGGGCGGATGGGCTTCGAGCGATGCTGCCCCCTCTGCCGTCGGCACCGACGCTCGCGCGGAGGCGATGCCGTCATGGGAGGCTGCCGTCGGCACGCTGATGAAGGGGCGATCGAGGTTATAGGAGGCGATCTTGGCGATATCGATCACGCGACCTCCGCCAACCCCGATCAGGAAGTCTGCAGAAGCGGCATCCGACTCCGCCTGTGTTATCACCTCCGGCGTGATCGCATCCGCGATGAGGACGGTGGTCTCGTAGGAAGCAGACAGTAGTTCTTCCACCCTTTTTCCCGCCACCTGCATCGTGCTCTTGCCGGAAACGATGAGCGCAGAATCGCCGAGTTTCAGATCCTCGCTGACTGCCGGCAGCTGATCCAGCACGCCGTGTCCGATGATCACGTCCCGGGGGAGCTGCATCCACTTTGACTTGTCGAAAACCTTCCTTTTGAGTACTTTTATGCCGTCTGCGCTCATTTAATATCAGGTATGATTAGGGAGTTCGTATACAAATATTACATCGATCCCATACGCTACGGTCAGCCCTATACCCTGATCGATACGCTGACCTATGCGCTACTCCTCATCGCCGCCATCTATCTCATCCACCGCTGGTTCGAGAGGGAGGGGATCGCGGTGGACCGGGACTTCATCCTCTCCACACTCCCCTATGTCGTCCTGGGGGGACTGCTCCGGGTCGTGCAGGACGCCGGCCTGATCCAGTCCGATCTCCAGTTCCTTCTGGTGACGCCGCTCATATTCTTCTCTCTCTTCCTCTTTACTGTGGGCGCGCTCTACACGGCCCGAGCCGTGCGCGCGAACGCGGAGACAGCTGCTACGCTACGCCTCTATCGGTGGATAGGCATCGGCGCTTGTGCTCTTGTTGGGCTCGTTCTCCTCCTGTTCGGGGTGTCGGAGACGCTCATCGCTCTGGATGTGCTCGGGATCATCCTCGCCACTGCCGTCGCCACCACCGCAGCCGTCTGGCTGTCTGTGCGGTATCTCCTGAAATGGGAGTTTGTTGTCGATCCGCTCTACATCTGCCTCATCTTCGGGCATATGCTGGATGCCAGCGCGACGTCCTTTGGCATCGACCTGCACCCCCTGCAGTACGTGGAGCAGCACGTGGTCGGATCGGCGTTGATCGAATGGACGGGGACCGCGTTTGCCATGTTCCCGCTCAAACTCGCTGTGGTGGTGCCCGCAATCTATATCCTCGAGATGTATCGCAAGGAGGGGAATTCGATCCTCTGGCACCTGGTGATCCTGGCCATGATCGTGGTTGGTCTGGCACCAGGAGTGCGGGATATGATGCGGATGGTGCTGTATGTTTGAGTTGACGTACGGCAGGGCCGTTGCTGTCATCTTGGCTCTCTTCTGCACTGCCACCCTTTTGGGTGCGGGAGCCGTCTCCGTCAGCCCGGAGTCTGGAAGAGCACTTCTCGAGGTGATGCGCGAGCAGATTGTGGGCGACGTCCTGGGCGACGATCCGTTCTTCCTCGCCCTGAAGATCTTCCTGAACAACCTCCAGGCCAGTACCCTCCTCTTCCTGGGAGGAGCATCGTTTGGGCTCCTGACGTTCTTCATCATCCTCGTGAACGGCGTGGTAATCGGCGGTATCCTGGAGCTGGTGCGGGAACAGCAGAGCCTTCTCTTTGTGGCCGCGGCGATTCTGCCGCATGGACTCTTCGAAGTGCCATCCTTCATCATCGCCGGAGCGCTCGGGTTGATGCTGGCGCATGCACTTTACCAGGAGTGGTTTTATGGAGAGGATGCGGCGATACTCGCGCTTGGCCTCGGCAGAAAATTCATTACGATCGTTGTTCCTCTACTCGCTATTGCGGCGGTTATAGAGGCATTTATTACGCCAGAAATCATAAATTTTGTAATTTGAGGTATTTTTATGGAAGAAGAGACGGGGGCCCTCCCCCAGAAGGATGATTTCAGCAGCTGGTATAACGAGGTGCTCTGGAGGGCAGAGATCCTGGATGTGCGGTACCCGGTGAAGGGATTGTACGTCTGGTATCCCTACGGGTTTGCGATACGGAGGCGGGTATACGACGAACTCCGCGAACTGATGGATCGGGATCACCAGGAGACGCTCTTTCCCCTGCTCATCCCCTCCCAGGAGTTCATGAAGGAGGCAGAGCACATCAAAGGGTTCGAGGACGAGGTCTACTGGGTGACGCGCGGGGGCTCGAACGACCTAGATGTCTGCCTGGCGCTGCGTCCGACAAGCGAGACGGCGATCTACCCGATGTATGCCCTGTGGATCCGTTCGCACGCGGATCTACCACTGAAGCTCTATCAGGTCGTGAATACGTTCCGCTACGAGACGAAGCATACCCGCCCGCTCATACGCGTGCGGGAGATCACATCGTTCAAAGAGGCGCATACGGTCCACGCCACCTGGGAGGAGGCAGAGGAGCAGGTGAGGGTGGCGATCGCCCTCTACCGGGAGTTCTATGATCGGCTCTGCATCCCGGTTGTCATATCCCGACGACCGGACTGGGATAAATTTCCAGGGGCTGACTACACGATTGCCGTGGATACTGTCATGCCGGATGGGAGGACGCTGCAGATTGGAACCGTCCACCACCTGGGAGATCACTTCTCACGGACGTTCAACGTCCAGTACGAAGATGCCGAGGGCATCCAGAGATTTGCCTGCCAGACCTGTTACGGCATCTCCGAGCGGAGCATCGCCGCTCTCATCAGCATACACGGGGATGACCGCGGTCTGATCCTGCCCCCGCTGGTCGCGCCCGTCCAGGTGGTGGTGGTGCCCATCCTGATGGGGAAGCGGAGGGAGGACGTGAGTGCAGCGGCGGTCGAGCTCGAAGAACAGCTCACGCACGCGGGTATTCGTGTGAAACGGGACACCCGCGAGATCCGCCCCGGTGCGAAGTACTACCACTGGGAGATGCGGGGGGTACCCCTGCGGCTGGAGATCGGGCCCCGGGATCTGGATGCAGGGGTTGTGACCGCCGTGACCCGGCTGGGCAAGCGCACAACGATAGAGCGTTCCGGCATGCGGGAAGCGGTGACCGGGATCCTGGCCGATCTGCAGGAAGAGATCCGGGAACGGGCAAGAGCCCGGATGGAGTTCCGGATCGGCGTGGCGTCCGATCTGGAAGGTGCAATACAGGCAGTGAAGCAGGGCATGGCAGTGATCCACTGGTGCGGCTCTGCGGAGTGCGCAGAACTCATCGAGAAGGATGTCGACGCGAGTATCCTCGGAACGGACCTGCAATGCCCCGTAGCGGTGCTGCAGGAAGGCCCCTGTCCGGTCTGCGGTAAAATCGGAAGGCCTGCTCTCCTCGCCCGCTCCTACTAAAGGCGACTCCCCCCCACTTTTTCCGAACGTCATCGATACTGAAGATCGCCCGGGCGGCTATGACCTGCATCGCACCCCTGCTCCTGACCCCGGTATAAGCGACACGGTATACAACGGACTGACCTGAAGCAGAAGATGCATCGGAGTTCTGGTCTGGTAGTCACCCGATACCGGCGAGGATCTGTTCTTCGGGTCAGAGGAACACTACCGGGACCGAAAAGCATGTTAATCGGATTAATCGCATTGCCGGAGTGCATTTCTGGGGGATAACGAGTAGGACGGTACCTATCCGGTTCATCGCTGCGTGTGCCGCCCTCCGTATACCCGGGCTTACCGTACCAGGGAGGGAGAGGGGTGCACCCCCCCCTCCCTCCTCGCCCCCGCCCCTGCAGTATGATAGTCTGGAGATATATTCCTGAAAAGCTGGAAGGCGAATCCGCAATCCTCGCGCCTACCCCGAAGCATAGACGGAGGGCGAGGCAGGGGTTTGCAGGAGCCCTGCCCCTGTCGTCTCTCCGAGTGAGCAGTTCCGAGATGCTGTGTATGATGCGGTCGCGGGCAGCAAGAGTCTCTCTAACGATGCTCTCCCCCTGCGGCGTTCATCGTGGGACTTAGGAGTGCCCGCTGGGGGCATGTTTCCCGAGAGACAGAGGATGGCCTCTCGCTTGACCATCCCTATCTCACTGCGGTTCCGACTCTTCCGTGCCGGCCGTCCGGGGCTGCGCGCCGTGCAGGGCCTGCAGGACTCTCCGGGACTCTTCCGTATTCTGCAGCCGCGTATGCACCCGCGCGTGGCAGATCTCGCACAGGGTGAGAAGATTGCAGGGGTCGTCATTGGTCTTGTCCTGGTCTATGTGGTGTATGTGCAGCGCGGTCGTCCCGCCGCATATAGTGCAACGGGAAGCGTCACGCTCCAGGATCGCTTCTCGAACTTTCTTCCACTCCTTGAGGGCGTATTTATCCCAGGATCGAATGGGAAGGCTCGACAACGAGCAGATCAGCGTCCCGTCCTTCCGGACTGCATACGGACAGCGGTAGCAGAGATGTTTGAATCTGTTCACCTCGATCCGTCCGCAGCAGAGGGGATCGCTGCAGGTATCGAATGTATCCAGCGTGAGCTGGATCTCGATCGCGCGATCCTGGCGGCCCGCTGTCCGCCCACCCCTGGTGGCTCTACCCCGGTTTGCGTTCAGGCGTCTTGACATTCTCTGGGATCGGCTCATGGCATCGGCGTGTTCAAAAAATGCACAGGTTCGCATGGTATCTGCTGGCGATCGAATACATTAGGGTATCGTGCAGAATCACCTGTTTGACGTGATGAAAACAGGTGAGAGTGCCCTCAACAGTTCGGGCAGATGTAGTGAACAGAATAACCAGGAAGTGTCAGATCCCCGGCCATGGTTTTCCGTCCGTTCTTGACAAAAATACGGCCGCATTTTCTGCACCGCTTGGGTTTCAACCTGTCCCATCGGGTCAGGGGCAGATCCAGTTCATAGTAGCTGGTCTGTGCGCTCTTCGTGCCGTAGTTCGAGGAGTCTGCATAGCCTGTCAGCAGTTCCATGATCTGGAGCGGGCTCACTCCCAGGTCGTCGAACCGCTTGAACATGAAATAGTTGAAGACAATCCAGGCGAGATCGGAACGGTCCAGTCCTTCTTCGAACTCCATGCAGGCGTCTTCCTCTTCTTCAAGGGCGCAGCCGCAGAGCGGGCAGCGTCCACCCACCAGTTCGTCCAGAAATACCTCCTCCTGGCATCCGGGACAGGTGGTGTGGCGGGCATTGATCCGTGAACTCATGGCCGTTAACTCCTATTTAGAGGCTGTTCCTGCAGTGTACCTGGAGGAATCCTCTTCGTGACAACGCTTGGTGTTCGATGCATCTTCAGTTCTGTGTTGTTACGGGTATCTTCATATACGTATCGCATGACAGTAATCGGGGACGAGGCCGCTCTTCTATCCCTCATCCTTATGCCGCCCCCGGGTGCTACCTGGCTGCCTTGATACCTGATGAACGCAATCATCCCTGGCCCTGATTCGCATCGGAATACCGCTCAAATCCAGGGAAAATCCTGCCGTTTCAGGCAATCCTACCCGATGTAGTTGGGGTTTTGTGGACTTAAAAGTATTGATTACAGAAAAATGCCGGCGATGTCCGTCGAACTCGTCCTTCAGGATGTATGCCGTCAGAGATCCCCCTGCAAAGGCGGGAGGACACGAGATCTTGTCCGGCAGCGATGTCGGGGCTGTATCAGCCCATTCACCCGCACTCACGATCCGGTCTGATCTTCTGGTCTCATGCCCCGTATTCGAGCGCGGTTTGCCAGCAGGTGAGCCTGGCGGAGGGGTTCGGGCAGCCGATAACCATGGGATACCGTGAGAACCAGCTTCACAGCCGATTCGAGATCGCAACAGTGCCCGACCGAGACGAAGACCGGTCCCGCCCTCTCCGATGTCCGCACTGCCATGCCAATCACGCTGTAATCCGAATAGATGGGGGATGTCGAGCCCCGGGTGGGCGAGGGACTGGAGAAGCTCCCCGTAAGATTGCGTTTGGCCACGCCAATGCTGGGCGTGTCCAGTAGAACTCCCATATGGCTCGCTATCCCGAATCTCCGCGGATGCGCCACGCCGTGCCCATCGAACAGGATGACATCCGGCGCCTCTTCCAGTTGCACAAAGGCCTCGAGGAGGATGGGGGCCTCGCGGAATGCGAGCAGACCGGGTATATAGGGGAACTGGATCTCGGAAGCGGCGCATACCCCTTTCTCGAGTTCGAGCTCCGGGTAGCTGAATGTGACGACCGCTGCATAGCCCCTGCCCCCATCCCGGGCGTAGGAGACATCCGCGCCTGCTATTCGGTGGACGGTGCTCAAGTCTAATGTATCATCGAGCCGCAATCGTTCTT
>JAXDAH010000223.1:0-12390 GCA_034679905.1 Methanomicrobiales archaeon | reverse complement strand
GGCAACTACACCGTCGAGCTGGACGCGACCTTCGAGAACGAGACCGCCTGCATGGCGACGCAGGAGGTTCAGGTCGTCGAGGAGCAGCCCCCCGGGGTGTGCAACTGCACGGTGAACCTCACCTGGGCTCCCGAGAGTCCCCATGCCGCGGAGGAGGTAGAATTCAATGCTACTACCTCCATCGACGGCGGGTGCACGGTGTCGACCTGGTCCTGGCAGTTCGGGGATGGAGCAACCAGTACAGCCGAACGTCCCACGCATACCTATAACGAGAGCGGATCGTATACGGTCAACCTCACGGCGACGCTGGACGATGGCGGGACCTGTTCTGACAACCGTACCATCGAGGTTGGAGCGGGGGGACCCATCGAGCCCCTCGAAGCCGACTTCTCAGCAGACCCGACGAACGGTTCGGCTCCCCTGACCGTCCAGTTCACCGATCTCTCGTCGGGGTCCCCCACGGGCTGGGCCTGGGACTTCGACAACGACGGCAGCGTGGATAGTGCAGACCGCAGTCCTTCCTACACCTACGCTGCGGCCGGCACCTACACGGTATCGCTCGACGTGACCAACGGGACTGCGAGCGATGGTGCAGTGAAGGAGAACTACATCCGCGTGACCGAAGCCGCAGCCCCGCTCGACGCCTCCTTTACGGCAGAGCCGCAGTCGGGGCCGGCACCGCTCACCGTCCGGTTCACGGATACGTCCACGGGCAACCCGCTCTCGTGGGCCTGGGACTTCGGCGATGGCAATACTTCGGCGGACCAGAATCCCGGGCATACCTATGGATCGAGTGGAACCTATACAGCCACGCTCACCGTCAGCGGGAGCGGAGGCGGGACGGATACGGCATCCCGCACGATAGACGTGACGGCACCCCCCGCCATAGAAACGACAACGCCTGCCGAGACGACGCCGCTGGAGACCCTCACACCGGAGCCATCGCCTCCTACCGAAGAGCCCGGCGGGGAGACCCCGTCCAATGGCAACAGCTCCGGTTCGCCCTAGGCGGGGAGCGGATCCTCTAAAAAATTTTTTCGAGGCCACTGGACCCTGGCACGGCAGCGGTACGCCGCCGCTGCCCACACCCCTTCTGCGCCTTCTCCGGTCTCAGCGGGCATCTGTCATGCTGGACGGCTCCGTATGCGGATCCGGGCCACAGGCCCGCACCGTCGGCAGGCCTGCTTCGCACCTCCCGCCGCCCGGTCCCTACCCCTCGCCGCACCCATGGGGAGACTCTGGAAGGCCCGGCAACCGGGGACACCCGGCACCGTACGACAAACCATGGCCTGTGCGTGGGCGGCCGTACTGCTGCTCATCGAGCCGCGATACCCGGTCGGCAAGGTCGCGGAATACCCCTCCCCGACCCGTTCCTCGTTCCCCCTCTACCGTGCGGGCCGCGAGCCCCGGGGTCAGCGGACGGGCGAGAGCGGCGAAGCATTCTATGTATAATTCGTATGGGGTGTACGTCTCCCCCCATCCCTGCGATACGGTCGCCATCCGCTCCCGATCTGCTGCGGATCCAGATTTCGCGCCGATATCCGCTCCGAGTACGAACTGCCGTAGAATCTCTCCAGATAAAGAGCCCCGGCTATCAGCATGGACTCGAGAGAAAAATCGAAGAGATACCGCAGCTGGCAACGATCCTGGACTATCTCGACTGCCAAACGGCGGAGAGACCTTCGCCATCGCTGCGGATGTCGCCCACCGCTTGCGGAGCATGGATGCGGCGAATCGACGTCTGCCAGGCGGCTATCGGCGTCTTCATCCTCCAATCGTTCTCTCCAGGCGCCGATGGCATGGCCGCGCGGTCTGCCCGCCGATCGCCTGCCAGGCAGAGGGCCCCCGGTACAGCACCCCGGGTTACCGCGAACCATACCCTCTGCCCAGCAGGGGTTTGTAGTCGCTGAAATCGTCCCGGAGCTGCATCCCCATGCTGACGCACTGTTCGGCTTTGGTATGCTCTCCGAGGAGCTGGTAGCAGATGGCTTTGTTGTCCCAGGCAGCATCGTCGTTGGGATTCAGGTCTAAAACGAGATCGAAAGAGAGGAGGGCTTCGACGATCGAACCGAGGTAGACCTGGCAGACGCCTTTCTGAAAGACGGCTTCCACCCGCTTCGGATCCAGCGCCAGGACGGTGTCGTAACAGCGAAGGGCTGGCAGATGATACCCCAGCTTCTTCAGGGATTCCCCTTTCCCCAGGTAGGCATCCGTGCAGCGCGGATTGTCACGGATGGCCTGATCGAAAGACTCTATCGCTTCCGTATAGCGACCGTCCCTAAGGTGCCTGTAGCCCTCCCTGCATGTCGCTTTATACTCCTGCCCGAGCATCTTCTGAACGGCATCCTTGAGCATAGGCTATCCTTGGGTCTGCCGACCGACGTACTCTACTATGACAAGAACATCTATTAATACCTTTTTACATTGCGATAATGTGACGACAGGCTTATATTGGACTATATTGGGTGCTATGGGTTCGAAAAGACAAATTGACGGTTTATACACATTATAGAAATGTGCAGACTGTCCGCCCCCCTGAACCCGCCGGATACCCGAACGCCGGTGCCGGAAAAGATCCAGCTTCGGAGAAGATCCTCTGCGTTGCTGGCGAAGCTGGAATAATACCCCGTCGGGAGGGAGGATAGAGGAGCCGGCTCACCCTACAGGGTATCACCCGGGCGATGGGCGGGACCGCGGTGCGGGACGGCGAGGCCGAGTCGTTGCCAGCTCCGCTGCCCCGACGGCAACGGGGCGGTCAATACGGCGGGACACCGTGCGGCTCACCTCCTGCCAGGACGACGCCATCCGCACCAGAGTGGAGAGCCTCGGGCGGACCCGGTGCCGCAGCGGGCCTGAACGGGGACTCATAATCCCTTCTCAGGACGCGATATGGAGAACGCGGTGCCGATCGCCGGCATCGTCGTCGGTGCGGGGCTTCTACGCGGTGATTCCCGGCCTGCCGATTGTGCGGGACCGGGTGCTGGACCCCCTGCACTGCTCGAGGAGCGGGAAGAAGCCGGGATAGCGTCCCGCCCATCTTTGCCATCCGGCGCGCCGGGGGCAGCGGGCGGATCGGGACCGATCCCGCGCACGGCAAACGGTTCTGCAGTACCGTGCGATTTTTAGGGGATCGCGCCGGATCGCGGCATGGCCGCGGACCCGCGGTACCCATCCGCGGGAACGCCCTTCGCCGCGACTGTTCGGAGGGCCGCCACACCGCCTGCGTGGCGGAGCTCGCCCGAGCGAACCTCTGCCCGGCGCCGTAGAAGGCATCGGCAGCGCAGCCTGGCATGTGCGGCTAAAAAAGGAATCGGGCGTTCACGCCCCGGACCCGCGTTCGAAGTCGTCCTCGAAGCGGACGATGTCGTCTTCGGCGATGTGCTCGCCGTTCTGGACCTCGATGATCTCGAGGGGGATCATCCCTGCGTTCTCCAGGCGATGCCGCACGCCCGCCGGGACGAAGGTGGACTCGTTCGGCCGCAGGAAGTACTCCTTGCCGTCCAGGGTCACGCGGGCCATCCCCGTGACGACCACCCAGTGCTCGCTGCGGTGGTGGTGGAGCTGGAGGGAGAGGCGGCGCTTCGGGAGGATGGTGATGCGCTTGATCCGGTAGCCGTTCCCGTTCTCCAGCAGCGTGTAGGAGCCCCAGGGGCGGTAGACCGTGGTGTGGAACTCCGCCCGCTCGTCGCCGTCCTCTTTCAACTGCTGGACGATCGCCCCGACCGCCTGTGCCTCGGACCGCGGGCAGACCAGCAGGGCGTCTTTGGTGTCCATGATGACCATGTCCTCCACCCCGATCGTGGCGATCAGGCGGTCGCTGACGACGTAGTTCCCCCGGGAGCGGATGGGAAGGCACTCGCCGCGGATCGCGTTGCCGTCGCGGTCCTTTTCGCTCAGCTGGTAGAGGGTGTCGAAGGACCCGACATCGCTCCAGGCGGCGGTGAAGGGGACCATCGCCGCCCGCTCCGTCTTCTCCATGATGCCGTAGTCGACCGAGATCTTCGGCGTGCGGCGGAAGCACTCCTCGGGCGTATCGCCCTCGAACGCCTCCACGACATCGGCGGCATGCTTCCGGCACTCCTCTAAGAAGATCCGGGAATCGAAGAGGAACATCCCGCTGTTCCAGAAGCAACCCTCGTTCACGTAGCGCTCCGCCGTGCCGAGGTCGGGCTTCTCCACGAAGGCGTCGACGGCGAAGCCGGGCCCGACGGGGCCGCCCGGGCGGATGTAGCCGTAGCCGGTATGGGGCGCGTCGGGCTTCACCCCGAAGACGACCAGCCGCTCTCCCGCCAGCTCCTCGGCGGCCCGGATCGCGTCCCTGTAACTCTCGTCCGCCGTGATGAAGTGGTCGGCGGGAAGGATCGCCACCCGCTCGCCTGCATCCTCTCCGACGGTCCGGGTGACGCCGTAGTAGATGGCGGGCAGCGTGTTCTTCGCCTCGGGCTCCTCGAGGACCGTGCAGCGGCCGCAGAGCGGTCCCAGCTGGTCCCGCACCAGGAACCTGTGCACGCGGTTGGTGACGATCGCGATCTCCTCGGGGCGGGAGAAGAGGAGGGCCCGCTGCACGGTCTTCTGGAAGAGGGACTCTCCCTGGAAGAGCGGGATGAACTGTTTGGGAAAGAGGGTGCGCGAGAGCGGGAAGAGCCGGGTCCCGCTCCCCCCGGCAAGAATGAGTGTCTTCAACGCTTCCACCTGCTCATGTCGATTAAGGGATCTATACCCTGCCCTGATAATCCTTCCAGTTCGATCGGGCGGATGCTACGGGATATCCCGACGGCACGGACGGGTGCATGCAGGCTCCGGGCACCTGCACCTCGACGAATCCCCTGCCAGCGCTTTGCAACCCCCATCGAGAGCAACTGCGGGTGCTGCCGTGAGGCAGGGCCGCATCGCCGCGAACGGCTGGCGGATCTCCAGACTGCATCCCGATCTACGGCGATACCGCCTGCGCATGGCAAAAAACGTAAATAGATCCGTGAACTATCCCGGGTACGAGGATGAAAAAGATGACGCCTGCTGCCCGACTGCTTGCACTGGCCCTGCTGCTGCTGGCCCTGCTGGTGCCCGTATCGGCATTCACCGCCGAAGAGATGCATATCGCCGTGGAGGAGAACGGGGACGCTGCGGTCGGCTTCACCTACCGCCTCTCGCTCCTGGAGCGGATCGCCGTCTACCTGCGGCTCGTCGCCCCGGAGCAGCTGGTGGAGAGCGCTCTCGAGGGCTACTCCGGAAAAGACGTGGCGGTCAACGACTTCACCGATACCGGCACCAACCTCACGATCGAGCGGTTCGCGTCCGTGCGGGCGGCGGAGAACGGCACGCGCTATGCGACGCCCGTGCTGGACTTCACGGATGCCGACGCGGTGCTGGAGGGCTACTGGTTCCGCCCGCTGATCCAGGCGGACTTCTCGCCCGCCGTGACCCGGGTGCGGTTCCCCGACGGCCACGCCGAGGAGTTCTTCGAGCAGGAGAGGATCCCGAGCGTCGTGCATGTCGTATAGGCAGCGAGGTGATCGGCTCGACGCCGGCATCTGCGAACGGCCGTCTATTCCGATACGCCGAGGTACGGGCTCTCGCGAGGCACACAAGACCTGACCGCAGCCGGCAATCCGAGCACTCCGACCGGTACGGAAGCGGGGATCTCGGGGGCAGGCAGCGCATACACTCTTCTGCACCCGGGCCCCCTGCCCCAGCAGGACACGTCCTCGGCCGCAGGTTCTAGCGAAGCGGCAATCGGCATCCCGGACCGACGGTAAACGGGATGGCGCGATCTCGAAAGAGCATACTCCCCAAAATGGGACAACGGTCCTGTGGTCCGTGCTGGCACTACTCTATATCCTACCAATTGGGGGGGTTGAGAATACGTTGTTAGCCACGCATCGGACCAATTAGTTCAATTCCCGTGTTTGGATAAGTATCTTCTGGTACTCCCTTTCGTGCAAAACGTCGCGCAATACCGGTATTTTTACCCGCTCCCGAGGGGGCCTGTTCCGGGAGTCATCGGAGGGGGGATGCCGATCGGTGCATCGCAGCCCCTTCCCTGCTCTCCCGTCTGGGGATACCGTAGTATTGGGAGAGTATCGAAAATTTCAATGCAAAAAAGCTCGATCGGCGTTTGAGCGTGCGTTCGAAAAGGATACAACCTGCCCCGTACTCCTCGTGAAGCGTCGAACTCAGGATGTACTACCCGCACGCCTCTTTTTCGGCGTGGTCACCCAGAACCCCTTCTCCGAACTGTAGTAGATGCGATCGCCCGGGCGCTTGGCCGCCTCGGCCTCTTCGCGGGCCCTGTAGTAGGTCCGTGTATCCTGCACCTCGGGCTTCTTCTTGGGCTCCTGGATCGTGTTCAGCAGCTTGCGGGCCAGATCCACGGTCCCTTCCCCTTCCTTGACCTGGATCCGTTTGCCCGTGTCCACCAGATACGTCGATGCACCCTCATTCTTCTCCTGGACCCGCAGGGCGGAGCGCGTAAACACCGGGGTTCCCCCGACAGATACCGTCACGGTCACCCAGGGATCCTCCAAGGGCGATTCCTCTAGCTTCATAAAAGAATTCCTGATAGCCGTGATTCTATAAAATCCTTTCCCTGCATTTCTATTCCGGGCAAAATCGATAATTCCTACATGCCAAAATACAATCTGAAATTCCATTCGAATTTTTCATCGGCACAGGGACCGGCATAAAGCATGCCGCCTCCCGATACCCGAGAGAGCCCTGGCAGATCCCCGTGCACATACCTTCCGCAGTACACCCGATAGATGCCGGGAATCGTATTCGGTCTCGTGCGATGGATCCCGGAGACAGGCGGCCGCAGGGACTCTCGGGCAGAGAGCCTGCGGCTATTCCGGTAGTCTGCACCGTGGGACAATCCGGCAGAGCCGGAGCACATCCCGGCCCTCGAGAGGGGAGGGACGCTGCTTCCTCCCATGCCGTAGCGTGGAGCGGGTGGCAGCGGCACGGTGCTCTTCACCGCCCGTCGGGGACGGGGGGGTGGGAGCCTCCCCGTGGATGCCGCGAAGTGGCCTATCGGGCTACGTGAACACGCACCGATTGGAGCGAAACCCCTCGCCCAGGGTCAGGCTTGCCGTGCCGGAAGGGGGGAGCTCCTGCGCAGGATAGATCTTTTTCGGTACACGACAGCTTCTTCTGCGGCTCGTAGAAGAGCCGGGGGCCGGCAGCGGATGAGCAAGCGTGCTTGCTCCGTGCTGCCCATCCGCACTCTCACGGCAGAGGGATACCTGAAGAACGGCAGGAGTTCCGGTATACCTTCCGCCCACACCCGCGTCCGGCAGGCATCCTGAAAGGATCTCGAAGCGATCTCCGCTCGCCCGGGTTCGGGTGGGAACCAAGATTTAACGCCTCTTCATCCCGGATCGCCGTCCGGTCTTCCCGGCTTCCCGAGTACCCGGGCCGAGCCGCACCAAGGGGGTGAGATGCTGGGCGCATACCTCCCCGGCCTTTCTCGTTTGCCGGCTCTGCTATAGGAGGCTTCTCGCACGATGTAGAGGGTCCCGGTACGGACCGGCGAACGAGCGTATCGAGCAGACTGCTTCTGCTGGTACGCCGATCCTTCGTAGGGGGGGGATCCCCCTTCAGAGCGATATATCCTGGACTGCAGAGGAGACTTCTCTTCAACCGCGGGGTCGTGCTGGCAGGCACTCCCGGGCCCCAGACCGGAGACATCGACGCGCCCGGATCGCCTGGCGATAGGGGGGAGCCGTCGCCCTTCCCCCCTCCCCCCTCCGTGGGGAAGCCGGGAATGCATCGCTGCGGCGCAGGTCGACACCTTATTCCCGGCCCTTGACCTGCCGCTGCCGGCGGAACCACGCGACCGTCTCGGCGAGCCCTCTCTTCAGCGAATGCCGCGGGCTCCAGCCCAGCCGCTCTCGCGCCCGCGTGATATCGGCATAGGAGTCGTGGATGTCGCCGGGGCGGGCGGCTGCATGGAGGGGCTCGCGATCGGTCCCCAGGAGGTCCTGGACGATCGAGGCCAGGTCGTTCACGGACAGCGGGGTGCCGCCGGCGATGTTGAACGTGCCCGCGGCATCGGATGCCATCGCCGCGATGTTCGCCTGCACCACGTCCTGCACGAAGACGAAGTCCCGCGTCTGGCTCCCGTCGCCATAGATGCGGGGCGGCTCCCCGGCGAGAAGGCGGGCGATGAACTTGGGGATCACGGCGGCGTATTCCGAAGCCGGATCCTGGCGGGGCCCGAAGACGTTGAAGTAGCGGAGACAGACCGTCTGGAGGCCGTAGAGGGCGGAGAAGGCGCTCGCGTAGTACTCTCCGGTCACCTTCTGGACCGCATAGGGGGAGAGGGGCTCCGGCACCATCCCCTCGTGCTTGGGCAGGGCCGGATTGTCGCCGTAGACGGCAGACGAGGAGGCCAGGACCACTTTGCGGACACCGGCGTCGCGGGCGGCGACGAGCACGTTCAGGCTGCCGGTGGCGTTCACCGCGTGGGTGGCAAGAGGATCGGCGACGGAGCGGGGCACGCTCGCGATCGCCGCCTGGTGGAAGATGCCGTCGGCCCCGCGGAAGAGATCCCGGAGGAGGGGGAGATCGGTGACGTCTCCTTCGACGAAGCGAACGCGGTCTTCGTTGAGGAGATGGTGGATATTCTCCCTCTTTCCCGACGAGAGATCGTCGAGGATGATCACCTCACCTCGCTCTCGGAGGGCTTCCGAGAGATGCGACCCGATGAAACCAGCACCCCCGGTTACGACAAATTGCATGAGATACTCCTGTGGTGAGCAGATCAAGGCGCCGCAGAAATAAATAACATATTGATATCTTGGATCCGCCGGACGGGTGGAAGGAGACCCCCTTCGGAGGAACCGGGTTTTTTATGGCGAACACCCTCAAGCTTTTTAACCTAGCACGATAAGAGTAAATTCCACATGGCAGAACCGGACCAGTTTGCGCAGAGCCTTTTTGGAGCGGTGGGGGCGAGAAGGATCTCCTTGGATCTGGCGGGCCTGTTCCTCTGGACCGCATGCACCCTGCTGACGGTGTATCTCCCCCTCCTGAACGGCACCCCCCTCCGCCTCATCTTCGGGCTTCCCCTGGTGCTCTTCGTTCCGGGATATGCACTGATTGCGGCCCTCTTCCCGAAGAGAGGCGATCTCGACGGGATCGAGCGGGTCGCCCTCTCCTTCGGGCTCTCTATCGCGGTGGTGCCCCTGATCGGCCTGGGGCTCAACTATACGCCGTTCGGGATCCGCCTGGATCCCATCCTGGCGTCCCTGGTGGTGTTCACGCTCGCCATGGCGATAGTCGCCCAGTACCGACGGCAGCTGCTGGAGCCGGAGGAGCGCTACGAGGTCCCGTTCGGTGCGATGCTGGCAGCCGTGCGGGACGGTTTCGGCGGCGAGGGGAGCACCCGCACGGACCGCGTCCTCTCGGTGGTTCTCATCGCCTCCATCGTGGTGGCGATCGGCACGCTGACCTACGTGGTGCTGGTGCCCAAGGAGGGGGAGCACTTCACCGAGTTCTACATCCTCGGCGAGGGGGGGAAGGCGACGGGATACCCGACCGCCTTCTCCGCGGGGACCCCGCAGAAAGTGATCATCGGCATCGGAAACCACGAGTACCGGGCCGTCAACTACACCGTGGAGACCTACCTGCTGGAGAGCCGGTTCGACGAGCGCACCAACCGGACCACGCTGGAGAATTCGCGGCCCCTGGACCGGTTCAGCCTGGCGGTCCCCCATAACTCTACGGAGGAGCGGCTCTACACCTTCACGGCACCCGATCCCCGCTACAACCGCATCGAGTTCCTGCTCTTCAACGAGAGCGTTCCCGCCGATGCCGTGCCGGTGGCGGAGCGGCTCAACAGCAGTTACCGTGACCTGCACCTCTGGATCGACGTAGCCTGAACGCATCTCAACGATACTATTTTTTTTGCATCCCGCGGGGAGCTCGCGGTTCTCTTCCCGACGGCCATGCAGGATCGGCGATGCCAGGGATTTCTGCCGATAGGGGGAATCGGCTCCGTCGAGATCTCCCTCGAGAAGAGGGTGACGGCGGTATTCTCCGGGGAGGGGTCTCGCCCTACTACCCCTTCGTGCGCTAGAGAGGTTTCTCCTCGGTATTCACCGTCCAGGCCTGTCGCACCAGTCCCCTCCCCTCGGCGAGGGGAGGGGTCGGCCCGGAACGGGCCGCGGGGAGGGGAGAATCGGACTCGACCCTCTCCCCCTGCGGTTGCGATAGCCCCGGTATCCCGGGAGACGCAGTGTACCGGAGAGCGAACGAACATACCCGTATACCTCGGGATCCCCTGGGATTGACGAAGGTCTCAAAGGGCGTTGATACGACTGTTGTCCCTGCATACATCCCGGATCGGTGCGTATACCCCTGAGCCCCGAGTGGGGAGGATCGATACGAGCGGGTGCGTGTACCCGCCCCTGCAGCCAGCAGGATCGGCTTTGTAAATTATTTTAAGGGACAGCGGGAGGATTCGCAGCCCCCGCCGGCGCCGCACCCGCACCGCCGTCCGGGAGCAGCCGGTACCTCCCGTCCAGCCCCCCCAGCACCAGGAGCGAGTAGTAGCGGAAGAAGGTCTCGAAGGGGACGCGGATCAGCAGCATCGCCGGGATCGCCAGGACGAGGAAGGGGATCAGCAGGATGAGGAGCACCGTGTAGAACGGGATCGACAGGGCGAGCACGAGCAGCAGCCCGATCGCCAGGAAGGGGAGGGCGATGACCAGCAGGGCGAGCAGGGTCAGGATGAAGAGCAGGATGCCGGTTCCAATGGCGAGCAGGACCTTCGCCACCACGTAGACGAGCGCCTGCTGCCACTCGCGGCGGAGGAGCGGCACGAGCCGCCGCCAGGCATCGAGCACGCCGGCGTCGTCGCGGATCATGATCGGCACGGCGAAGTCGACGGTGAGCATCAGCACCAGGGAGAGCGGGATCAGGAGGACGACGAAGAGGAGGATGAACAGGATCAGCGCCGGGATCAGGGCGGCATTCGGCATCCCCGGGCCGGCGACCAGGGGGTAGAGGAGGAGCAGGGCGAGCAGCCCGACGACCAGGAGCAGCAGGAGGGAGAGCCCCGCCTCGAACCCGAAGAGCCGCAGGCCCTTTCCCCAGCGGTTCTTCGCGTAGGGCAGGATCGCTACCCGGCCGCTGGTGAGGCTGTCCACGAAGACGAACTGCAGCACGCCGCGGATCAGCCAGAAGACCAGCATGAGCGCGATGACGATCGCGGCGACGAGCAGGATGAGCGGGAGGAACGGCAGCAGGGATTCGACCGCGCCCGGCGGGAGATCCTCCCCCGGCACGTTGTACTGGAAGGGGGAGGAGACGGAGCCGCCGGCCGTGAAGAGGACGATCACCGCGAGCCGCAGCCAGATCCCGAGCTGCGGCGGCCAGAGGAGGCCTTTTACACGCTCGATCGCGCCGCCGATCTCCGATACCGCGTAATAACCGTCCGTCATATGAAGAGATGAGGAGACGCAGCTATTTAAGAGATCCGAGTTGACGGGCATGGGATAAGGCTTTGCCGCCGCCAGAACGTCCGAATGGATCAGCACTTTAATGAGAGTCCATCGCAAAAAATGTAACCAATGATCCCCCTCCTGATCGATCTTGCCGGCAAACGGATCGTCGTCTTCGGAGGGGGCGAGGTGAGCCTGCGGAAGGCGGCGTTCTTCTGCGGGGAGGCGGATGTTTTGGTGGTGAGCCGTTCGTTTGTTTCGGATCTCCAGAGCCTCGCCGTGGAGCGGCGGGAACTGGATCTCGGAGGAGTGTCCGATGCGGTGCTGGAAGAGACCCTGGCGGGGGCGTTCCTGGCGGTGGCGGCGACGGACGATCCCGCTATCAACAACCGCATCGGGGGGATCTGCCGCCGGCTCGGCATCCACTTCAACAACGCCGAGGGGGAGAGCGGAGACGTGATCGTGCCGTCCGTCGTGCGGGGCGAGAACTACGCCATCGCCATCACCACCTTCGGCCGCTCGCCCGCCATCGCCCGCTACCTGCGGATGGCGCTCGAGGAGACCTATCCCACGCTCGACCAGATGATCCGCATCCAGGAGGAACTGCGGCGGGAGCTCCGCCGCATCGAGCCCTCCCGACCGCGGAGGTCCGAGGTGCTCTGGCAGGTGCTGCGGGATCGCGAGGTCTGGGAGGCGGTCTCCCGCGGGCACGAAGCCGCCTGGAGCCTGGTGCGGGGGAGGTACCTCCATGGTTGAGCCACCGCTCCTCGCTCCCCTGGCGATCGCGACCGTCTCCCACCACACGGCGAAGGGCGAGGAGCTCGAGGCCTGCCGCTTCCCCGACGAGATCGCGTTCCTGCAGGCGGCCGGAGAGCATTTCCGCGGAGTGCTCCTCCTCCAGACCTGCAACCGCGTGGAGGTGCTGGTGCAGGGGGACGCCGCACGGCTC
>JAXDAH010000222.1:0-5719 GCA_034679905.1 Methanomicrobiales archaeon | reverse complement strand
AGGCGCCAGGATATGCGCACGATCTTGGCTCCGGAAAGGTGACGGCAGAGCACTAACGGTGCGATGGACGAACAGGCCATCTATCGGGAGATGATCTCCCGTATCTCTTCTGAACGACCGGGTTTGGTCGATGTCGAAGGTATAAAACTCGACATCTGCCGTAAATACGGTCTTACCCCCATTCCCAAGAACTCGGCGATCCTGGCCGCCGCAGAACCGGAAGAGCGGGCTCTGCTCCGCAGGATCCTGCAGGTGAAGCCCACGCGAACCCTCTCGGGGGTGGCACCCGTGGCCGTGATGACTTCCCCGGCACCCTGCCCGCACGGGAAGTGTCTCCCCTGCCCCGGGGGACCCGAGCATCCGTTCCAGAGCCCCCAGAGTTACACCGGGGAAGAGCCGGCCGCGCTCCGCGCGCGTGAACACGGGTTCGATCCGTATGAGCAGGTGCAGGCCCGGCTGGAGCAGTTCCTCTGCCTGGGGCACCCGGTAGATAAGGTAGAGCTGATCGTGATGGGAGGAACGATGACGGCACGCCCCATCGAGTACCAGGAGTGGTTCGTGCGCCGCTGCATCCAGGCGATGAACGCATTCGGCAACCCGGGCATCGCACCCTCCGACGACCTCGAAGAGGTACTCCTCGCGAACGAGACCGCTCCAGCGCGGTGCGTCGCCACCACCTTCGAGACCCGCCCGGACTGGTCCCGCCGGGAGCACATCCAGGAGATGTTGCGTCTGGGGGTGACCAAGGTGGAGCTCGGAGTCCAGCATACCGAGGATCGCATCCTCGCCCTGAATCGGCGCGGCTGTACGGTCGAGGATGCCGTGCTGGCGAACCGGCTGCTTCGAGATGCCGGCCTGAAGGTGGGATTCCACATGATGCCCAACCTGCCCGGAAGCAGCATCGAGACGGACCGCAGGATGTTCGAGACGCTCTTTGAGGATGCCCGGTTTCGACCGGATTTTCTGAAGATCTATCCCACGCTGGTGACGCCGGGGTCCGAGATCGAGGAACTCTACCGGCGCGGGGAGTTCAAGCCCTACGCGGAGGAGGATCTGGTGGATCTGATCGCATACGCCAAATCCATCCTCCCCCCGTACGTACGCCTGCAGAGGATCCAGCGAGACATCCCGGCCAAACTGATCGTGGCCGGTTCCCGCCACTCGAACTTCCGCCAGCTGGCAGCCCGGAGACTGAAGGAGTGGGGCAAACGCTGCCGCTGCATCCGCTGCCGGGAGGCGGGGAGGCTCCCGCCGCGGGAGATCCCGAGGATTGCCGTGCTGACATATCCCTGCTGCGAGGGGATCGAGCACTTTATTGCAATGGAGGCAGGGGAGACGCTGATCGGATTTCTGCGCCTGCGCTTCCCTTCCGCTGCTTTTCGGCCGGAGCTCGACGGAGCGGCGTTGATCCGGGAACTGCACGTATACGGGAGCATGGTTGCCATCGGCGCCTCGGCAGCGGATGCGGAGTGGCAGCACCGCAGCTACGGCAACCAGCTGCTGCGTACAGCAGAGGCGATCGCGGACGGTGCAGGGTATGCGCGGGTAGCCGTCATGGCCGGCGTAGGCGTCCGCCCCTACTACAAGAAGCAGGGATATCAACGGGAAGGCCCATACATGATCAAGAGGCTGGCATGAGACCCGCCACCGTCGAGTTCCTGAAACAGCGGTTCACCGAGTACTACAGGAAGACCAGCGTCCCGCCCCCCGCGGCGCTGGAGCAGCGGGAATGGGGGTTCATCTTCTTCGACCCGGGATCCCCCGATATCCGCATGCGGCGCCATATCGGGTTCGGGAGCGGAGGAGAACTCTCCGAGTACATCAGGACATTGGTACCGGCGCACATCTACTACTCCAGCGCGTACTACGAGGCTCCATCCGCCGCCACGATGCCCGAGAAACGCTGGAGCGGTGCAGACTTGATCTTCGATCTGGATGCCGATCACATTGTACGGGGTCCCTACCACCTGATGCTCGAGCGGGTGCGGGAAGAGACGGAGAAACTCCTCCACATGCTGACGGATGAGCTGGGTTTCTCCGAGCGCGGCATATCCGTCGTCTTCTCGGGAGGGAGGGGATACCACCTCCATGTCACCGATATCGCGGTGCGAACCTGGGGAGGCCAGGAACGGCGGGAGATCGTCGATTATGTCTGCGGCATCGGGCTGGACACGAGATGCATGGTGCCCCGCCGCTCCGGACCCGTTCGCGGCTGGCGGCTCCGATACCAGACGACGCTCCTGGAGTATCTCCGCTGGATGCTCCAGCTGCCGAACGGGGAGGGCATCCAGCACTGCATGAACGAAGCGGGCATGCGCGAGAAGGAGGCGAAACGGTTCTTCAAGTATGCCGAAGATCTTCTGAACAGTCCTTCGCCCCGCCGCATGGCCGCGTTCATGGCAAATCCCCTGCTACAGCGGCTGATTGCGGCCGAACAGGGCGAGTTCTCAACGAGGATCCGCAGGACCGCCGCCCTTGCCGATGAGCCGGTTACAACCGATATCAAGAGATTGATACGTCTGCCCGCCTCGCTGCACGGCGGCAGCGGGATGCGCGTGACCCCTCTTGCCGTCCGCGATCTCCCGCAGTTCGATCCCCTGGTCGATGCCGTTATATTTGGAGAGAGAGATGTACGGGTGGAGGCGAGTGCCACCCTGTCGATGCGTCTCCTCGGGAACACCTATGCCGTCGAAAAAGGGGAAAATACCGTTCCGGAGGCCCTTGCTGTCTTCCTCTGCTGCAGAGGTCTTGCAGAGATCGCCGGGAGCAAAGGATCATGAAACGTGAAGATCTCTTTCTCGTGCTGATGAATGAGAGGGAAAGCGAGAAGCTCTCCGAGATCCAGAGCGATATATTCAACCATACGCGGGTCTACCTGGAGGGACTCTACGGGCAGCTGCACCAGCTGGAGGACCCACTGAGCGATCAGGCGCGCAGCGTTATCGAGGAGATCAACTACATCCGCGACACGGTCCGGTTCGTCTTCTATCGCCGATCCTGGAAGATCCTCACTCTCGCCTGCAAGCAGGTTGAGAACTACTACCAGGATAAAGACGAGATGCGTCGCATGCTCTCGGCGGAACGGGAGATGCTGGAGCAGGTAACGGCGGCCATCCTGAAGTGCAGGGAATGCATGCTCGAGAGCCGGCTGGATCTCGCCGCAGGTGCCCCCGAGCTCCCCGCGGAAGTCCCTCCGATAGCGCAGGACGAGGAGGAATCGGACGATGCCGCCGCCCCGCCCATCAATCTTGTGCGTATCCTGAGCGACGTGGATCCGTTCATGGGGATGGACGGAAGGATCTATCACCTCGAGAGAGAGGATATCGCGACACTCCCCGTCAAGAATGCAGAGGTACTCTGCAGCCGCAACATAGCCTTAAATATCAGGCCTATCAAATAATATTGGTATTCGAAATCAATACAAGGGGCTCATTTTATGAAAATGCCAGCAAAATTCACCACATACTGCCCTCACTGCAAGAGACACGAGGTCGTGGAAGTCGAGAAGGTCAAGAAAGGACGGTCCAGCGGTCTCAACTGGATCGACCGCCAGAAGGCGCGGCGCGGCACCGTCGGAAACATGGGTAAGTTCTCCAAGGTGCCCGGCGGAGAGAAACCTACAAAGAAGATCAATGTCCGATATCGCTGCACGAAGTGCAAGAAGGCATTTCTGCGCGAAGGATTCCGGATCAGTAAGTTTGAGTTAACGGAGTGAAGACGTATGGTTCGACTGGAGAGAGAGAACAGGACGGCGTTCTACCGCGTGAAGTGCCCGGAGTGCCAGAACGAGCAGCTGGTCTTCGAGCGGGCGAGCAGCCGGGTAGACTGCGTCGTCTGTGGAGAGGTTCTCGCCGAACCGAGCGGTGGAAAGGCGGTTATCAAAGGAGAGATCCTCGCAGTCGTGAAGTGATTGCCGCATGCACGAGAGATCATGGCCGGATGAAGGCGAACTTGTGGTCTGCACGGTCCAGGAAGTCAGGGACTTCGTTGCATTCGTCAGTCTGGACGAGTACGGGGGACGCCAGGGCCTGATCCCCATATCCGAAGTTGCGACCGGCTGGGTCAAGTACATCCGGGACTACGTTCGGGAGGGGCAGAAGGTCGTCTGCAAGGTGCTGCATGTGGATACCCAGCGAGGCCACATCGATCTCTCTCTCAAGGATGTGAACGAGCATCAGCGCCGCGAAAAGATCCGGGAGTGGAAGAACGAACAGAAGGCCCACACCTGGATCGGATTTGTAAGCGAGGAGACGGGCGAACCCGTCGAGAAGATCGAGGGGAAGATCTACCAGGGTTACGGTCTCCTGTTTCCCTTCTTCGAGGATGCGGTCGTTAACGGAAAGGAGACGGTCGAGAAACTGGGTTTTGAAGACACGGTCGCCACCGTCCTGCTGCGCATCGCGGAGGAGAACGTCAAGATACCGCGAGTGACCATCACGGGCTTCCTGGAACTCACGTCCCGGAAATCCGATGGCGTCAATGTCATCCGCCGCGCTCTTCGCAGTGCACAACTGAAGATGTCGGACGTGGATATCGAACTCTCGTACGTGGGGGCTCCGATCTACCGCGTAAAGGTGACTGCCCCTGATTATAAACAGGCGGAGAAGGCCATAGAGAAAGCAGCCGGTGCTGCCATCCGTGTGATGGAGAAGGCAGACGGAAGCGGCAAGTTCAGCAGGAAACAGAGGGCGGGTAAAGCCGCATGAGCAGCTGCATCCGACGCTGCATACGGGACCGGACGTACACCCTCTCATCCTGCTGTCCCCTCTGCGGCCAGCCGACCGTGACAGCACACCCGGCACGATTCTCTCCCCAGGATGCGTATGGCCCCTACCGGAGGAGGATGAAGGCATGGAGCGCGTGACAATACAGTTCCTGGATACCACCGACGTGAAGGCGGATATTCTCATCGAGGGGCTCCCCGGCATCGGTCAGGTAGGAAAACTGGTGGCGGAGTACATGATCGAGGAACTCTCTGCACAGAAGATCGCCGAGATTTATTCAATCTATCTTCCGCCCCAGGTGATCATCGATCCGGAGGGGATCACCCACGTGGCAAACAACGAGCTCTTCCTCTGGGAAGGTGAAGGCAAGAAGATCGTCTTCCTAGTGGGGAATCATCAGAGCACGACAAGCGAGGGGCACTACATTCTCTGCCAGAGTTACCTGGATGTCGCCGAGCATATGGGTATTCGCCGCTTGTATACCCTAGGAGGCTATGGTGTAGGGCACCTCGTGGATACGCCCATGGTCCTGGGCGCCGTGAATATGCCCCGTCTCCGCGCCGAGGCGGAAGCGGCAGGCGTGACATTCCGCAGGGACGGTACGGTTGGAGGAATCGTCGGGGCTTCTGGGCTTTTGCTCGGTCTTGGGATGTTGCGGAACGTGGAGGGGATCTGCCTGATGGGAGAGACCTCCGGATATCTGGTCGACCCGAAGAGCGCGTCAAGAGTTCTCAGCGTGCTCTGCAAGCTGATCGGTGTCTCCGTCGATGCAACGGCTCTCCAGGACCGCGCCGCGGAGATGGAGCAGGCGATCGACCAGATCCGCGAAGTCGAGAAGGCCAAGGCAAAAGACGAGCTGAACTACATCGGATAATTTCCCGTGCGGTTGAGAAGGCTACCGCATCCATCCTCTGCCTTTCCCGGCACCATTTTTACGACTATTACGACACGGAGCGCTCGTCCGGCAGGGTATCCCCGGGCAGTTGAGGTTCAAT
>JAXDAH010000221.1:0-26294 GCA_034679905.1 Methanomicrobiales archaeon | reverse complement strand
AGGTCGTCGATGGAGGTCTCTGGAGGCGATATATCGCTCTTAATCGTCAGCCCGACCGCATACGCAGACCGGGACGCCTTCATCTCGGCGAGCAGGAGATCCCCGGTGGCGCTATCGGCCTGGAACTTCGTGCGGCTCTTCGGGTAGACCACGGTCTCGAAGAGCGGTATGACGATCACTTTTTTTGCGTCTGTCTGCTGCATGGTAATACCAGTAAGTTCGAATTCTACAGTGTGGCCAGAATCATCTAACCTTTTTTAAGATCTCGACCAGGAGATCCAGCTCTTTCTCATCCAGGGATTGAATCATTCTCTCAATGACCCGGCCCAACGCCTTCTGCTCGGCGTTCGCTATCAGCCGCCCTTTCTCGGTCAGGCGGATGTAGGCGATCCGTCCGTCGTCGGGAGACTTCTCCTTATAGACGCACTCCATCCGCACGAACCTGCTGATCGTCTCCGAGATCGTGGGTTTGGAGTTGCGGGTGATCTCGGCAAGCCTGCTGAACGTCACGTCCCCATGGCGGGCGATGGCCTTCAGGTATCCGATCTGCGTCACCGTCATGTCCGGCATTCCGCATTCGGAGAAGATTTCGGAAGAGCACTCGTTCCTGAGGTTGATCAGGCGGTCCATCAGTTCGAACAGGTACTCTTCTCTCGCCATGCCCGTGGATCCTTCGTTAGTTAGGTTTTACCTAACTATAAAGGTTGCGATGGTGGGTGTCTCCTGCCGCGAGGGCGGCCCGGGAATAGTCGGCAGGGCACCCGTTCGCAGCGGATCTACGACGAAGCGTATCTAACCGGTACGAGCTTGATATTCGGGAGGCCAGGAATTTTCGGAGAACAGGAGTCAGATACATAGCGGGGAGATGGTTGCGAGACTACCCGCTCGTTGCAGTGCCGTGCTCTCCAGCCAGAAGATAGACCACTAGGGCGGAGTCCGATCCTATACCCTCGCGGGGGCGGGAATAGATCGTGCTGCGGATCCTGTGCTCTGCCCAGGCTCGATGCGTCAGAAAATTCTGCAACCAGCAGGGATGCACCATGGATCCGGGTCGGGATTATCCAGGTTCGATTCAATAGTCTATAATGGTCGAAGGATAATGTAATGAAAAGGAGTCGTGCGGATTCTCCGAACATGGCGGAACAGGCGGGACCCGAACCCGAGGCGAAGCCCTTCCTGAAATGGGCGGGCGGCAAGACGCAGCTACTTCGAGAGTTCTCCGCACGCCTTCCCCCCGAACTGAAAGAAGGAAAAATAACAAAGTACGTCGAGCCGTTTGTTGGCGGGGGAGCGGTATTCTTCTATCTCAACCGAATATATGCCTTCGAGCACTGCTGTATCTGCGATGCCAACGAAGAACTGGTCCTGCTCTACCGCGTCATCAAACGATCGGTGAACCAGCTCGTATCGGAACTCCAAGTCCTTGAATCCGAATATCTATCAAAGGACGATGCCGCGCGGGAACCGTTCTATTACGCGGTGCGGAGCGCGTTCAACCAGAAACGATCCGGGATTGACTTCCGGAGATACCATGCGGGCTGGATCGAACGGGCGGCTCAGATCGTCTTTCTCAACCGCACCTGCTACAACGGTCTGTTCCGCGTAAACCGTAAAGGAGAGTTCAATGTACCGTTCGGGCGATACAAAGAACCGGAGATCCTCAACGAAGATAACCTCAGGAATGCGGCAGCACTCCTGAAGACGGCTCAAATCATCCTGGGAGATTTTACAAGATGCAAACAATTCGTCAATAAAGATACGTTCGTCTATCTGGATCCTCCATACCGCCCGCTGAGCGGAACAGCATCGTTTACGAATTACTCGAAAAATGGCTTCACCGACGGGGATCAGATGAGGCTGGCGGAATTTTTCCGGGAATTGGATGCCCTCGGCGCGAAGATCATGCTCAGCAATTCGGACCCCCAGAACGAGAACCCTCTTGACACATTCTTTGACGATCTGTATTCGGGGTACAGGATCGAGCGGGTTCCAGCAAAGCGGATGATCAACTGCAACGCTCTCCGGCGCGGGGAGATCAGCGAACTGATCGTTACCAACTATTCTCCGGTTGGCTCATGAACCTTCGTATGACCAGACGGATGGGAAAATCTTTAGCGCACCGACGTCTGCCCACTGCTATCGAACGGCGTGCATATAGACGGTGTCGCCCTCCCTCTGCGATCCGTTCAAGGTCGCTGGTGGTCTCCGTCATTACCAATCACCCGCCCCCTGGCATGGGCGCATCCAGGAACTCTTCGATCATCGAAAGGAGCCAATCGGAGCGGTCTATCAGCGTGGTATGCGTGGTGGCGGGTAGCACTGCAAGCCGGGAGGATGGCGGGGCGACGAAATCCCCCGCCACCCCGCCGCCGAGCAGCCGGAACAGCTCCACCGCGTGCTCGGGGCGGACGATGTCGGAATCCCCGATGACGATCAGCGTGGGCGCCGCGATCGCCCGAATCGTCTCGGCCGGCCAGCCCTGGAACTCGCCGTCCAGGTGCTTCACCTTCTCGATCAGCACGGGCCAGTCTCCTGGATTCGGTGCTGTCCTGGCATACTCCTCCTGCACCGGGGATCCGACGAAAATTTCGGGCGTGATGCTCGCGATCCCCTCCAGGACTCCCGAGTGGAAGCCAGATCGAGAATAGGCCGGCGAGGCAAGCACGAGTCTGCGCACCAGATCGGGGTGGCGGATGGCGACCTGCAGGGCGATGCCCGTACCCATGCTGTAGGCGAAGAAGTCGGCATTTCCGACATCGAGCTGCCGGAGGAGGGCGGCGGTGTCCTCGGCCATCTGCTCGTAGGTCAGCGGTCGGTCGATGTCGGCCGTGCGGCCGTGACCCTGCTGCTCGACGGCGATGACCCGCCGGGTCCCGCCCAGGGATGGCAGCATCCTGCCGAACGTGCCGTTTATCGTTGTGAAAGCGCCGTGAAGCAGGACCAGCGGTTCGCCGCTGCCGTGAATCTCGTAGTACATCTTGAGGCCGTTCACGGATGCGTAGCCGCTCTCGTTGGCAGGTGACATCCCGTTCTTTACCATGTTCTCACCTATTATCTGGGGATCTTGCGGGGGCCTCGAAGCCACCCCGCTCTCGCTTTGGAAGTCGATCTAAACCGGCCATTGCCTTGAATGTCAGCGCATGGCCCGTGCATGATCCGCGTGCAAGAGTTAACTCTTGCCCTCCAGACCCTGCAGCATCCCGGCAGGATCGTCCCGCTCGTCACCGCATGGAGATATTCTATCCTGATAATTCGCCGACTTCAGACGATATTCGGACATTCAGCGAGAGAATCCCGAAATGCCTCCTGGGATCCTGTGGTGAATGGCGGCTTTTAGACGCTGGGCGGGGGGTATTCTGAACCGGGCGAGTGTCGTCGAACCCCACAGGAATGTCACGATTGCAGCCGCGATCGTAATGATTGCATAGCCGACCGCCGCGTCACCGAGTTCATACGCGGGACGGCCGCCGGGGAACACGCTTCTGCCGGTGTTGGTGACTGCATGGAAGAGGATGGCTGCGAAGACACCGTTACCCGTGTTGTTATAGAGCCAGACCGTCAGGATCCGGAAACTGATGGTCAGAAGCGTCCCCCAGGCCATCAGCGCCGGAGTCTGGCCCATCTGGATCATCGACGGGTAATGCCAGACTGCATGGATCGATCCCATGATGAGGCTGGCTGTCAGTGCGGTATATCGGAGTTGCAGGGGATCTGTGGCATAACCTGTATAGCCCAGCTCTTCGCCTGCAGCGGCAGTAAAGAACACAATAAAGAGGAGCGGTGTCAGAAGGGGAGGATGCCATTCGGTGGGGACCGGCAGACCGATCAGGCGCATGACCCCATAGGTCAACACGTAGAGTGCAGGCATCAGGAATAGGATAGGGATATACCAGGTCTTCTGACGGATTCGCTTATGATCGAAGGTCCGTTTAAGCAGACGCTGCACGCTGTCCGGCCCCTCCTCTTTAGAGAGGAGGATCGAGGCCGCAATCAGAGGGGTAAACGTAGCCCCGATGTCGGTCACGGGAAGGTTGTCCACGGGAAGATGCATAGGATGGATGACGTTCAGCACCCAGAATGGAGCGGAGAGGGCATACACCAGCGCGAAGAACTTCAGGGGCGACCTTCTGGATGTGGCGCCGCTGTTCGTGACCTGAAGTGTCGGCGCTGGCTGACTTCCGTATTTCACTGGCAGCCGGGGGAGGGGATGACTGCCGAAACCAAGCACCTGGATCCGCTTCGCAGCCTGCGCGAACGGTGCGGGTCGCTGCATGAGAATGAGGAGGATTCTGGCCGCATATCGTGCCTGCCTTGCGACGTGGAGACACGGCATGTCCATCCGCTGGAGAATCTGGTGGCTCAGCCCCCTTATACATGAGGGTGGGCTGGAAATCTGACGGCTCGTGCCCTGGTCGAGGAGGATGACTCCCGCATGTCCTACGGAGCATGCTATCCTCTGGAGCCCGATCATCCATTCCGCGATCCGAGTCATGGTCGCATCACGACTTTTTCCAGTAACTGTTCTGTTCAGGCCGGGTTCGAATTCTTGGTACGTCGCCGGTCACGCAGACGTATTCGCTCGGGGATCGCCGCGGTTATACCGCCTGGGCGCCGCTTTCGACAGCCCCTGTCCTTTTCCGTTCCTCCAAGAGTTCGGCGAAACGCTCCATGGTCTCGTCCGCCCCCTGCTGCATACCCGCCGCGAGTGCCCTGTCGCGGTCCTCGACGGTCTGGAAGATCGCTCGGTCCGTCACCTTCGTCCTGCCGCCATCTTCTTCGAGCGTCACCGTCTCGAGCAGTACATGGCCCGGCTCGCCCTCGAACTCGAAGGTGTAGCTGAGCCGTTCGGGGGGCGTAACGTCGTGATAAAATCCGTGAAATACGTACTCATTCCCCTCGGCGTCGCGCTGAATGAAACGCCACATACCGCCAGGTCTGAGATCGCTCTTCTCGACCGTGGTCGTGAGGTTTCTCGGCCCCCACCAGCGGGGCACCAGCTGCGGATCTACGTATGTCCTGAAGACGAGCTCACGAGGTGCGTCAAAGGTGCGGGTGATAACGACATCCTGCCTTCCCGGTTCAGCAGTAAGATCTGTTTCTGCCATATTTTTCACCATATCCTGGATACGAATTTGCCTCATGCCCATTCCTCCGATTTCAAACTTTCGACAGTGCGCTGGCGGGAGGATCCCAAGGATCTGTTCCGATCCGACTGTACATCCCTGCGCTGTCGATGCAGAAAAAAATCGAGGTACGAGCGGCGGAGCGCGGCGCAGCGATCCGGAGATCCGGTTTAATCGAGCGTTCGCAATCTCAGGTAGTGCTATAAGGGTTTGGGAAGAACCTATCAGGTACTGGTCTCCAGAAAAGGTAGTTGAGATGGCCGAAACAGAAAAAGAGTATATCTCCGTGACCTGTTCGCACTGCGAGGGCGCGGGCTGCACCTACTGCGACAAAAAGGGCTGCGTTCTCGTGGAGAAGCCGGCGCGGAAGTGCCGGCACTGCGAGGGAGTGGGCTGCTTCTACTGCGGCTATACCGGGTGGAAAGGGCTCTACGTAGAGAAACTCCACGGCGCGCACAGGTGTTTTAGAGACTGACTCCATAACCAGGCAGTCTCGCTGCACCCGCTGCCGCCATGCCATTCCAATCTAAATCAAATAGTCTTTGCATGCCAAATAGAGTTGATATTACACCTTTTTTTGGGAATTACACAGTATAATTCCAAATTGATATTTAAAAATATATAAATACTAATTGTTATAATTATTATCCATATGGATGCCCGTATCCTCACCCTCGCCGCCTGCGGAATCTGCACGCTTGCGTGCCGCAACGCCCTTCGAAAGTCCAGCACATCGTCGTTCTCCGAGATCCTTCCCGCGCAGGGGCGCGTACTCTTCGACCTGGTGCTCACCCTGGCGTCGGGAGCGGCCACATGGTTCGACCTGACCGCCGGGAAATACCTCATCTCCATCCTCCCCTCGGATCCGACCTCGAAGATCCAGGTACTGCCGGCACCCCCTGCCCGCGAACGGCTGACCGATGAGGGGGGGGATGTCGTGAGCCTGGACCGGCAGACCCGCCTGACCATAACCAATCCCGCGACCGGAGGAGAACCCGAGATGGTCGCCGTGCGGATCGTGCGGATGAGCCCGTAAGAGCCTCCCCTCTTTTCCGATACCGTTTTTCCGGACCTTTCCCGGCCGCCCGCAGGCGATGGTGGAGATCGCCTGCCGCTACGATCCCTTTCGGAAGCAGCACCGGACCTGGGGGTGGTACGGGGGATCGATGTCAGTGCGGTACCGAATCCTGCGGGGTGGCAGGTGCGCTATCGTCCTTTAGTTCTGAGGGCACTCTGCCTTTGGGTTGCTCTAATCCGTCTTCTTCCATGCGAGCCAGTAAGGCTGCGACATTCCCGAAGAGAATTGCGTTGTCTTTCAGGCGCCGCCGCTGTGCATCCGCTATGGTTAGCCAGACGATTAAGCCCGATCGCCGCTAAGACGGAAAATCCGATGTATACCCATTGGAAAATGGCGATAAGGAGAATATGTCCCGAAGTATCAGGAGCTCACGGAGCGATGCAGAATCCTACATGCCCCAGGCGATCTCGGGAGAAGAATTCAAAAACTAAAAGCCCTATGCCGTACCTGGAGAATGGAAGACATGGCGCGGGAACTATCAGAACGGGACATCGAGATATTCAGGATATTGGCACCAGAGGTGGAAGAACTGCTCTCAATGGGAGCCCAGGTGGAGTTCCACAACATCCTCCCGCCGGTATCCAAGCACTTCGCCCGCGACGAGCGCGACTTTGGCGAGCGTATCCGCCGACTGTCCCCCGACCAGCTGGCGTATCTCGCCGGCGCGATCGGGGATGGCTCCGAGAATCTCGGCTGCATGCCGCCGGAGGATATGGAGGCGCTCCTGGATGTCCTGCGGGAGAAAGTATCGGATGCGGCGGCAGAAAAGGTGCGGGCAGCGTACGAGAGCGGCGGAGAGTGCGGGTAGCGGCTCCTACCGCCGCTCGAGCAGGGAGGCGAGCTCTTGCATCTCCCGGACGTGGTACTGCCCGGCGGCGGTCGGCACCCCCACGTGGCAGTACACCCACGCCGATCCGAAGAGGGGCAGGATCGCCCGTGCGTAGGAGTGCCGCGCCCCCATCACCCCCGTGCAGATGGGCTTCTCCGCCGAGAGCGTGAAGGAGAGGAGGTCGAGCACGTCCCGTTCGCTTTCGGGGCTGACCACGATCTTGGGGATGTCGCCGTAGGATCGCAGGTTCTCATCGATCGCCCTGAGCTCCCTGGGGGCCGGCATATCCCTGCGGTGACAGGAGGCCACGATCCGGCTTCCCATATCACGAATCGCGGTGGCATGCTCCTGAAACTGCCGTTCCACGTCCACATAGTCCGCTCCCGCTGCCAGGGGAGCGATCGTCGAGAACCAATCTGCCGGGCTGCCGCCGAAGCACCCGCCCTCCAGGACGGAGCGGAGCGTCAGGATGCGGGGAACCCGCGCCGTGATATGGTCCCTGATAAGCATATCCGCCGCCATCAGGTCCAGCCGGAGCTCGATCAGGTCCGCACCGAGCTGTTCGGCCTCCGCAATATCGTGCGGATTCTGGAGCGATACGACGATCTGCATGTATCTCACCGCTTGAGGCCCCGCAGGAAGTGCCCCGCCGTGATGCCGCCGAGAGACATCCGTTTCGCCTCCTCTTTGAATCCCGCGAGCTCCTGCTGCCAGCCATGATCCCTTCTCTCTGTCGCATCAACTGCCTTTCGGTAGAGCGCGGTCATCTCGCGAACGTACCGCGGGGAGCGCCCCCGTGCATCGATGGCGATCCCGTCCAGCCCGATGGCGAAGAGCGCGGGCATGTGATCGATCAGGCAGAGTTCGACGGCGTTGAGGATGTGCGTGCGGCACTCGGCATCCAGGAGAAGGGGGAACTCCCGATCCCGCTCGTCGCGAAGGATCCAGGCTCCTTCTCCCATTCTCTCCACCGCTCCTGCCGTGCAGGGCAGGCAGTCCTCCGCGACCATCGCCTCCAGGTTCCCCTGCACCAGGATCTCGAGAGCGGGTGTGCTCGCCAGCTGGCGCACTCTCTGAACGAGAACTGGGAGCGAATCAGCAGAGAGCTCCGGCGAGAGCGTCAGCCGCTCCAGCGGGGGTGCTAGTGTCAGGACCGTGCGGTGGTTCCAGACGTTCAGCCCCGCACTGCCGCATACGGCCATCCGGGGCTCAGCCGCGAGCACCGCCCCGACGAGCCCGGGCCCCTCCACCATCACCCCGTGCACCCCTCGCCCGTGTACCGCCGAGACCAGGGGCAGCGCCGTGTCCAGGAAGCAGCGGCGCGTGATGCGGGGCCACTTCCAGAAGAGCACGGCGCCACTGCGGGACGCGGCCTCTGCAGCCTCTCCGAGCTCGGCCAGAAGCGAATCGGCGTCCAGCGCCGGCGGTGCAGCCCGCGCCCCTCCCGAGCAGGGGGCGGGAGGCCGGAGCTCCAGGTAGATGCGGCGGCACCCGCCCTCGATCGCCGACCGCACGGATGCCGGGGTGTCCACGTAGCAGGCGATGGAGGGCACTTTTCCAGCGCTCCCCCGTGTCGGTCTACGGGTGAGGTCGGACACTGCCGCGTCGAGCCGGACCTTTGCGGCCGACACCTCGCGGGGATCCGGCAGGCAGGCGGCCACGAGAGCCTCCCGCACCTTATCCAGAAAGTCCCGGCGGAGGCGGTTCAGGTCGCCCGGGGTGGCAAAGAGGCCCGGGAGAGGCCGGACCGCGATCGTGCGGAACGCAAATCCCGTCCCGCCGGTGCGCTGGAGCCGGGACCTGACGTCCTCTTCGGTCAGGGGGCGGCTGACCGCGGGCTCCATGCGGAAGTGGCCCCGGTGCCGCACCTCGATCGCCCCCCGGGGTCCGGCGACGTTGCCGGTGAGGAGCGGGGTGCCGTCCTCATCCCACTCCACCGCCAGATCGATCTGCCGGGGCGCCCGCGTGCCCGCAAGGATCCGCTTGGCCCGCCGCTCCAGATCGGCGCGGCGGGTGATGGAGACGCAGGCACCCTCCCGCACCGTTCCCCGGACCGGGAACCAGAGGAGGCCGTCCCGTTCTGCGGGCTCCCTCCGCAGCACCATGCCGAGCCCTTCGGCCCCCCCCTCTCTGGAAACGATCTCGATGCCGTCGCCCCGCTCCGGTCGGATGCCGCCATCCAGCTCGAGTCCGATCTCCCGCCGCGAGCGGTCGACGGCCGCCACCTGCCCGGCATAGAGCCCGCGGTTGCCCGGCCGCTCCCGGCCCATGACGGGATCCTGGAGGATGTAACCGCCGCTGAAGCCGCGGTTGAACGCCAGCGCCAGATCCCGCTCGTCTTCGGCGGAGGGCTCGAAGCGACCTTCGGCGATCGCCTGAAGCGCTCTGCGGTAGATGTCCACGACTATTGCCACGTACTCGGGAGCCTTCATCCGCCCCTCGATCTTGAGGGAGGCGACGCCGAGGTCGACGATCTGCTCGAGCTGGGGGTAGACTTCCAGGTCCCGCGTCGAGAGGAGGTAGCGATCCCGCAGCGCGACGGAGGCTAGACCGGTGGGGCGGCCGTAGATGTCCTGCGTACCCCGCAGGAGGGTGTAGGGTTTCCTGCAGGGCTGGGCGCACATGCCGCGGTTGCCGCTCCTCCCGCCGATGACCGAGGAGAGGAGACACTGCCCGGAGTAGCAGTAGCAGAGGGCGCCGTGGATGAAGACCTCCAGCCCCATGCGATCCAGCGGGATGGCACGAGCGATCTCCCGTATCTCGTCGGCGGGCAGCTCCCGCGCCAGCACCGTGCGGGTGAATCCCATCCGGGCTGCCCACTCCGCGCCTTCGCGGTTGTGGATGGTCATCTGGGTGGAGGCGTGCAGGGGGAGGCGGGGGAATACCGTCCGCGCCAGATTGGCGAGCCCGAGATCCTGGACGAGCATGGCATCCGCGCCCCATATGTAGAGCCGGAAGAGGTAGCGGAGCGCCTCGCCGAGTTCCTCGTCGAGGATGAGCGTGTTCACGGTGATGTAGACCCGCACGCCGTGGGCATGGGCGTACCGAATCGCCTCGGCAAGCTCCGCGTCGCTGAAGTTCGCCGCGAACTGGCGGGCGGAGAAGATCCTGCCGCCCAGGTAGACCGCATCCGCTCCGGCGGCAACGGCCGCACGCAGGGCATCGGGAGATCCCGCAGGGGCGAGGAGCTCGGGGAGGGGCGGTGCCTCTGGGCTGCTGCTTTCGCTCATGCCGGTTGTCTCACGCACGGCCGTATTCTCCGATATCTTGCGGGCGCTCATATCGCAGACCTCCTTGGAGGTGCCTGAAGGGCTGATGAGCCCACCCTATGCAGCATCCTGTCTTAATTTATCTGCGGGTCTGCGGCTAATAATGTCGCTGTCCGATGGGCCCTGCGCTGGGAGGTATCCCAATCGATCTTCTGCTCTCTTCTGCACGGATCGATCGCAGCAAGGGATTCCCTTCATCCCCGATACGGGCTGTCTCCTCATAGCATGATAGCATATTAAGACACAGTTGCGATCGATGGGTTCGACCGTAAGCCCCGCTCGATCTTCAGTTTACCCATACAGACCTATCGCATTTACGGGGGGGGGGCACCCCCCTCCCCCCGTTCCCCCACCCCCGCTGGTACGATAGCCTCCAGGGGCGGTTTCAAGGGGGCAATATCGTAACTATGCACCCTATAGTAGCCGCTCCACTGGGTGCGAGATATCTCCTGATTCCATTATATGGGGTCTTTATCCGTGCTAGGACATTCAGGTAAGTCAATCCTTCCGCAAACCAAAGGCAGGCCCTATCGTACCAATGGGGAGGGGGCGGCGCCTCCTCCCCCGTCCCCCTCCCCTGCTAATACGATAACCTCCAAGGGTGGTTCAAGGCAACGAGCCATGTCACACGGGGTACCAAAGAGGTGGACACTCCGCCTGCGTGGGGAAGGATAGCACCAACAGCCATCGTGAGAGTTGCACCAACAAAGCCCGCGACACCCCCGCTGCGATCACATCGGCAGTTTCGCCTGGAGCGATATTCATGGGGTGGAACGTCCAAGGAGTATTGGGGAAGCGGCATGGTTTTTGAGTGCAGCCAGTGCGGCGAGTGCTGCAGCATCATGGGACGGATGCATGCGATCAAAGAGGAGCGCAGCGATGGCGAGTTTCTCCTGCGGAACCAATACACCGGTGAGGAGCAGGTGGTCCGGATCGATCCGGAAAAGACCGATCTCTACGCCGACAGGAGCATCTTTGCGGACTGGCCCGATGCCTGCCCCTTCCTGCGGCGCGATCCCCGCGACGAGAAGGCCTACTGCACCGTCCACCGCACGCGCCCCGATATCTGCCGCGAGTTCGGCTGCTGGACCCTGCTGATCCTGGACCCGCAGGGGAGACGGGTCGGGCGCGTCATGGGGCGGCGGCACCTCTGCTCCGAGGATCCGGCTTTTTTTACGGTATGGCAAGCGTGCGTGGGCGGCATCCAGGAGGCGGACGACGCTGCCTGGCGGGAGCGGGTGGCGTCCGTTCTGGAAGCGGCGGGGTACCACGTGCGGCGGTAGGCAGGTTCTCTAAAGCCGTACATCATAGACCGGCATCTTCTGGCAGCGGACTCCGTTGGAGATCGTTGCGGTTCAGCGGGACAACCTTTATGCACCCCGTGGACGAGGGTAGGATCACGGGAGCTGTATGAAGTGCTCTGCCATCAGCGGGGATCTGTTCGCGCGGCACGACCTCCGCGGGCACCCCGAGAGCAACGAGCGGCTGCAGAAGGCGCTCTCCGGTCTCCCCCGGGGGATAACGGTCTTTGCGCCCGTGCAGGCGAGCCGCATCGATCTGGAGCATGTGCATTCAGCCCGCTACCTCGAACGGCTGGAGCAGCGCTGCGCCGACACGGCCCGGGTGAGCTACCTGGATCCCGACACCTACATCACCCCGCAGTCCTATGACGTGGCGCTGTATGCCGCGGGCTCGGCGATGGCGGCGGCTGAACGGGCGATGGACGGTGAGAGCTGTTTTGCGCTGGTCCGCCCGCCGGGCCACCACGCGGAGCGGGAGCGGGCGATGGGTTTCTGCCTGCTGAACAACGCGGCGATTGCCGCCGCTGCCGCCCTCGAATCCGTCGACCGGGTGGCGATCGTCGACTGGGACATCCACCACGGCAACGGCACCCAGCAGGCGTTCTATGGCTCGAACCGGGTGCTCTACTGCTCCGCCCACCAGTGGAACGCGTTCCCCCTGACCGGCCGTGTGGACGAGCGGGGTCATGGCGAGGGGACGGGATTCACCCTCAACGTGCCGCTCGCCGCCGACGCCGGCAGGGCGGACTACACGCTCGTCTTTGCGGAGATCTTCGCGCCGGCGATCGAGCGCTTCCGCCCCGATCTCCTCATCGTCTCGGCAGGGCAGGATATCCTCTTCGACGATCCCCTGGGCGGTATGCAGGTCCGCCCGCGGGATCTGGCGCACCTCACCCACATCCTACGGGATGCTGCATCGCTCCCCCTCGCCCTGGTGCTGGAGGGAGGCTACGGCCCCTCGCATGGGGAGGCGATCTCCCAGATCTTCCGCGGTCTTGCAGGAAAAATCGAACGATCCGAGGAGAATCGGCCCTGCAAAGCGAGCACGCGGGATCTGGTCGAGCGAATCCGCCGCACACTCTAACGGGGCGGCGGCATGGCTCACTGGAAACTCCGAGTTGCCCCTCTGGACGGGCGGAGAAAAGGCTCATCAGGGAGTGGACCCAACGGTTCTGTAGTGCCGGAACTGAACGTGGACATCGGGGGAAGGCCGGGGCGGGACTGCCGCGGTTTCTGCGAGTACTGCTACTTCAAGCATGCAAAGGACACGCCGCCCTTCGGCTGCCGGTACTGTCCGCCCTTCCGGGTGGGCTGCGACTACTGCACCCGCAGCGTAAAAGAGCAGTATAGCGGTTTCAAGGATCTACGGGAGATCGCCGATGCGGTGTTGGTGCAGCTCCAGAGGCTGGACGGGGATCTCGCCCGCACCACCATCAGCGGCGGCGGCGATCCCAGCTGCTACCCGCGGTTCACGGAGCTGGTCGAGCTCCTGGGGAGCATGGAGGCCCCCCTCCACATCGGCTACACCAGCGGCAAGGGATTCGACGATCCGTCTATCGCGCGGTTCCTCATCGACAACGGGCTGTCGGAAGTCTCCTTCACGATATTCTCCGTCAATCCCAACCTCCGGCGGACGTACATGCACGATCCCACGCCGGAAACCTCGCTCGCCGTCCTCGAGGAGCTCATAGGAGAGATCGACGTCTATGCGGCGGCGGTCGTGATCCCGGGAGTGAACGACGCCGAGGAGCTGGAGAGGACGTGCGCCTGGCTGGAGGAGCGGGGCACGAAGGGGCTGATCCTGATGCGGTTCGCCAACGCCGCAGAACAGGGGCTGATCCTGGGGAACGCCCCGCTGATCCCCGGCCAGCGGACGCATACGGTGGAGGAGTTCCGCTCCCTCGTCACCGATCTCGCGGGACGGTTTAAGATGAAGATCAGCGGCACCCCCCTCTGGGATCCCGAGATCGGCTCTCCCTTCGCCATCCTGCAGGAGCCGGAGCTCATGGCCCTGCTGCCACGGGCGGCAGGAAGGGCGACAGTCGTAACCAGCAGCGTCTCCTTACCTTTTGTCCAGCAGGTGCTCGATGCCCGCGGCTTCTCCGGGCGGGTCCTGCCCGTACAAAAGGAGATCGCCTGCCTCATCACCCGGGACGACTTGAAGGCGCTGGATCTCTCGGATCTTGAGGAGACGGTCATCCTCCCCGGACGGGCGTTCGTCCATATCCGCGAGGCGGAGGAGATTCTGTCTGCCGACGGCGTGCAGCGGACCGTGGTGTGGGGGCCCGAGACCCTCACCGCAGACGGGGAGCGGAGCATGGGCATGACGCGGCTGCAGGTGCTGGAGCTGGAGATGGAAGGGTTCGCCGCGCTGATCCGCACCATCAACCAGTACGGCGCTCCCTGACCGCGAGCCTTTTTCTCGCGAACGGTATACTCCTCTCTCATGGTCGACAGGAGACGGCGTCGCGTGGGCCGGCCCGCCCGCAGGATACTCTGCCAGTGCCCGGGGTGCGAGCGGATCGTGGAGAAAGGGAAGAATGTCCCCTGCAGCGCCATGCGCTGCCCGGCGTGCGGGATTCCGCTACGGGAAGCGGAGACCGCCTGAGCATCACCTCTGGAGCCAGCGGAGCAGGCTCGGGCGCTGGTCGCGGTGGAACAGGCGGGCATCCTCTTTTACGGTGCGGATATCCTCGACCGTGAAGATGGCGTCCGGGTAGCTGCGATTCAGGATGGCGACCAGTTCCGATAGTTCGCTCCGCGGCACGAGCACGAGCAGAACTGAAACCGGCGAACCGAGACTGCCGCTGCCCTCGAGGCGGGTGATCCCGAACCCCCTCTCGCGGAGCTCCAGCATGATCGGCTCGGGTCTGTTCCTTGTTATGATCCGCACCACGGCGTTCCCGACCTTGAGGTAGTTCTCCAGGTCGATCCCGAGCATGGTCCCGATGGCGTAGCCCGCGATATAGGCGGCGATGCCCGGGAGATTGGCGAGGTGGGTGATGACGAGCCCGGTCGAGAGCAGCCAGACCGCTATCTCGCCCGTCCCGATCCCGGCGGCGAGCCGCTTGAACCCGCGCGCCACGTAGACCTGCCGCACCGTCTTCAGGCAGGTCTCGACGATCCGGGCTGCCAGGATCAGCCCGGGCAGCAGGATCCAGTCGTAGATAAGAGGGTCCACCGTGCACCGCCAGTGCATCCCGTCGGATGCTACATCTAACTCTGGCGGCCGGACGTATGAACCACCGACTTTTAATCCGTCATTGGCGGGTGGTCAGGTCGCCGCAGATCTCCAGGAGGGTGTCGGTCAGGCTCCGCGCCGCCGATCGGGCGGGGCTCGACGGGAGGATATCGGCGATCGGCATGCCGTGGAGATCGGCTTCGAGTACCGCCGGATCCTCCGGTATCCAGGCGATCGGCCGCAGGCGGTCGGAGGGGACGGCTGCGGTGTCCTGTCGGTAGCGGTTGAAGACGAGAGACATCTGCCCTTCCTCGAACCCCAGGGAGGCGGCGATCCCGCGGATCCTCTCCGCCGTCCGCAGCCCGCGGGCCCCCGGGTCGCTCACGATCAGCAGGATGTCGGGGCGGCCCACCGTGCCGCGGCTGATGTGCTCCATGCCGGCCTCGGTGTCGATGACGATGAAGCGATACTCCTTCTCCAGCGTCTGCATGGACTCCTGGAGGAGGTTGTTGGCGAAGCAGTAGCAGCCGCTCCCCTCCGGCCTGCCCATGGGCAGGAGGTCGACGCCCCCGGACTCGACGAGCACCTGGCGGAAGCGGTACTGGACGTACTCGGTCCGCGACATCCCCGGAGGGATGCTTTTTGTGAAGGCGTCCTCCCGCATGCTCCCGAGCGTCTCGCGAACGGGCAGGCCCAGCGCCTCGTTGAGGTTGGCGTTGGGATCGGCATCCACGGCGAGGATGGGTGTCAGGCAGGCGTCTCTTAAGGATGCGATGATGAGCGAGGCGATCGTCGTCTTCCCCGTTCCTCCCTTGCCGGAGACGGCGATGCGGCAGGGGCGGGTCATGCCGCCTCCCCCCGCGCCCGGCGGGAGAGCGCCGCCGCCATCTGCATCATGGCTTCCGCATCCGCCTCGTCGGCAAAGCGGATCCCGCAGGTCGGCGTGATCAGGGACTGGGAGAAGAAGAGATCCTCGTCCACGTATTCGCACACCTGCTTTCGGATTGCCTGGAAACGCTCGTAGAGCGAACCCTCGGTCTCCTGCCGGAACACCTGATACTCTGCGGGCACGATGCCCCAGGCAATCGCCCCGCCTCCCTCCAGGAACCCGGCGATATCGTCGGCGTAGAGCAGGAACTCCCGCGCCGTGGTGTAGGCATCGAACGAGATCACGGCGGGCTGGAGGGAGATCAGGAATCCCCAGTCGGTGTTCGAGCAGCAGTGCACCCCGAGACCCCCTTCCAGGAGGGAGGCGGCGTCCTGGAACGCCGACGCCACCGCATCGGCATCGATCGGCACCACCGAGGAGCCGAGGGCTGCCAGGTAGGGCTCGTTCAGCACGACCAGGGTCTCGGGGACGCTCGTCCGCTCCCGCATCGCCGCCTCGTACCAGCGGGCCCGGAGCGCGATCAGTTTCCCGAGCAGATCGGCCCAGAGGGAGTCGTAGAAGAGCGGACGTTTGCTGCAGTCCGTCACCTGCATCCCGAAGGTGACCGCACCGCTCACCTGGCACTTCAGGATCTGCGCACCCTCGAGGTCGCGCTCCAGCATCGCGTGGAACCCCGAGTTGTACTCCGGGGTGGCCGGGTAGTTGGCGTAGTTCCCCTCCACGAAGTCCTGGTAGACCTGCTCCATTGCAGCGGAGTGGTCGAGGCGCGTATCCACGTGGAGCCGCCCCTCGCGGAGGATCCGACCGGGGAGCTGGGCGGAATCGGAGAAGACGATCCCCTCCAGCAACCCGCGGTTGGGGAGCGTCGGGACGTAGGGGAAGCGGGGGAAGGCGACGAGCACGGCGTCGCAGGCGGCGGCCGGGTCCCGGTGGGGTAGCGCCCCGACGCCGCTCGCCAGCGAGTTCGGCGGGGATATGTTCTCAGCCATGGGGTCGCACCACCCCCCTTCGCAGGCGACAGGCCTCGAGCATCGCCTGCACCCCCGGGAAGAGGGCGAGATCGGTGTGGGGCAGGAAGCAGCTGCTGGTGTAGCGGTCCATGAACGAGGGATCGGCGTTCAGCTCGATGTAGGCGATCTTGAATGCGATCTGGTCCAGCATCAGGCGGCGGTCGCGGTTGACCAGGGCGATGTTCGCGCCTTCCAGCGCCCCGTTGCCGATGTTTCTGATCCGTTCGAGCGGGATCTCCGGTATCAGCCCGATCGTAACGGCGTTCTGCTTGTTGATGTAGTTGCCGAACGCCCCCGAGAGGTAGAGGTGCTGGATGTCGGGTAGCGTGATGCCCGCCCCCTCGATCAGGGTGAGGCAGGCGGCGAGCACCGCGGCTTTGCTCATGATCAGGTTCTTGATGTCGTTCTCCGTGATGACGATATCCTTTCCGGCAGTCGTCTCCTCCTTGAACGCCACCACGAACTCGGAGAAGTGAAGGCCCTTTCGCACCCGCGGATGGTCGATGCGGGTGTCGATCAGGCCCGTGCGGTCGATCACGCAGGCGCGGAGGAGTTCGGCGGGGAGGTCGATCAGGGCCGATCCGCAGATGCCCCGGGGTTTGACGTCGTTGATGGTGGCGTAGGTGACGTCGAGGGTCTCCCGGTCGACCTCGATCCGCTCGATCGCTCCCGGGTTGGCCCGCATCCCGAAGAGCACCTCGCCCCCCTCGAGCGCCGGCCCCGCCGCACCGGCGGCGGAGAGCATCCAGTCGCTGTTCCCGAGGACGACCTCGAAATTGGTGCCGATGTCGATTAAAAGCGAGACGTCCTCGCTCTCGCCCATGCCGCAGGTGAGAATGTCGGCGATGATGTCCCCGCCGATGAAGTTGGAGACGGCGGGGAAGGTGTAGACGCCGGCGGCGGGATGGACTGCGATTCCCAATCGCTCGGCGGCGGCGTAGATCGACCGCCGCACCACCGGCACGTAGGGCTCGGCGATCATGTAGGAGGGATCGATAGAGAGCAGGAGGTGGGTCATCACGGTGTTCCCGGCAATCTCCACCTCGTAAATGTCCTCCATGTCGATGCCGGCGCTGTCCGCCGCGCTGCGGATGGCGGTGTTGATGCTCTCCGCGGCCAGTTCCTGCAGCCGTGACAGCCCGCTCTTCTGCGCAAAGTTGACCCGCGAGAGGATGTCCTCGCCGCAGCCGATCTGGCGGTTGTAGGTCGAGCCGGTGCCGGCGACAGAGCCGTCGATCAGGCTGCGGATCGTGGCGGCGACCGTGGTGGTCCCCAGATCCACTGCCGCCCCGTAGAGCCGGCTCATCGTGCTGCCGCCCTCCAGGTTGATCAGGCGGTAGCCGCCGGGGACGATCGCCACCGTTGCCGTCACCTTCCAGTCGCTGCTCCGCAGCAGCTGCGACATGCTCCGCAGCATGTCCAGGGGGGCGAAGATCTTCGTCGCTTTTGGCCCCCCCTGACGTTCGATACCCCAGAGCAGGCGCGTCAGATCCGGCGAGGGATCCTCGAGCGTCGGCGGGGCGATCTCCAGGCAGTACTTCCGCACGGATGGGCAGAAGCCGGTGCGGAGGCAGAGGCTCTCCACCAGGATCTTCTGCTCCTGGATGAGAGAGGTGTCCGGCACCAGCACCAGCATGTCTGTTGAGACTTCGGCCTGGCAGGCCAGGCACGCCCCCCGCTCCAGCTCCTCCGGAGTGAAGAAGATGGCATACTTCTCTTTATCGAAGGTGGCATACCCGTCTTTCACGTAGACGATGCACTTCCCGCACTTCCCCTTGCCGCCGCAGACCACGTTCATGTTGAGGCCGGCCTTCTGGGCGGCGTCCAGGATGGTGGCGCCCCGCTCGACGCCGACCTTGCGGTAGCTCGGGAGGAAGGTGACCGTCGGCATCTACACTCCCGCCTCGAGGAACTCCGCGATCTCCGCCGCATCCCGCGGTCCCACGACCACCTTCCATCCACTGACATCCTCGATCCGCCCGGAGAGGGGCGCGGCGTATCCCGGTATCACCAGGGTGCGATGCTTCACCGCGTCTCCCACATTGAACTTCTGCAGCGCCTCGGCGACCACCGTCTCGTTCAGTTTGCCGGCGGCGACGGCGGTCAGGACCGACATCCCCTCGGTGTCCACTACCAGGAGGTGGCAGGCTATCCGTCCGCTCTCCAGGTAGCCGAGCACCGTGAAGTAGGTGAGCGAGAAGTTCACCGTGAGCAGCACGGGTGCGTTCTCGTCGGGGTTGTTCACCCGGTAGAGACCCGGGGCGACCTGGATAGGCTTCTGGGGGTCGGTGTAAATGTTCTGGCGGAGGGTGAGCGCCGGCAGGCGGGAAGCGGCGTCCAGCGGGTTGGTGACGATCACGGAGGCGTACTTGAGGATCCCGAGCGCGATCGCCGCGTCCTGGATCCCCGTTACGGAGGCGTCCAGGAAGACGGGGTAGCCGAGTGCCGGCGCCGTTCGCTCGAGGGCGCTCCTGCGGATGGCGGCGGCGTCCCGCAGGTAGTCCTTGAGCGTGCCCGGCGCGGGGTCCAGGACGAGCTTCTCCACGCCGAGGGCGCCGCACTTCTGCGTCAGGTCGGCGAGCTCCTCGAGCGTCGCCCCCCGCACCGAGAGGGGGCAGCCGAACTTCTTGGCAAGGCGACACATATCCTCGTAGGTGCCGGCCGTCGCGGCGTGGACGAGCGGGCGGTAGGCGCCGCAGTGCTCCAGGCCCCGCTCCTGGGCCGCGGGGTCGTCGGCCATCAGCACCTCGGGCAGGCTCGCCAGATCTTCGACGGTGGCCAGGGTCTCCCCGAACCGCTCGGGGGAGAGACTGTCGTTGGCGACGGCCACGCCGTTGATGTAGAGGTCCTGGCCGACCCGTGTGTAGACCTCCTTCTCCACCCGCTCCAGGACCGCCCGGATCCGATCGCGGGACCACGCATCGGAGATGCGGAACATCAGCCCGGGGGGATGGTAGAAAGTCTTCTCGTGGCGGTACATCACCGTCTCCTCCCCGAGAACGATGGAGCGCTCCCCGACGCCGATCTTCAGCCGCTGGATGGGCGGGCGCGTGACCGCTCCCAGGCTCTGCTTTGTCTCCTCGTCGATGTAGGGGCAGTCCTCGATCCCGACCTTGCCGGAGGCGATCTTCATGGCAAAAGCCAGGCAAGTGGGGTATCCGCACTCCTTGCAGTTCTTCTTCGGGAGCATCTTGTAGATGTCGAGCGCTTTCAAGGCCATGGCTCTGCCTCCTTCGACGCTCCCCGCAGAGCAGCAAAACCCGCCTTCAGACGTGGAATCGTCGCCGGGTGACGGACGCAGACGATATCCGCGCCGGCGACGGCGGCGGAGAAGCAGGTGTAGAACTCCCAGTTCACGGCCATCTCCAGCTTTTCATGAGCCTCGCGCACCTCCTTCACGTTCAGGGAGTCGACGGCGCTGCTGATCATCGGCATGGCGAGATCCGCGTCCCCCTTCAGGGCGGCATGGCGTATCCGTTCCATGACCGAGTAGGAGTACTCGAAGCCGTAGCCGAGCGCCCCCGTATACGGATCGATCACGATGCGGTCGTGCGGCACCCCGATCTCCCGCAGCAGGATGTTCAGCTGCTTGGCAAGGTTGATGTCGATCGGGGACTGGGCGATGAGGGCGTGGTTGTAGGCGAGCGCGGCGGCGGCGACGCTGCGGTAGCGGTCCGCCTCTGCGGTGCCCAGCAGGAGCCGCTCGCCCTCCCCCGCCTCGGCGCAGGTGCGGAAGACCTCGCTGTCGATTGCCGGCTCGTCGCTCCCCTCGATGACGAGGGGAAGTCCCGTCGCCGAGAGCACCGCCTCCACCGTGCGGCGGAGGGAGGCGAAGTCCTCGAATCCCCGCCGCCGCGTACTGGTCAGGTAGAGCCGCACGATATCGGCGCCGTACACTTTCTCGGCGGCGGCGGCCCAGGTGGCCGGATCCCGGGCGGCATCGCCAGCGTACTCGGTCACGATAGCGGGCCAGAGGTCGATATCGTCGCAGATCTCGAGCGCGATCAGCGGTAGAGGATTCCCCGCGGGCGGCTCCGAGAGGAAAGCGAGACCGCTCTCCCCGCCGATCGCATAGGATCGCGATCGGGTTCCCCCTTCCGCTCTCGTCGCCCCCAGGATTACCCGATCGATGCTGGCACTCCACTCTTCCTTCTGTGCAGGCTCCATAGGCATCCTCACAGCAGCGGCTCCATGGAGAGGGCAGGGTGATCCATCTTCTCCAGGAACGCCATCAGATCCTCGATGGTGGTTGCAACAGTCTCATCCGCGATCTTGTCGAAGAGATCGGGCAGACCGATCGCCTCCAGATGCTTCTTCAGCCGCTCCGCCAGCTCCGCCTTGAGCTGAGAGGGCATCCAGACCAGCCTTTTTATCCCCTCTTCGGCCTGGAAGAAGCGGTCGCTCAAGATGAAGGTCTTGGAGATGCCGGCAAACCCCGGCGTCTGGGCGCCGCCCCCGATGGTCCCCGCGAGCGTGGAGAACGTCATCCCGGAGGGCGTCTCCCCCGTGTACTCCCGGTTCACTACCATGATCCCGTTCACCTCGGGCAGCACCACGGCGATGCACTCGAAGCAGCCGCAGCAGGTCATCGGGGACTCCATGAGACTGTAGAGGGAGCAGCGCTCGACCTCCCCGTGGGAGGCCTTCCGGACGAAGCGGTTGATCCCCTCGTACTCGCCCCGCAGCGCGTCTATCGTCTCCCCCTTCTCCACCGGCTGGTTGGCGCCAGAGGGAGAGATCTCGTAGGCGGTGCGCCCGTCCAGCCAGGTGATCGCCCCGCAGAGGGCGGAGCGCTCCGGCGTGATGATGCAGACGTGGTTCGGCGCGAAGGTCTGGCAGAGGGTGCAGGAGTAGTAGGTGTCCACGTCCTCGTCCGTCATCCCGCGGATGCGGGCGTCCCTCTCCTCGTACACCGCCTCCGCCTCCTGCATCGCCGCGAGCACCTTCTCGCGGTCGGTGATGATGGTCACCTCCACCCGATCCAGGAGGTCGGGGAAGTCCATCTTGAACTTCGCGCCGATCAGCCGTCCGAGGTGCTCCATGCGGAGTCCGTTTTTTACCGCTTCCTTCGAGATCCGCACCCATATGAGGTTCCGCTGGGCGACGTGCCAGGTTCCCTCGCCGTAGTTGACGAAGTTGTGGATGCGCCGCTCCAGGACCGGCTCGAACTCCCTGCGCATCCGTTCGCCGCCCACCTCCACCAGGATGCCCAGGGGGACGGCAGACCCCGTCTGCATCTGATCGATCTCCGGGCCGACGACGTTCACCTGCCCGTCCGTTATCTCGTCGGCGGGCCGCATCCGCAGGAGCTCGAACGCCGGTGAGCGCCCCCCGCCGAACTCCACGTACATCTCCTCTTTGCGGATGCTCTTGCCCTCGAACGCGGGCGAGCAGGCCATGGGGATCGGGATGGCGGTCACCCTCACCTTGATCCCCCGCATCTCCATCCCGCGCTGCACCGCCTCCTCGGCGGCACTCGGTATCCAGGCTCCGCCGCTATAGTCGTCCACCGAGAGGATGGGGATCCCCAGGATGCGGAGCGCGTCCACGAACGCGATCTCCTCGTCCGAGAGACCGGAGAAGGCGATCACGATAGCGCGGGCCCGTTCTCGCGCATAGCCCACCAGCTTACCGGCATCTCCGGGCGGGACGCCGCCGAACATCATCGCCACGCGGGCGAGGATATCGGAAAAGTGCACTCCGTGGAGGGGTGTCGGGCCGAGGGGCACCAGACGGTAGTCGAGCCCGACCCGAACCCCGGCTGCCTGCAGTTCGGCGATGATGTCGCCGGCGAGGAAGGTGAGCATGAACTTCTCCTGGAGCTCCCGGCACATGGCCGCCGCCGCGTCCACCCGTGCGGGTCTGCCGACGAGCAGGGCGAGCCCGAGGATGCTCCCGTCGACGAGGGTGTAGCCGAGCTGGCGGATGACGGTATCCGGAACGAAACCGGTGTAGGGCTCCCGCAGCCCGCCCTGCGCTGCCGTCTCGCTGGCGACCAGCGCCTCCGCCGCCACGAGGGGGTTGCTGTCCGAGCGCCGGTACGCCTCCCGTGCCGTCTCCGCATCCTTCACCTCCATGCCCGTGATGGCATACGCGATGGGGAGATGGTACGCCGTGCCGTCGTACCCGAGCCGTCCTAAAACGGCCTCCATACGGGTAGTGAGGCTCGTCTTCCCGCTCTCTATAGATTGGTCAAGTCTGGGCATCTTCTGTTACCCCTTGCTAGTCAGGAAACCTTCTTTCCTAATATATACATCTGTTCTGGAACGCCATCAGTCTTTGTACGGTCTGGCAGCGAATGCACGGGCTGTTTTGGCGGTCCACGGAGGCGGGCGGAATTCCCCAGCGCCGGTAGAAGGTCCGCCCCGATCGGGCCGGTAAATTCTAAATAGCTTGGGTTTCACCCGATGCTGCGCCGAAGGAGAGAGAGCGATGATCGAAACCACGGAAACAGAAGCCACGGCGAGGATCGAACGCACGTTGACCGCCCCGAGGGTGCTGGCGGGCAGCAGGGTGATCGGGAGCGGGGTCCGGAATCCGGCGGGCGAGGACCTCGGCACTATCGAGGAGATCATGATCGACGTCATCAGTGGCAGGGTCGTCTATGCCGTGCTCGCGTACGGCGGCAGTTTCCTCGGAGGCGCCAAGTACTTCGCGGTTCCCTGGGATTCGTTAATGATGCGGCCCGGAGCGAACTACTGGATCCTGGATGTGTCGAAAGATGAGCTGGACAACTCTCCCGGCATCAACCGCGCCGAGCTGCCCATGACCCAGAACGTGACCTGGACCGTCGAGGACAGAACCCGCGTGGTGAAGCCGGCCGCCACTCCCGTCGAACCGCTGCCCGGCAGCGGCATCATCGGGCTGAAGCGGATCAGCAGATCCCGGGAGGAGAGGCACGCGAAGGAGGATGAGCTGGTAACGGGATACGTCCCCGTCGAGAGGACGGAGTACGAGCCGGTCCGCACCGTGATGCCGGCACCACCGCCAGAGAAGAAGGCCCCGCCCGAGAAGGGCGGGGAGAAGTGACACCCGCCTGGGGGATGCGTCGGCGGGGAGGAGCGTTTACTCCTCCTCACCGCCCGTCGGAAAGAGAAGCGGCAGCGTTAGAAATCTTTCTACCACCCACTCGTTCCGCACCTCGGGGTGGAACATCACCCCATAGAGCGGCAGCACGGGATGCCGCATCGCCTGGATGCCGCCCTCCGAGACGGCGAGCACCCGAAATGTCTCCGGAAGATGTATCGCATTGCGGTGCAGCGCATAGCCCTCGAAGGTCTCCTTCCCGTCGAAGAGGGGATCGTCCGCGATCCGGCGGATCGGGATCATCCCGATCTCGCAGCCCGGCTCGACGGTTCCACCGAATGTCCGGGACAGGACCTGCATGCCGGCGCAGATGCCGAGGATAGGGCGGCGGATCCGGCGGATCCAGCCGAACGCCTCCGGGGACGACGCGAAACGGTTGTCCTTCAGGGCGGTCCCGCAGAGAACGATCCGTTTCGCCTCCTCCAGATCGGTATCCCGCACTTCGGTATAGTGCCGAACTGTGCAGGGGACTCCCGCCCGGCGCACGATACCGGCGATCGGGGCGACGAACTCGTATCGGGAGAGGGAGTCCCTGCGGTAGCAGAGGTCGAGGACGAGGATCACTTCACCACCAGCCGCGCCTCCCCGATCCGGTAGAGGCCGTTGTAGTTGCAGTACGTCTTCTCCGCCGACAGGATCTCGATACGCTTCTTGAAAAACGGTGCATCCAGCACGAACGTCTCATACTCCCCGCCCTCTCCGGTGAGGGTGATGCGGTGCTTCTTTGCGATGCCCTTCAGCTCGGAGAGCGCCTGCGCATCGATGCAGCGGCCCAGCCAGGAGGCGTCGAAGGGATAGGAGTAGACGCCGGCGATCCGGGCTGAAAACCCGGCGGCGATCAGATCTTCCATGTACGCCTCCGGATCCGCGTGCCAGAGGGGGTTGAAGCACCAGAGATCGAGCCCATGGCAGATGCGCTGGATGCGAGTCGCCTGGTAGACGGAGAGGATTGCACCGCTGACGATCCCCTCGATGCCGTGCTCCTCCTGGGCGATCTCGATCGCCCGCTTCAGGTCTGCCAGTTCCGCCTCCTTCTCGCCGCCCGTCTCCACCTGCACCAGCGGGAGTGCGGCGGCCTCTGCCTGCAGCTCCACCAGGCGGACGTTGGGCGTATGGAACATGTAGCTCTCGAGATTCTCGGAGACGACGGTGATGAGGCAGGCTACGTGCTCCTTCTGCATCGCCCGGTAGCAGGCGAAGAGGGAGTCCTTCCCGCCGGAGACGAGGGCGCCGAGCTGCATGGTCGGGGATGGATCTTGGAGGGGTGCGATGGCGGCATCGCGACCGTTTCGTACGTATCTATCCTGTCATCTCATAAGGAGATCTGCCGGATCTGGATCGAAAACCAATCCTCGAAACGCATATATGTGGCGGTACGCGGTATAGACAGCAGCCGGAAGAAAAGGTGCCAGGGCGTCCCCTGCACGCAAAAGGGTTGAATCAAATAAGAGGAAGGACGGTCACTCTTCCCGCATCGCGCCGCGGAACTTCTCCTCCATTCCCGGAGCCTCCGGGTTCATGGCGTGCACGGTCTGCACATGCTCCGCCACCCTCTTCAAGAGTTCGTCCTCTCCCTCCGCTTTGATCTCATGTTCGCACGCAAGACCGAGATCGGCGCACCGGATTGTCTTCACCATGGCTCGTCACCGGGAGTGGGAGTGTCATGAATCCTATAAAACTTTTACTGCCGCATGCTCCCGGGTCCTCCCGCAGGGCGCTGCATCGCTGCCGTCCACAACTACCTTTGCAGCCGATCAGCCCGTTGTATTGTCCTTCCTGTCTCCAGTACTTTGTACCAGACGTTCATGACCTCGAACGATCCGCATTGGTGTTGTTGACCAGTCTTCCCGCATAGGCGTATCCCGATCGGGAGAATACGGCATTGATGGGAGCTGATTTCACCCGTGCGATGGTGTAAACGGTAATCATACCCGCACTCGTCATTGCGCTCTCCATCGCTTCCAGGAGGGAAGAGCAGAGTCCGCGTCCCCTGAATTCGGGATGAACGGCGAAGTCCGTCATCTCAGCGTTTGTTCCTTTAGCATCCACCTCTGCAGAGGATGCTGCGACCAGCCTTCGATCGATGCGGACGCAGAAGTACCGGTTATCCCCGCCCATGGTCTCGCGGATATTGGCCGGATCGTGGATGGGGAAGGGATAGGTCTCGAATACCGTACGGTTGAGTGCCGCCAGGTCATCGGCATCTATGGGGCCTGCCGGCACGATGCGGCACCCTTGCGGAAGCGGGCGGCGTATGCTGCAGCTCTTAGCCGCATGGGGCGCAGCAGCGGCGGCACTCTTCCATCTGGCGCGGCTTCGCTCGGAGCGGAGGTAGCGGGCGAGGAAGTAGCCATCCGCTTCGCCACGGAACAACCGCGGTATGCATGCCTCCACCCGATACCCGCCTTCGAGGAAGGGATGGCGGGCGTGCTCGGGGACCTTGGCGAAGATCTTGGAGTAACCCCGTTCTACGGCCAGCCTCTCCAGCTGCCCGACGATCTTCGGGAGGTCCGCCTCGGCCAGGTGCA
>JAXDAH010000220.1:0-4702 GCA_034679905.1 Methanomicrobiales archaeon | reverse complement strand
TCCTTGAGTTGATGTGCGACCAGGTGGGCTGATACGGGCCTTGAAGAGCTGATGATTGCATCGAATGATTCATTCTGCAGGAGATGCATGCCATCGTGAAGGGCGTTGGTCCTCCACATCTTGAATTCATCGGGGTAGAAGAGAAAATCGGTTCCAATCCGGGCAAACTTCATTATTTTTTTGTTATTTTCGATTCTATTCTTCAGCGGCTGGATCGCAACCCCTCCTTGTCGGATATATTCGCTTCGGATAACGTTCTCATCATGATAGACGATATCGGGATTGGCCGCCGTCAGGACGGTAGGTTGCCATCCAAAACCTGGGAGATACTTGGCGAGACCCTGGATTCGGGTAGGCCTCCAGGGCTGTGAAGTCGATGTTTCCTGTTTCCCATCATAATAAAAGGAGATGATGAGCACTCTTTTCATAATCGAGGTACTATATCAGCACCAAGCATATTAAGTTCATTCGGGGGTATCAGTTTCTTATAGAGGCTTCTAATGCCCGTTAAAAAGAGATTGCATACACCGTTGAATATGGAATTCTGAGATTCCGAACGGAGAACTATTAATGATTCTTACGCCCATTTCTACATGTGCTCCCCTCCCGGTTCACCTCGCGCGTCATGGGCCTCGGTGCAGTCCAGCGGCAGAGCCTCATCACGCTCGCATCCACAATCGCCCTGACCCTCATCGGGTTTGTCGCCACGTTCTATTTTGCTCACGTCCTCGGCCCCTCCATCCTCGGTGCCTACTTTCTCTTCCTGGCCTACCTGGGCATCTTCGACCTGATCGGGGACGGGGGGTTCGGCGGCGCCGCGGTCAAACGGATATCGGAGGGAAAGGACCAGTCGGCGTTCTTCACGGCGTATATGTTTCTGCGGGTCCTGCTGATCGCGGGATCCGTCCTGCTGCTCATCATCCTGCGGGATTACTTCGTCGACCTCCGGGAGTCGGGAACATACTCCTGGCTCATTGTGGCGCTTATCGTCGGCATCTTCTCGTCCAGCATCGGGAGGGGTATTTATGGGACGGGGAAGGTGGGCGTCTACCAGATCAGCAACCTGCTGGGGAACGTCATCCGGGTCCTGGTGCAGATCCTGGCCGTCTTCCTGGGATACGGTCTTGCAGGTCTGGCGGGGGGGTTCATCGCCGGTATCATCGTGGGAGGTGCGATCAATTTTCAGTTTCTGGAGCTCCGCCTGACGCGGTTCAATCCAGGCCACCTGAAGAGCCTGTTCTCTTTCTCCTTCTGGTCGTTCCTGGCGTCGAGCGGGACCCTGGTCTATACGTATTCGGATACGATCCTGATCGGCTATTTTTTAGGTAACGCCGACGTGGGGGTCTATCGCACCGCATTCCAGCTCACGTCGATCGCCACCTTCACCACCATCGCCCTGCAGACCGTGCTGTTCCCGAAGATCAGCGGCTGGGGTACGGATGGGAATCTACACATCGTAGAGATGGCGATGGCCCGCTCCTTCTCCTACGCCCTCATCCTGGCGATCCCCGTTGCCGTGGGCGGCTGGCTGCTGGGGGACAAACTGCTCTTCTACCTCTACGGAGCGCCGTTTGCGGTCGGCGCTCCCGCCCTTGCCGTCCTCCTGGCCGTCCAGATCGTGAACGTTTTCATGTACCTCCTGACAAGCAGCCTGAGCGCTCTCGACCAGCCCAAGGAGTCGTTCAAGGTGACCGCCGTCGCGGCCACGGCGAACATCCTGATCAATATTGCCCTGATCCCGCTGGTGGGCATCGTTGGAGCGGCGATTGCGACGCTCGCCACCATGCTGCTCAACGCCGCGCTCGCATACCGGGTGCTCTCGCGCTTCATTCACGTGGGGCTGGAGAGGAGACCTGTTCTGAATATCTGCATCGCGGCGCTGGTGATGGCGGCAGCCGTCAGCATCCTGCGTGTCATCGTTCCCCTGGATAGCGTATTCGCCCTCTTCTTGGCCGTCCTGCTGGGAGGGATTGTATACACCCTCGTGCTGCTGCGGCTGGACCGGGCGTTCCTGGACGACTTCCGGGAGATCATCATTCAGTTGGGGATCCCGTGGCCCTGGTGGCTGGACCGTTGACACCGATCTGGAACCAGATAGAGGCGGATAGCGGGCCCCAGACGCAAGCGTTCTTGGATTCGCACCCGGATCGTACGCTCTCCTTTGCGGGAGCTGGCCCCTCGAGAGCTATTCTTGTGCATGTCGAGCCAGAAAGGTATATCAGGCCCCTGCACCAGAATAGAACCCATTTATGAGACTTCTTCCGATCGAGACGGGGGATCTCTTGCGGTAAGCCGGGGCTCTGAATGAAGATACTTATGATCGGCGACTACGAGCCGCAGATCGGCGGGCCGGCGAATGCCGTCCGGCATCTAGCCAGGTACCTGTCTCGGGAGCATACCGTCTCTGTGATCCACATGGAATCGCCGCCCTATGCCATGGGCCTCGGCCACTGGGCCGATGGACCCGTCCAGGTGTGGCAGGAGAGGCTCTGGATGCCAGGCCGCCTCGTGCTGCTGCAGGGAATCCTGCAGAAGGTGAAGAGAGCGCTGCTGCTGCGAAACGGGGTGGACCTCTACCACGCGCACGGCCCCTTCAACGCCCTCATCGGCCTGCTGGACCGCACAAGACCGCTGGTGCTGACCTGCCATGGGTATCTCACGCTCGAGTCGGTTGCGAACGGGGAGATCCGCCCGGGCTCGATCCGGTTCCGGATCTACCGCTGGGTGGAGAAGAGGACCGTACAGCGTGCGGACGCGATCGTCGCCGTCGGGAACCGTCTGCGAGACTGGGTGATCCGCGAACTAGATGCCGATCCGAACAAGGTGTTCTTCGTTCCGAACGGGGTGGATCCGGAGAGCTTTGCGCCCTTCGATGCATCAGCGGAAAGAGAGCGTCTTGGATACTCCCGCGACGATTTCCTGGTAGTATTCGTAAAAGCCTTCACCGAACAGAGCGGGATCCGCTATCTCCTCACGGCGATCCGGGAGGCGCATGCAAGAAGACCCGCCATCCGCCTGATTGCCATCGGTGGCGGGGCACTCAAGGAGGAGTTGCGGGATATCATCTCCCGGGAGAAGGTGGATGGATTTGTGTCCCTGATAGACCGGGTGCCAAACGATGCAATCCCCCGGTACCTGAATCTGGCCGACTGCTACGCCGCTCCCTCGATCCCCGTGGGCGGCGCCGAGGAGGTATTTCCCCTGGGGCTGATCGAGGCGATGGCCTGCGGCAAACCGGTCGTCGCGACCGCCATCGGCGGCCTGAAAGAGATCCTGGAAGGCGGCGATAATGTCGGGCTGCTGGTGCCCCCGACGGACCCGGGAGCGCTGGCGGATGCGATCGTCGAGCTGGCGGATCACCCGCTCCGGGCGAACCGGATGGGGGAGAATGCGAGAGCGTATATCGTGTCGAATTACACCTGGGGGAATGTATGCGGGGGGACAATGAAGGTATATGCGTCTGCCATTGCAGCGCATCGGGTATAATCCGGCATCTAGTCTTTCCACAGGCCAGTCCCCGCACGTTCCCATCTCATGGTCGGATTGGCCACATCCGGCCAAGAGAGGAAGTGTTCGGATCTTACGCCATCTTCCTGCCCTGGAGAGTCTGTTCAATTCTCCATGGAGAGTAGGCCAGGCCAAATGCAGATGGGACTGCGTAGTCCCTTCGCTCACTTTCGCTCCCAGTGTATTTATAGGTCCCAACGCTGGGAGTCGGAGGAGCGTTGCATCCCCTCCGCAGTACGGATGGATTCCCATGCCCCTGGGATACTGCTCGCCTCGGGGTCACCCGTTCAGATCTATCGCACATATGGAGGTGGGTTGAGAGGAGTGCGGATACCATCCGTTCTACCGCCCGCCACCCGCAGTAGGATAACCGAGGATTAGTGCCGTGGTGGGCTCCCGCTCGGCCTCCTCTTGGTCCTGGTTCCGGGCCCGATCAACCACGGTGGCGGGGAGGGGGTGCGAGAGGGGCTCCAATATCCTCGCCCTTGCCGTGCGACGCCCCGCTATGCTACCCGGTTCTGACTTTTTCGCAACTCCTGCGGATTTATCGCCTTGAATAGGACGATCAGAAAGCCGCGAAGGGTATACGGAGTCTATCCGGTGAGCGTCCTCAGAATCGACGAGTCACGAGGGAGGTCATTAACAAAAGGACGGGCTGGATAGCCAATCCTGTCCGAAGATGCGAATTCAACCGCCGAGTTCGGTGCGAAGGATCTCTACGATTCGTGGGCTGGCATTCCCCCGTCCAAAGAGCTCTGTATGGGTGCCTTCATCAGGGCGGAAGCCTTCGACCATGGAGAGGATGGCGGCTTTGTTCGCTCCCACCAGCACGTTCCACCCCTCCTCGACGGTCTCGGTCCACTCCGTCGAGTCGCGGAGCGTGATGCAGGGCACTTTGAAGATGTACGCTTCTTTCTGCACGCCGCCGGAGTCGGTCAGGATCATCTTTGCATGCTTCTCGAGGGTGATCATGTCGAAGTATCCCGCGGGTGGAAGAACGGTGATCCGACTGTTCAAGCGTTCCCAGAGCCTATACTCTCGCAGCTTCTTCTCGGTTCTCGGATGGCACAAAAAGACGACATCTCCGATCTCGCAGAAAGCATCGACAATATTTTGTAGGTTTTCGATACTGTCGGTATTTTCTGCGCGATGGACGGTTGCCAGGAAGTACCTGCCAGGGATGAGGTGCTGTTCC
>JAXDAH010000219.1:0-3084 GCA_034679905.1 Methanomicrobiales archaeon | reverse complement strand
CCGCAGATCCAGGGTATCCTTGACGGCATTGATCAGATCGTCCAGATCGGCAACCGGCAGGTAGAGCCGGATCTCGTGCACACTCTCCCACCTGCTCTCCGTGAACTGGTAAGGTTCCAGGATTCGTCTCAAGGCCTCGTATTCTTCATCCCGAACCGTAATTGAGACCTTTTTCATCCAGAGACGCTGATTATCCTGAAGATGATAATGATTTCCATGAGAGATGCCTGGTCTTGACCGTGGTGGAGGAAGGAGAGCCGTTCTGCGCCTTGTAGAAAAGCCCTCCACGGTGTCGTTATACGTATCACGGGGATATTCTATCGTCTGGATTCGATTCTCCCTTCCCCGCAGCACCTGCAGGGCCGCCCCCACCCCTCGCCGAGGGGAGGGGAAGAGTGCGATAAGCCTGCAGGGAACGGGGAATCCCTGGAGAGGCCTCTCAAGATCGGGGCTATCGCTCGAACGTGCGGGAGGGGTCTCGTCCCCGAGAATACCAGAAAGCCGTCAACCACGATGCGGATTGCGACATAGTGCGACAGAGCCAGTCGTTCTGCTCCTGGCAGGATCGTCAATGAGACGCCCATGCAGCCTGGTCGGGAGAGGATGGCTTTTTTCGATCCGCCAGGGCCGTGCCGCGGGTCGCGGATTTCTGCTTCGAAGGTCGGGCCGGGGATACAGGCGCGCAAGACCGCTCCCCACCGCTCCGGGGATCGCAGGACCCTGATCTTCTGACCCGGCGCGACTGAGCAGGATCCCCTGATGGGATTGGGGAAGCGCTCCCCACCCCCCGGGTGCGATATGATGGACAGACGTCCAGCGATCCAGCGGCAGGATCCTGTTGAAGCACCTGTCCTTGCCGATGCAGGAGTCTGGATCGGGACACCAGCACCTCCTCTCCCGGGTCTCTACCCCTCGTGTGATCCGCCGCCCACGATGGAGCCGCGATGAGACGGGTGCACGGGGGTCTCTCGCCCGGCGGGTCAAGGGGATTCGGCCCATCCCCGTCGATGGCGGATAATCGGGCTGGCAGGCGGATAGCGGACAGTGCTGTCTGCAGAACTCGTGAGGATGGGGAGCATTGCAGCCGTTTCCTGTGCATATCAAGACTGCCTGACAGGAGGGGGGCATCCAGGGGGGATATCCAGATTCCTGCTCCGGGAGCGCCGCTTCCCTGGAGATAGGGCCCCCGGATGGAAACAACAGCTATATCAGATCCTCAGGTACAGCTGAATAGCAGAGGCAGCACCGAGACGGAACAATGGCTGTGAGACGCGGTCCGAGCGAGATGGCATCTTATTGTACGGATCCGACAATACCGCAACAGTTCCTTCTCCCGGGCAGCCTGCCTGCCCCTGCAGAGACGTTCTCCAACAGTGAGTTTCCATGGCGGACCAATTGAGCAAGATCCTTCGCAACGCTCCCTTTCACCTCAGGATCGGGGATTTCGCCACCTTCGTGGTGAGCGAGAATTACTTCTACAAGACCCGCACCTACTACAGCATCGTGCGGAGCGAGGTGGCGGGAACTCCCCTCTCACCCTCCAGCAGCGAGGTGGTGGAGGCGTACGTGGTTCCCGTCTGCCTGATGAAGGCCCAGCGTGCGGGTATCCCGGTCTGCGAGTGGGACATATCCTACTCGTATGTGCCCATCCCATCCATCGTCTACGGTCTCCACTACTACTCGGACCCCTCGGAATACGTCGTCCTGCACAGCCAGGAGACCTCCTACGAGGTGATCAAGCACATCACGCACAACTTCAAGTACCCGTTCTGCTACCAGAGACTGCCCGATCCCTCCGCCATCGTGAGCGCGGTCTCTATCTTCGGCAGGACGGTGTACCCCGACGAGGCCATGGCAGATCTGGCGGAGCGAGTCTTCTCCACATTCAGGATCCCCCTGGTCAATATCGTCGCCTCCGCTGCGGACGACGGCTACCGCCTCTCCAGCCTCGCCCCCATTCGCTTCTCGAAGCTCTCCCGGGACGAGATGCGGCTTCTCGAAGCGGTCGTACGGGAGGGCGAGCATGGCTAGACTGGGAGTCTTCGTGGATCGGCAGACGCTCTCCAGCTCCCTGCAGCTCTCGACCATCCTCAAGTGCCGGGACGACGCCGAGGCCCTGGGGCACACCGTATACTTCATCTTCCCCGTGGAGATCAAAAAGATCGCCAGCGTGGACGCCCTCTTCATCCGCAGCCGCACGGATCCGATGAATATCAGCTTCGTCGCCGCCAAGATGGCAGAGTACAACGGCATCCCGGTGATCGACGATCCCCGCTCCATCCAGATCTGCGCGGACAAGATCAACATGTACCTCCACCTGATGGACCGGGGCGTGGCTCTGCCCCGGACGGTATTTCTGGGCAAGGATGACATCTATCCGGGGCGGATCCGGAGCCTCTTCGAGGACTACGGCACGCCCCTCATCCTGAAGGAGCCGTCCACGTCGTTCTCCATGCGGGTGGAGAAGGTCGATACGGTGGACGCGTTCACGCGAGTGGCGAAGCGGTTCATCAAGCTCTCGGACTGCATCGTGATGCAGGAGTACGTCCGGAGCACCTACGACTGGCGCATCGGCGTGCTGGACGGGAAGCTCCTCTATGCCGCCAAGTACATCATCCCCTCGGAGACCTTCAAGATACAGGCGACCGTCAACGGCCACATCGTCTACTGCGCCGTCCAGAGCGTGCCGCCGGAGGAGGTTCCGCCGCCGGTCGTCGACCTGGCGCTGCGAGCCGCGGGCGCCATCGGCAGCGGCCTCTACGGCGTGGATATCAAGGAGGTAGGGGACCGGGTCTGCGTCATCGAGGTGAACGACAATCCGTCCCTGGAGGGCGGTGAGGATAAATTCTACCCGGACATCTACCGCCGCATCATCTCCCATCTCATGGACCTTCGGGAACGGCCCATGGGATGATCCCGAAGGGAGTTTCATTCATGGACATGCTCTCCACGAATCCTGCAGCCATTTCTCTATCCCCTCCCTGTGGAGCGGTTCGCATGCTTTATCCACTTCCGCATCCCACGAATACGATACACTTCAGGCCGAGAATTTGCGCAAATGCGTGAATCTCCAATGCACACCAC
>JAXDAH010000218.1:0-4724 GCA_034679905.1 Methanomicrobiales archaeon | reverse complement strand
GGAGATTCCAATCACCAAGATCGTACGCTGACTCCGATCGATGGCCTATACACCCCTCCCATCTCGTTTTTAAAAAAGGGCACCTCTACCCTCCAACTCGTCAGAATGCATCCATCACCCCGCAGCTGCAGCAGAATTAACCAGATCCCAGGATCCTGCAGATCCTATACCTCGCCGCACGACGAGAGGTCGTGCAGGAGAGGAGGAAGCGTAATCGCCCAATTATTGGATTCCGGTGCCCGGATCGGACAGCAGTGAATACAATCCTATCACACGACAGGGAGATACGGACGAGCCATCCGTTCATCGACACGGCATGCGGATAGGAGGGGTTCTTCGATATACTTCCGGACGATACAGCAGGATCTATACTGATGAACCCTCCGCATTCCCCGGCAGTTGGGATAGTGTAAGGATCGAGGATTCTATATCTCGATCTCCCACTCAGCCTTATCGCACCAGAGGGGGCGGGGCGCCCAGGAACACCCCTCCCTGTGCTCCTACCCCCGCATACGATAGGGCTTACTTCAGGATACGAGACCGATCGGCGGCATGTATCGCCGAAGGAGATGGTGGGATCCGGCTAGGTCGCGCTCACAAAGGCGCTATCTCGTCCAGCCAGTCTTGGAGCAATTCCAGGGATGGGATCGGAGGGAGCATTGCCCTCTCCCCCTTCCGTATGCTAAATGGCGGCGAACGGTCATGGGGAAAAGGAAGGGAACTTGATTCGATACGCAAATAGTTCTCTCTGCACGCATCCCTGTTTCGGACCGGCATTCCCCGTTGCCTTTGCTCCCTTGATCTGGTCAATGGGCATTGGGTCGAACAGGGCTGAATGCAGGATATTCCTGCCCAATAGAATGCTCCATGACCGGTCTGTTGCGGTGACCGCGGCCGGACCCCACAACGATGCTACTATCGGTGAGCGTGGGAAAATGAGGTTGACCTTCCCGGATGGGAAGGCCCGGTGAAGTTCAATCGCGGTGATTCGGAACGAGACGTATCGCCCTCGACTGATCAGTGTTCCTCGAACGGAACCGGTCCGTGCGCCGGTCTTTTACGGATACAATACCTTACCCTTCAGAACCGTGGTTTTCTGTGCTTGGGAAGACACTCGCGGCAGTAGACGGGTCTGCCCTCCGTTGGCTTGAAGGGAACCTCGCACTCCTTCCCACAATCAGAACAGGTTGCTTTATGCATCTCTCTGGGCCCAAAGCTCCTGGGGCCTCTAAAACCTCTGTCATTCATCCTATTACTCATGCAGACTGGGATCTGCAGATCAGTGTGAACGGATCCGGTATAAATAAGTATGCAAGGGCGATCTGCCACGGGATGCGTGGGATGCGTCCCGATACCGGACCACGACGCCCCGCCTTTCCCCTATCCGGTCGTCGGGTCGAACGGGATGTGCCCTGCACCGGCTCGGGCATGCATCGGCACGCATATCTTTATCGATATCTTGAGCGATCGACATCTCCAGCCTCAAATAGATTAATTCAGGAATATCACTCAGCAATCAATTTAAAAATGTTTATATTTGACCTTGTGAAATAAAGGTGTACAAAAGAGCGACTCGCCATGAAATCTGCCATTCTTCTACTTATCCTGGTTGTAGCCTGTTGCCTCTTTTGCGGCTGCACGTCAACGCAGGAGGCCGCCCCCTCAACAGCGAACTCCACTGCGAACACCACGGATCGGGGGATAGCAGACATCACATCGCCCTATGAGCCCGGTTCCTCGACCCTTGAGGATGCGATGGCAGAGCTGGAGTTCTATGACTCCCAGGGCCTCATCGACGCCAGCAACCTCTCCATCCGCCAGGTGAGCGGATTCAAGGTGGGACCGGACGGCAGCGCAGGCACATGGGTTCTCGGCGTGCAGCGAGAGGATGCCGCAGAGCTCCTGGTGTACGCCAACGACGAGTGGAGGAGCAACGCCTGGGAGGCCGATCTCCCTGAGGAGGAGATCGATCTGGATCGGGTGCTCTCCCCCGAGGCGCTCTTCGAGCAGCAGAGAGACGTGATCGGGGAGGCGATGCGGCTCCGCAACACGACCGAAGGCAACCTCCAGCTGGAAGGGGACAAGTACATGGTGACAGTCACATCCGGAACAGGTATTGCTGTGATCTCATTCAACGCCGTTACGGGGGAATTGATATCGATCCTATAAAAGACGAGAGCGGACAGCTCCCGATTGATTTTCTGGCCGGGTTCACCATCTTCATCCTGGGGCTGATCATCGTCGCCGCGATGGTTCCAGGGCTTTTGGTTGGCCTGCAGCGGGCCACGGCGATCGACTACGATGCCGTCGCCTACCGGACCGGCGCGATCCTGACGCAGGACCCCGGGGACCACTATCTGCCACGGTATTCCACGCCCTGGGAGCTGGAAGACGAATCGACGGAGTACGGCAAGGACCAGGTAGTTCGTTTCGGTCTTGCCGTCTCCAAGGACACGCCGAACGTCCTCTCGTACATGAAAGTGGATAAATTTTTTACTGGCGCTTTCATAGAGGACGATTATCGGCAGAAGGCCATTTTTGGAGATATTCCGTATCAGTTCAATATTTCCTTGAAAGCGATTGATGGACCGGAAATTTGGCATAAAGGCAGTCATCTTCCAGATAACAGCTCCTATGGATATATCCGGCACATCGTAAAGATTAAAGAGTGGAGTTCTGCGACTTTCAATGCCTCAGAGACTCATTCGATACAATATCCTCTGAATACATCGTTCACCACGCCTCCATCGTATAATACAACCTTCGAGCAGTTTACTGTCAGGATTAATTTTGCCGAGCTCGCTGAACGCAGAGACCAACCGCAGTACGAAGTCAATCCGGACATAGAACCCACGAGTATTACCATTCTGAACGTCACATCTCCCATTCCATCGAATGTATCAACCCGTCTGCTCGATGTCGGGCTGTACAAAGGCACCACCCAAATCAACCTGGGGGACATCAAGTACAAATTCCTAGTAGATGGAACTAACTCCAGTCTGACGCCCAATGTAACGATATCGAACACAACCACGTTGTCTTTGACGATCGATCCGATATCCCGGTTGCCATTGGGTCAGAACGATATCCTGGACATCAAGTACAATGTGTCCTACCAATTCCCGATTAATATGTCTGAAACGCCCAATGATATAATTCAGGCCCTTAATTTCGGCGTGCTGAACAGCACATACTTCTATGATTACAATAATATTGACCAGCGTCCCCTCAAGCCCGCTATACTGGAGGTTGCAATATGGTGAACGACGAGGGGCAGCTCTACACCCTGGAGGGGATCACGGCGGCCCTGATCATGCTCGTCAGCATGTACCTCGTCCTCGGCACCACGGTGGTGTACACGCCGGGAGATACGCATATCACGGATATGCAGCTGGAGCAGCTGGGCAGCGATGCGCTGCGGATGATGGATACGCCCTCTACCATCGGTGATGAGAGCGATCTCGTCGAGTGGGTGAAATCTCAGCAGGGAAATCTATTCGCCCAGAATTTCACTTCGTATATCCAGAGCAGATCGACAACCACCGATACAGGATTGCAGTTCAACGCCACGATTCACTATCGGAAAGAGGATACGGGAAATATCAGCAGCTATCATTTTGCAGCTTCAGGCCAGCCCTATAGTGGAAGAGATCCTGCAGTCCGCGTGACGCGATGGGTGCAAGTGGAATGGCCTAATAGCCCTCGTCCCGCGAATGTGGACCCGGGTCGCCCACAAGTAGTTCTCCTGGAGGTGCTCATATGGAGAAGCTGAACGACGAGGGCCAGTGGATTATCCTGATAGCATTCCTGGTGAGTGTGGCGATCTTCTTCCTGGCTCTGGTATTGAACCAGTCTACAGTTATCGGCCAGACTACCGCTGAAGGTGTGCTGGAGTTTCCCAAGAACGACGTTCAGGATTTGAGAAGCGAGATTTTCGATATCGAAGATGCCTGGGACAGCACGATAACGGGAGACGAACAGGCGAACATCATAGAGGATATTGTTACTCTTTCATTGCACCGCAAGAATGCCATCGCCGATTTCCAGATAGGTCCCCTGTACAACATATCTGGAAAAAATTACAATCTCGTCAAAATTCACTACAACAACGGGGTGACGGTCTTTGATGAAACCATGTACCACTGAGCGGAAGCACGAGGAAGAGGCGGTCACCACGATGGTGGAATACATGCTGATCAGCGGCATCCTCGTAGTCCTGCTGATCGTGATCATCCTCATGGCCAACTCCGTATTCATGGAGAGGCCTGCGAACCAGGTGCGGTACTACGCCTTCACGGATATCGGGAATGGCATCAGCACCCGAATCGTGGACATCTACCTGATCGCCCCTGAAAATGGAACTATCGAGACGATGTTCGACATCCCCGACGATGTCATGCTGACCCCCTACTTCGTGGATGTAGAGGGGAGCCAGCAGGATCAGGAGATCATGGTGCACCGCGGCGATATCCAGAGTCTCATCTCTCTGGCGGGCATAGGAGCGACAAAAGGTGTGACCGGCAGCACAACCGGAAGTGGGTGGAACAGGATTGTGTACAACTCGAGCGGAGTGTAGGTGCAAGATATGATGAAGAACGATAGAGAACAGGCCGTTTCCGAAGCCATCGGTTTCATGGTGCTCTTCAGCCTGGTGACGCTGGGCATCGCCCTTGTATCGCTGTATGGCTATCCGGTGCTGATGCAGCAGCAGATCAGCGCACACG
>JAXDAH010000217.1:0-11263 GCA_034679905.1 Methanomicrobiales archaeon | reverse complement strand
GGCGAGATCGGCTAAGAGAGCTTCTTCTGGGCTCACAATGTGCTCTCCGAGCTGGGAGCGCTGGTTCTGCTGGTGCTCATCGCCTACGGCCTTTTTGCCATCATTCCGGATCTCGGGGACTGGGCGGCCGATCTGGTCGGCGTCTACCGGGAGGATCTCACCGAGGCTCTCCGACTGAAAAAGAGCCGGGAAGAGCTGGCATAGACCTGCCATCCCGGTACGCTCTCTTTTTGTCCGAGTTCCTTCGCATGCGAGGGAACAGCCACGTCCACGGGGATGAACACGGTAGGCCATCTCGCCCTGGTTCGGAAATGCCATCCTCGGCGAGACGGAGTACTTGAGCCTGTATCGTCGCTAGAAACTTCCTAGAACGCTCGACAGTACGATGGAGGAATGGCCCGGATTATTCTCGCAGGGATATCGTATCGCGAAGGTAGGGGACCGGGTGAGGATCGCGTTAAACCTCCCCATCGAGGCTATCGTACTGGCGGGGTGGGAACCGGGGGAGAGAGTGCGCTTCCTCGGGTCCAAAAAGGCCTGCCCGGAAAATGTGCCAGGGGGTGTTCCGGACAACCGGTCTGGGTCGATCGCCTCATCCAGGAGCATCAGGGTAGTGCGCGTGACGGATGATATCGCAAGCGAGGCGGTGGTATGGTAGAGGTACCGCACGGAGTATGAGAAGGATCGGGAGTGCGCCTCCTCTCGATCTCCAGCAGGAGGGATAGCACCCCGCTCTAGATACCGCGGAGATTCCAGTGCGGTCCCACTCTTCTCCGGATCGAAGTAATAACGCCCATCGCGGTTGGACCGGAGGACACCTGCCAAGCGGCGCCGGCATCCCCTGCCGGACCGCCGGTCGATTCACAGTCGACGGTAAAGGTAGACGATCCGCTGGATTGCCGAGAGATTGGTGCCGACCGCGACGATGAGAACGGAAATCCAGATGAGTCCCGTCAGCGCACCCAGCCCCACCACGAGCACGGTCTCGGGGCGGCCGAAGAATCCGATCCCCTCCAGGGGATCCTCGATCTTGCCGGCAATCCGTTCCTGAAAACCCGCCTCCGCGTAGACCACGGGTTTGATGAACGTGTTCATCATCGAGCCGATGATGGCGAGGGCCACGACCCCGAAGTCGTAGATCGGCGGCAGGTCGAGGAGGTGGGTGACGATCGGGATTCCCGACATGCCGATGCCGAACAGGATCAGCGTGTCCACGTATTTGTCCGCTATCCAGTCGAAGACCGCACCAAAGGTGCTCTCCCGCCCCAGCTTCCGGGCGACGCTGCCGTCCACGAGATCGAGCAGTGCGGATACGAGCAGAAAGAACGAGCCGATGACAAAGTGCCCCTCTGCAAAGAGAACCGCGCAGACGATGCCCGAGACCAGGGAGAGCAGCGACACCTGGTTGGGCGTGAACCCGGCCCGAAAGAAGAACTCCGAGAGCGGCTCGAGATACTGGATGAGTTTTGGCCTCAGTGCAGTGATATTCATCGATCCTCTCCGGCGGGATTTCCGTCCGCGCGACTCACACCATATCTTCTTTTAATCTCCAGGACGATATATCAATCGAATAGATATGGCAGAGAGGACCAGGCGACCCTACGTACTGATGATGTCCGAGATCACGGCCGACGGCAAACTCACGCTGAAGCGAGGCGCTTCCAGCAAGATTCTCATGAAATACATGGCGCCGGAGACCGAGGTGCTGCTCCACCAGACGCGTGCGAAGTGCGACGCCATCATGGTGGGATCCAACACCATCCGCATCGACAACTCTTTTCTGACCGTTCGGCTGGTCCCGGGGAAGAGCCCGATGCGCGTGATCCCGAGCAGCCGCGCCGATGTCGCGCTGGACGCCAACGTCCTCAACCGCGATGCACCCACGCTCATCGCCGTGAGCGAGGAGGCTCCCGCCGATCGGGTCGAGGCCCTCCGGGAGCGGGGGGCAGAGGTCGTGGTGGCGGGCAGGGAGCGGGTGGATCTCCCGCTCCTGATGCAGATCCTGTACGATCGCTTCTCCGTCCGCCGCATGATGATCGAGGGCGGACCGACCCTGAACTGGTACATGCTCCAGCACCGCCTGGTGGACGAGATACGTCTGATCCACCTCCCCTTCATCGTCGGGGGTTCCGATACGCCCTCCCTCGTGGGCGGGATGCACATCGATTCGGAGGACGAGATGATCCGCCTGAGACTGAAGAGTTATTATATGTGCGGCAGCAATCTCGTGACCGAGTTCGAGGTGCAGTACCGGGAGGATCCCCGTGGGTTATCTGGATGATCAGGTTGCACTGGTCGAGGGTAAAGGTAAGAAGAGGGGTATGCGAATCTCGACGATTATCGTCGTGGCCGTTCTTCTCCTCGCTGCTGCCATCGGGGGCGCCGTTCTCTTCTCCTACACGCAGCAGAGGAACATTGTCGTGATCCCGCTGGAGGGGGAGATCTACACCGGCGACTTCTCGGCCCCGGGATACGTCGGCAGCGAGTACGTAGGACGGCAGCTGCGCGAGGCCGCCGACGATCCGCTGGTCGAGGGGATCGTGCTGCGGGTGAACAGCCCCGGCGGTTCGCCGGCCGCCGCCCAGGAGATCGTGGTGGACGTGGAGTACGCCCGCACCCGCAAACCGGTCGTGGTCTCCATGGGGGAGACGGCCACCTCTGCAGCGTACTACGTCAGCGCGCATGCGGACCGGATCTACGCCAGCCCCGACACCCTGACCGGGAGCATCGGCACCACGTGGACCTTCTACAATATCAGCGGCTGGATGGAGCGGGAGGGCGTCGACGTCGAGGTGGTGAAGTCCGGGAGCCGGAAGGACATGACCTCCCCCTACCGGGGCCGCAGCGACGAGGAGACCGAATACGCCCAGGGGCTGGTGAACGAGAGTTTCGAGCATTTCATCGCCGATGTCATGGACCAGCGGAACGTCTCCCGCGACCTGATCGAAGATGGGAGGGTGATGCGGGGGGAGGAGGCGCTCCGGATCGGCCTGGTGGACCAGTTCGGGAACCTCTACGACGCCATCGCGGGAGCGAGGAGCCTGGCAGGGATCAGACCATCGCCAGCGGGTTCGACTTCATGAACTCCCGGCAGACGGTGGTCGCATACTGCCCGGGCTCGAGCGCGAACTCCAGGTGAACGGTATCCTCGTCCACCCGGACATCGAGCCGGGTGGCGAGCGCGATGGGGCGACTGGCCCCTTCGAACGTCGTTTTTACAAATCTCTGGGCGATTGCGAAGTCATCGGCGTTGATGCCGTGCTCATCGAGCAGTCCCTGCATGATCGGGTCCAGGCTACCCCTGCCCCCCTTCGACCCCGGTATGAAGATGGCGATGCGCGCCCGTCCTCTCTGCAGCTGCAGGGCGGCGGCATGGAGGTTCTGATCCGTCACGGCATCGGTTCTCCCACCGGAAAAGAGGAGGGTATCCCCCGCAGCCACAGCGGAGAGGTCGATACCGCGAGACAGACGACGGCTGAGGGCGAGGTTGAAGAGATAGGACTGGAAGGCGGAGACGAACATGGAGAGGAGTTTGGGGGGGAGCTGGCGCAGGGCGCCCGCGTAGTCGGCGGGATGAGCGTCCAGGTGGTGCAGCATCGACCGTTCGTAGGAGAGGTGCACAGGCAATTCTTTCAGCGCCGCTCGTGCATCCAGGGTCTGGCAGTAGTTCCCTCGAGCAGCCTGTATCGCTTCCGGCTCGTGGGGGAACGCCTCCCCGACATAGGCGAGCACTGCGCCCGCATAGTCCTGCCGCAGGATGAGCTCCCCCACACGGTGCGTGATGGGACGGATCGCCCCGAAGCGCTGGATGCCGACGTAGTTGGGGATCCCTGTGGGGATCGCGGCGGCGACCGATTCGACCCGTTCGGCGAGATCCCGTCGCTCGCACTCCCGGATCGCGATTCTGAAGCGGTTGCCGGCGAGCATGCCGAGAGCGACGGGCTGGGCAGAGCGCCCGATCGCGTCGAGGTTGATATCCTTGATCCTCAGTTCCTCCACATCCGCGGGATTCGCGTTGTAGATGGAGATGACCTGGGTGGTGATCGCCCGTTTGTCCTTCGTGCCTGCCCAGCCAATGCGGCGATGGCTGATCCCGAGGCGGTTCGCGATCTCCTTGACGGCGTGCTGGAGATCCCAGTTCTCCTTTGTAAGGCGGACGATGAGGTACGGGCCGTCGCCCGTCGGGGGTGCGGATAGCTCCTCGACGACGAAGTCCGCGGGCGTCTTCTTCAGCACCCCGCCGATCCCCGGCGTATCGGTCCAGTAATAGTGCATGCCCAGGCGCTGCTCCAGGGGATGGGGGCTCTCCATCATAGCAGGGGGAGCCCGCCGGTGATCCGGTCGAGCGCTTCGGAACGGGCCGGGCCCAGACCCAGTGCTGTCACCGTGCCGGGCGGGATCTCGGTGAGCCCGGCATCCTGGATCAGGGCGGCGGATATGCCTGCCGCCTCGGCGATCGTGCGCAGCTCCAGCAGGGCCCGCTCGTCCTTCACCTTGAGGACGACCTTCTTCTGACCCTCGGCGAGCCAGCTCCGCTTCACATCCTTGTCTGCCCGTTCGTAGGCAGCGATGGACGCATGGGCGACCTGGGCGCAGGTCTTCCCGCAGCCCATCTTGAGGTCGGCCCGCACCACGATGCACTGCTTCCAGGCGAATCTGAGTTCGTCTGCCATTTTGTACTAGTATACGGGACCATTCTCCTTAAAAGGATTATCGGGAGCCCGCTGCCGCCTGCTCTGTCGCAGCGGTGCCGGCCCGCTGGAACTCGGGAAGCAGCTCCTCCTCGGCGAACCGGATGAAGCCCTCCTGATCGGGGCCCGCCTGGTGGAGGGTCACCTGATCGTAGCCCATCTGGACTGCCCGCCGGATCTTCTCGACGTACTTCTCCCGATCGGGGCCGATGACCAGTTTCTTGGCCACGTCGTCCGGTGTGACCATCTGCTGCAGCTGCTCGAAGTCCGTGGGCGTGGGCAGGAGCCAGTTGATCTCACCCTTGTTCGCCACGATGGGGAACCATTCGTACGCGGTCTTCTTCGCCTGGCTCTCGTCCTGCGCATAGCAGACGCCGAACTCCAGGCGGCAGGGTTTCCCCTCCCCACCGGAGGACCGGAACGTCTGGATGACCTCTTCTGGCTTCTGCTCGAAGTGGACGAGACCGTCGCCGATCGCACCGGCTACTTTCGCAGCCTTGGAGCCTTCTGCCGATACGTCGATCGGCGGCGGGGTGTCGGGCAGCTCGAAGATCTGTGCGTTGATCACGGTGTAGTAGTTGCCGACGTAGTCCTGCATCTCCCCGTTCCAGAGGCTGCGGATGATCTCCACCGCCTCGCGCAGCATGTCCAGCCGCACATCTACCGACGTTGGAAAACTGTCGCCGACCACGTGTTCGTTCAGGTTCTCCCCCGTTCCGACACCGAGCTCGAATCGATCCGGCAGCATGACCGCCGCCGTCGCTGCCATCTGTGCCACGAGCGCCGGATGGTAGCGAACGATCGGGCACGTCACCCCCGTGTGCACCCGAATGCTCTCGGTCGCCTGCGACAGCCCCCCGATGACGCACCAGGCAAAGGGGCTTTTGCCCCTCTTGCTGATCCAGGGCAGGTAATGATCCGATATATCCACGTAGTCGAAGCCCGCATCCTCGGCCATCCGCGCATAATTCACCAGATCGTGGGATCCGTGGTTCTCGGTGAACAACTTGTACCCGATCTCAACCATACTTGCACCTTCATGCACATCGTGTCAAACCTGCCCGGAGGACAGGAGCACTCACAAGACTCCTGCTGTGATAAAAGGATTTGCCAGTGTGGTGATTGCCTGTGACGGCTCCCGATCTCGCGCACCCATCAGACGGCCTCTGCGCGGGAGGGGGCGGGTGCGACCTTTCCGAACTCGGGGAGGATCTGCTCCTCCGCGAACTGCATGAATCCCTGCTGATCCGACCCGATCTGGTGGATGCAGATGTGATCGTACCCTATGTCCATGAACCGCTGGATCTTGTCGATGTACTTCTGCGGATCGGGCCCCGTCACCACCTTTTCAGCCACCTGCTCCTCGCTCATCATACCCGCCAGCTCCTCGAAATGCGTATGGGTCGGGAGGTCACGGGAGAGCTCCCCGGGGAATGCCGGCACCGGCCACTGGGCGTGGGCGGTCCGCCGGGCCTCTCCCTCGTCCGCTGCATAGCAGGCGGAGAACTCGATGTAGCAGGGCCTGCCGTGCCCCCCCGCATCCTGGAAGGTCTGGATGACCATCTCCGGGTGGAGGCCGGGATTTACCAGACCGTCTCCGATCCGCCCGGCGAGATCCGCCGACTTCTGCCCCTCGCTGGCGATGGCAATCGGCAGGCTCTCCTCCGGGAGCGTGAAGATCCGGGCGTTCTCGACGGTGTAGTACCGGCCGTAGTAGTCCTGCATCCCGCCCTGCCAGAGAGTGCGGATGATCTCCACCGCCTCGGCGAGCATCTCGATCCGCACCGGGGCCGGCGGCCACTTATCCCCGTAGATGTGCTCGTTCAGGTTCTCTCCGGATCCCACGCCGAGATGGAACCTATCTGGCAGCATGACGGCGACCGTGGCAGCCGCCTGAGCGACGAGGGCCGGATGATGGCGTACGGTCGGGCAGGTGACGCCCGTCGCGATCTGGATCCTCTCCGTGGCGAGGGCGATGCCCCCCAGCACGCTCCAGGCGAACGGGCTCTCCCCCTGCCCCCCGATCCAGGGGTGGTAGTGGTCCGAGATCATGGCAAAGGAGAATCCGCTCTCCTATGCCATCCCTGCGTTCCGTACCAGGTCGAGGGGACCGTGCTCTTCGCAGTCCAGGTAGTATCCGATCTCGACCATACAGCCTCCGCCGGGGTCTTCCCGCTCCAGCGGAGCTCTGCATCCCATTAATCCTTTCGGCGGAGAGGCGCTGCATGTATATACACGAACTCCAAACCGATCTATTCGTGTACGACGTGGTGGTGGTGGGTGCCGGCCCCTGCGGGAGCGCCGCCGCCCGCTCCTGCGCCGAGGCGGGGCTCTCCACCCTCTGCATCGAGGAGCACGCCGCCATCGGGCACCCTGTGCAGTGCGCCGGGCTCCTCTCCTGCCAGGCATTCCGCGAGTGCGGGGTATCGGAGCGATCGGTCCAGAACCGGGTGCGGGGGGCGCGGATCTGCTACGGCGAGGGCGCATCCCTCGCCTTCGACGCCGGAACGACCAGGGCTTACGTGGTGGACCGCGGCACCCTGGACCTGGAGATGGCCCGAATCGCCGCCGATCGGGGCGCAGAGTATTCGTTGAAGACCTACGCGCATGCCATCCGCGGCAGCAGCCTCCTCGTCACGGAGCGGGGAGAGCGGAGGGAGATACCCTTCCGCATCCTCATCGCCGCGGACGGACCCCGCTCGACCATCGCCCGCATGCTCGGCATGGAGCGATCCCGGATTCTCCTCTCCGGGCTCCAGTGCGAGGTGCCCTGCGACCTCGATCCGCACCTGGTGGAGATCCACCCCCACGCCTCCCCCGACTTCTTCGGCTGGGCGATACCGGTCCGGGACGGGCGGGCCCGCGTGGGCCTCTGCGGCATCCGCGACGTCCGCGAGCGCTTCCAGCGGTTCGCCGCCCGCTTCGGGCAGAGCTCCCTCTCCCTTGTCAGCGGCGCCATCCCGCTCGGTGTGATGCCGAGAACCTACGGGCGACGGGTCCTCTTCGTGGGGGACGCCGCCGGGTTTCCCAAACCCACCTCCGGCGGCGGCATCTACACGGGCGTCCGCTCCGCCCGCCATGCCGCACGGGTGGCGTCTCGATGCTGCGAATCCGGCAACTTCGACGACGATGCCCTGCGATCCTACGAGTTCGCCTGGAAGAAGGACTTCGGGCACGAGCTGGCGGTCGGCATGCGGCTTCTCTCCCTCCGCAGACGGATGAGAGAGACGGAGCTGAACGGGATCCTGGAGCGGATGAACGATCCCGAGATCCTGGCGGCGATCGTGCAGTACGGCGACATGGACCGCCCGAGCCGGCTGCTCCAGCAGCTGGCGAGAAGGCCCGGGCTCATCCGCATCCTGGGAACGTTGTTCCGGGCGGGCGCCCGGATGGATCCGGATTGACGGTGAGCCCGCTCCGGCGGCTCTGTAGCCGGCCAAGAACCAGAGGTTCGCAGATGCGTAAGAAAACGTAGTCCCGCTATTCGGGAACCACATGTGCGCAGGGGATACGTTCTCCGAAGTAGTATCGCACGCATGCCGCGGATATTCCCTCGAGGACCGGGATCCTTCCCTGCCCGCGGCCCGTTCCGGACCGCCCCCCTCGGAGAGGGGAAGGGAATTATGCGATAGGCCCGCAGGAGCTCTCTCCGTATCCGGACCATTGCGCGAAGGGGGAGCTATCCCTATCCCGCAAAGATGCCCGCCATATCGGAGCAAGTTCTCGCTACGATGAGGACCTCACCCGGGACGGCTCCTCTAGGGGCATACCTCCATCCGGATCCGTATATAAAATTGCTAAATAACAACTTTTTTATTACACTTGGTGTTACTAGTAGAAAATAAAGTAAGAAGTGGTGAACCATGCATATTCCGGATGCGTTCATACCGATCACCCAGGCAGCCGTCTACTGGGTTGTGGCGCTCGTCTTCATCGCACTCTCGCTGCGGTGGGCAAAACGGGAGATGAGCGAGGATAAGGTGCCGCTCGTCGCCGTGCTCGCCGCCGGCATTTTCGCCATCCAGGCGCTGAACATCCCCATTCCCTGGGGAACGAGTGGCCACATGGCCGGTGCCGCCCTCGCGGCCATTGTCCTCGGGTCGCCGTTTGCCGGCATATTCATCCTCACCCTGGTGCTGATCGTGCAGGGCGTCTTCTTCGGGGACGGCGGGATCACGGTCATGGGGGCGAACATCCTCAACATGGGTGTCGTTGGTGCATTCGTCGGCTTCTACACCTACTACGGCCTGAACCGGCTGATTGGTAACACCTATGCCTCTGCATTCGTCGCCGGATGGGCCGCCCTCTTCCTGGGGGCGATCCTCACCGCCATCGAACTCGCCCTGGCCGGCACGTTCCCGCTCGTCCTCGGGCTCGCCTCCATGGGCCTCTACCACGCGGTGATCGGGGTTGTCGAGGGGGGGATCACGGTGGCGGCACTCTACCTGATCTCGGCGGCACGTCCCGATATTTTACGGGATTCCACGGGGGTGACCGCCTGATGGACAGGAATAGATTCATCTTAATCGGCGTCGCCGTGGCGCTGGTCATCGCCGCGAGTGCGCCTTTTTTGGCCTCCGGGAATCCCGATGGACTGGAGAGCGCGTTCTTCGGGATCTTCGGCGCCAAGGAGATCCAGGGAGCCGAGCTGGACGAGGAGCGCGCTGCCCTCGCCGAGGAGGAGGTCGTCGAGCGGACGGGGAACGACTTCTCCTGGGCGTCTCCGTTCCCGGACTACACCATCGCCGGCCTGGACAAACCGGGCGAGATCGTCGCGATCGTCCTCGGGACCATCCTCGTGCTCCTGCTCGGGCTGGGTATCTCGCGGGTCGCATCGCGCCAGAAAACATAACCTAATAACCCTATTTCACGTACCTCTCACCGCATATGCACCTCATCGAAACCCGGGATCTCTTCTACCGCTATGGTAACAGGGTGACCGCACTCGAGAGCGTGAACTTCGTCGCCGAGAGGAAGAGGCGGATCGCCGTCCTCGGGGCCAACGGAGCGGGGAAGAGCACGCTCTTCAAGCACTTCAACGGCATCCTTAAACCCACCGCCGGTTCGGTGCTGATCCACGGCGAACCCATCACCCGCGAGAACATCCGCGAGGTGCGTAAAATGGTGGGGCTGGTCTTCCAGCACCCCGACGACCAGATCTTCTCCCCGACGGTGGAGCAGGACGTCGCCTTCGGCCCGACCAACCTGGGCCTCGACCGGCAGACCATCGAGCACCGTGTGGAGGCGGCGCTCCGCATGGTCGGGCTCGAGCACATCCGCGAGCGGGTGCCGCACCACCTCTCCGGCGGCGAGAAGAAACGGGTCGCCATTGCGGGCGTCATCGCCATGGAGCCGCAGGTGCTGGTGCTGGACGAACCGACTGCCGGGCTCGATCCGCAGGGTGTCATGGACCTCATCGGATTTTTAAACACGCTTCCCGAGCAGTACGGTATGACGGTCATCTTCTCCAGCCACCAGGTGAACCTGGTGCCGGAGATGGCAGACTACATCTACATCATGGATCACGGGCGGATCGTGGCGGAGGGCACCGTCGAAGAGATATTCGTGCGGCAGGATCTCCTCGCCCGATGCCGCCTGGACGTGCCGATCCTCCCCAAGCTGATCCGCTCCCTGCAGGAGCAGGGGATCGAGATCTCCATGGCCTACAACTACGACGACGCGATGCGGGCCTTCCTGCAGGCGTTCCGGACGCGTTCATGATCGACGACATCTTCGACATCGAGAAGTACGCCTACAGGACGAGCGCCGTCCACCGGCTCGACGCCCGAGTGAAACTGATCGTCTGCCTGGCCGCGATCGTCGCCGTCGTCGCATTCCCCTACACGCCGGGGGTCTTCACGCTCGGCGGCGTGCTCGGCATCCTCTTCCTGGCGTTCTGGATCTCCGCCCGCCTGCCCCCCGGCGCCTATGCCCGACGGCTGCTGCTCATCCTGCCGTTCGGCATCTTTCTCATCGTCTTCCAGATCTTTATTAAAAACCCTTACTACAGCAGTTTTCATCCCCTGGTAACGCTCCCCCTGGGTCTCGAGATCTATGCGGAATCGGTCGAGTTCGCCGCGATCCTCTTTACGAAGTTCATCGTGAGCGTATCGTTCATCATCCTGCTCTCCTCCACCTCCACCATGCAGAAGCTGATCGAGGGGGCGGCACGCCTCGGGTTCCCGAAGGAGTTCTCGCTCGCGATGGGCATGATGGTCCGCTACCTCTTCGTCTTCGCCTACATGTTCCTCAAGGTGAAGCAGGCGCTGGAGACCCGCTGCTTCGACCCTTTCGACCGCAACCTCTCCTACCGCTACCGCCTCCGCCAGCTGGGCTACACCATCGGGACGATCTTCATCCGCTCCTACGAGCAGGGCGAGCGCACCTATCTCTCCATGCTCTCGCGGGGCTATGGGCAGGACTCGCAGATCTTCGTAAAAAAGAGTCCCCTCGTGGCCCGGGAATGGGCGATCCTGGCAGTCTCTCTCTGCTACATCGTGATCGCGGCCGTCACGGTCTACGTGCTGTCCTGACGCGATTGCATCACCTTTTTCATGCCGGCGGCGAAGAGC
>JAXDAH010000216.1:0-8002 GCA_034679905.1 Methanomicrobiales archaeon | reverse complement strand
TCCCTCCGGGGGTGTGCTGCCGGGGACGCCGCCGTCGATCGCCCTGGTGCGGTACCCGAACAGCGGCCGCCCGCACTTCAGGGCGATCGCGATCTCGCTCAGGGTTCCGTAGCCTCCGCCGATGGCGACCACCGCGTCGGCGGACTGGACGAGCACGACGTTGCGGGCGTGCCCGAGGCCCGTGCGGATGGCGATGTCCAGGTAGGGGTTCCCCACGCCGGTGTGCGGCAGGATCCCCACGGTAGTGCCGTCCCGCTCCTTTGCCCCCCGGCATGCGGCCTCCATCACCCCGCCGAGCCCCCCGCAGCAGAGCGTTCCGCAGTGGCCGGCGACGAGGGCCCCGACGGTCCGTGCAGCCGCATACTCCTCCTCCGAGCAGGGCTCCGGACCAATCACAGCGATCTGCATACGCCAGGGTGGATGGCAGGCCAGATAGAGGTGATGGTCGGTTCCCGCGGCGGCAGCGGGCATCCGCTTTCGCAGGAGAGGGAGGCGAATGTCTGGAGTTGGGAGTCAATAAAGAAATATAATATTAAAGCATTTCTTTTTATATCAAAATAAAATTTTCAATCTATATCGTATAATAATGATTTAAAAACCAATTCATGGGCATTAATAATCTATAAAATTTTTTTGGATATAAGATAGGTATAAATATTGGCATTTCCAAAAATCGGACATGTGAGGAGCCCCATCCTCGTAGTGCCTTCTGGGGGAGAATGGGAGGCTGGGGACCTCACAGATACTTCTCTTGAAGATTAACCATCCATCCGGTGTTATTGGCGGATAGGAGGTTTGTGGTCCGCTGCGCATCCGAAATGCGCACGGATCCGGGGGAGAGGGGCTGCAGACAGGGGACATTCCAAGAGATTATGGGGGCAGGGATTCCGCCTTCATCGCGGGGCACACACCCTGAGCAGCTGCCATACTCCGATTCCGGCAGGCGCGGGGCGCCTGCAGTGCACATCCAGCGGGAGATAGTACCTTCGCGCTATCGGGAGAGACCCTCCCTGTGCAGTGCGATGATGCAGATCACACCCTGCCATTCCTGCAGGGGACCCGGCTCCGTCCGTCAGGCGTTCGGGGCTCCCGGAGATGGCCGCTATCGCAGACGTATCCACTACCATCCTCCCACCCCTCCGGAATGCGATGTGCTTCTCTCCGAATGCATGATCGACCTCGTGTTTGATTCAAGCCCATCCCGTCGGACGAGGACTTTTCCGTTCTGCATCTCCACGATTTCCGGTGCAGACCCCATCGCATTAAGCGGGTGGGGGTCAAGGGGAGAGGCTCCTGCCCCATCCCCCCTGAATAGTGCTAACTCTGGTATCCGGAGTAGCGGCTTCTCTGCCCGGAGATCGCAGCAGAATGCGGTGTGCATCAGGCCCGGACCGCGTGCAGCACGCCCAGGATGCCCATCGGTCCCCGCTGGTGCAGCCCGTTGGTCTCGAAGAAGTAGTGCCGCCCGATGTACTCAAGCAGCGCCGGGTTCACGGAGCCGGAGACCGGAGGGAGGTGCCGCTCCATCTCGATACGGCGGATGCCCTCCAGCTCGGCTTGATGGATCACTCCCCGCCCTCGCAGTCGCACTCCAAAAAATAGCAGCCTCCCGCCAGGGAGCGAAGCTCTCGGATCGGATACGTTCTCGCGAGGACCGTCCTGCCGCCCCGCGAGATCTCCCGCTCTTCTCCATCCCCCAGAGTGCCCTCCAGCACGAAGACGCTGACGCCGTTCAGGGCGATGTTGGACCGCAGGAGATCGGCGGTCACCGGCTCCACGGCAACGACCCGTCCCGCTGCTCGTGCCGCCCGGCTGCAGAACGCGCCCGCGTTGGCGACGATGTCCAGGACGACATCGCCGTATTATCGTCTGCGCGGTACTCGTCGACGGTGTACACGGGATCCACGAGATCCTCGGTCCTGAAGAACTTCACACCGTCGGGAGCGACCAGCATGGCGTTCCCATATCGCATCTCCGGGGAGGCAGGAACCACGCTCTTATCCTTGCATCCCTGCGCGAAACAATGGCCCGGCACAGCTGCGGGGGGATTGTCTGCGTCAGGCGCGCCACGCCCGCGGCAGAGGGTGGTGCCGACACCGCACCGGCTCGCAGAAGGCATATTTAAAACGATGCGATATAAAAATACTATGCACAAAATCGCCAGATATGGTTGTAAAGTAAACTTTTGCGCATGCGTGAACGTGAAGCATTTTACTTCCTGAGGCTGGATCAGAACGAGGCATGAGGGATCGGGGTGAAGGAAGTCACCAGCAGCTACGATGCAAACGACGTGGAAGAGTCGGTGCAGAGATTCTGGAGCGAAGAGACGATCTACCAGAAGGTGAAGGAGCAGAAGAGTGCGGGCGTTCCGTTCTTCTTTGTCGACGGCCCGCCCTACACGACCGGCTACATCCACCTCGGCACTGCCTGGAACAAGATCATTAAAGACAGCATCCTCCGCTACCACCGCATGCAGGGGCGGCACATCATCGAGCGGGCCGGCTACGACATGCACGGCCTCCCCATCGAGGTGAAGGTGGAGCACGAGCTCGGGTTCACCTCCAAGAAAGACATCGAGGAATTCGGGATCGGGCCGTTCATCGAGCGCTGCCGGGAGTTCGCGCTCCGCAACAAGGACATCATGAGCGACCAGTTCCGGCGGCTCGGGGTCTGGCTGGACTTCAAGGACCCCTACCTGACCGTCGCCGAGGAGTACATCGAGGCCGCCTGGTGGACCCTCCGGCAGGCTGATGAGCGCGGGATGCTCGAACGCGGGCACCGCGTGGTGAACTGGTGTCCCCGCTGCGAGACGGCGATCGCGGACTCCGAGGTCGACTACTGGGACGAGACCGATCCCTCCATCTACGTCAAGTTCCCGATACAGGGTCGCGAGAACGAGTACCTGGTGATCTGGACGACCACACCCTGGACACTGCCGGCGAACGTCGCCGTCGCCGTCCACGCCGAAGCGGTGTACGCCCGCGTGCGTGCGAAGAAGGGCGATGCCGAGGAGATCCTCTGGATGGCGGAAGATCTCGTGGAGGGCGTGCTCCGCAAGGGAAGATACCAGGACTATACCGTGCTGGAACGCGTCTCGGGGAGCGACCTCGCCGGCACGGAATACGCCTCCCCCCTCGCGCCGGCGGTCCCCTTCCAGGATACGGTCGCTCACCGCGTGGTGACCGCGGACTTCGTCGCTCTGGAGAACACGGGCATGGTCCACATCGCGCCGGGGCACGGCTGGGACGACTACATCCTGGGCATCCGCGAGGGGCTCACCATCTTCTGCCCCGTGGATACCGCTGGAAGGTTCACGGAAGAGGGGGGCATGTTCTGCGGCCTGCCCGTCCGCGAGGCGAACGCGGTCGTGCTCGCGCAGCTCGGCGACCATCTGCTGGCGCAGGAGGAGGTCGTCCACCGCTACGGCCACTGCTGGCGCTGCAAGGCGCCGATCATCTTCCGCGCCACCGAACAGTGGTTCCTCCGCGCCTCGGATATCCGCGACCGCATGCTCCAGGAGATCCAGGAGGTCACCTGGTTCCCCGACTGGGCCGGGAGCGCCCGGTTCTACGACTGGGTGAAGGAGTCGCGGGACTGGTGCATCTCGCGGCAGCGCTACTGGGGCATCCCGATCCCCATCTGGGTCTGCGAGCGGTGCCGCCAGTATACGGTGATCGGGACCATCAGAGAGCTCGAGGAGCGATCGGGGCAGCGGATCGGGGACCCGCACCGCCCCTACGTGGACACCGTGGAGATCCCCTGCAGCTGCGGCGGCACCATGCGCCGCGTCCGGGATATCTTCGACGTCTGGTTCGACTCCGCCGTCGCCTCCTGGGCGACGCTGCGGTTCCCGCGCGAGACAGCGGCTTTTAAGAAGCACTGGCCGGCGGACTTCATCACCGAGGGGCAGGACCAGACCCGCGGCTGGTTCTACTCGCAGCTCGGGGCGAGCACCATCGCCTTCAACAGGGCCCCCTACCGCTCCGTGCTGATGCACGGGTTCGCCCTGGACGCCGAGGGGCGCAAGATGAGCAAGAGCCTGGGGAACGTGGTGCGGCCCGAGGAGGTGATGGAGAAGTTCGGCGCCGACGTCCTCCGTCTCTACATGCTCTCGGCGAACGCCCCCTGGGACGACCTGAAGTTCAACGGGGAGGGGGTGCGGACCATCAACCGGGCGATCAACATCCTCTGGAACGTCTACCGCTTCCCGCTCCCCTACATGATCCTGGACGGTTACCGCCCGCCCGTGACCGTCTCCGGCAGCTGGGACGCGGAGTCCCTGGTCTCCCGCATTGCGCGGATGCCCGAGGAGGACCGCTTCATCCTCTCGCGGGTGAACACGGTTGCCGGCGTCGTGGACGCGGCGATGGGCGAGCGCCAGCTCCACCATGCCACCCGGGCCCTGGTCGCCCTGGTGCTCGAGGATCTCTCGCGGTGGTACGTGCAGCTGGTCCGCTCCCGCATGTGGCTTGAAGAGGCGGCGGAGGAGAAGGCGTTCGCCTACGACACCATGTACTACGCGCTCCGCCGGATCGTTCAGCTCCTCGCCCCCTTCATCCCGCACCTGGCGGAGAACATCTACCGGAACCTCCGCACGGAGGGCGATCCCGAGAGCGTTCACATGCTGGAGTGGGTGGCGGCGGACCGGCGGCTCATCGATCGCGACCTCGAGGAGGCCATGGATCTGGTCCGCTCCTTCGACGAGGCGGTGGCGGCGGCACGCCAGGCGGGGAAACGGAAGCTCCGCTGGCCCGTCCAGACCTGCGTGGTGGCGACCGAGAGCGAACGGGTCGAGCATGCGGTCTCGCGCCTGAACGCCATCTGCCGCTCACGGGCGAACAGCCGCACGGTCGTTGCGGTGCGGGGACGATGGGATCGGATCGGCTTCCGTGCCGAGCCGATCATGAAGGCGATCGGGCCCGGGTTCGGGAAGGAGGCGCCCCGCGTGAAGCGGCTGATCGAGAGCGCCGACGGGCGGTGGATGAAGGGCGCCCTCGAACGGGACGGCAGCGTCGCCCTCATCGAAGGCGATTCGACGTTTTCGATCACCGCCGATCACGTCCGCTTCGTGGAGGAACTCCCCGAGGGGGTTTTCTCCGCCCCCATGCGAGACGGCGCGGTCTACGTGGACGTGCGGCTCACCCCGGAGCTGGAGGCGGAGGGATATGCCCGCGAGGTGATCCGCCGCCTCCAGGAGATGCGCCGCCAGCTCGATCTCCGCGTCGAGGACTACATCGAGGCCGAGGTGATCGTCGCGGACGACCGCATCTGCGGTCTCGTCCGCAACGGCTGGAATGAGGCCATCATGCACGAGGTGCGGGCGCACACCCTGGCCATCCGCAGTTCGGGGTCCGAAGAGAGCGGGAAGGCATGGGCGCTGGAGAACGCGTGGGACGTGGAGGGCGTGCGCATGGTCACGCACGTCTCACGGGCGGTCGAGGAGTGAGCGGAGGAACTCCCGCCCCTCGGGGGAGCTGAAGAGCGGCAGATCCGTGCAGACCCGCACCTCGCTTCGCAGGGCACGCACGGGCTCCTGCGTCAGAGGGTTGTAGCCCTGCCGCTCCACCACCGTCTTGCAGACCAGCACCCCGCGCCGCTGCCACGCCGGCGTCCTGGCCAGGTTGATCCCGCGGGCGTGCAGCAGCTCGTGGATCTCCGACGCCGGTACTTTCTTCAGCCGGGCGGCCGCCTCGCGGGGGGTCAGCCCCTCCTCGACGAGGGCGTGCTGGCCATAGGCGTTGACGTGGTTCCGCCAGGCCTCCCTCTGGCGCTCGGTCAGGTACTCTTCGGCGTGCAGGCCGAACGCGGGCAGGATACGGGCGTCGAATGCCAGCGGCGTGCTGCACTGGAGCGCGAGCGTCAGGCTGCTCGCCGCGTAGGATGCAGAAACCGAGTCGAGCTTCTCGACACGACCCTCGAAGGGGAGGTGGCTAAAGTAGAGGCTGATCTCGTCTGAAAACGTGAACGCAAACACGGGACTCATCCCGCTCTCGCGGATCAGGCTCGCGCAGACGCTCGCCATCGCCTCGCTGAACCGCTCGTCGAAGGGCTTCTTGAGTTGCAGCACGCGGGAGAGGCGGTGAAAGGCACGCCCGTCCAGGCGGATAAAAACGGGGGGAAGTATCCTGAGACCGCTGAATATTTCACGATTTTCCATGCGTGTATCCGGAACAGGATATCCAGGGGGGGCAGATCGGGAATCGAAGCTCTTCAGTCCTCTGCCCGGATGCCCCTGCCGAGGTGGCGGATGACGATGATATCCCCGATGCTCTTGATGATGCGGAACGGTATTCGCACCCCGCGGAAGCCTTTCACGTCCACGAACTCCGGATTGAGGTTGCCGAGAGCCAGAGAGTCGATCTTCTTGCCGTCGACATCGAGCACCACGTCCTCCACATCCCCCACATACACGGCCTTATCGGTATATACGGAGAGCCCGAACAGTTCAGTTACCTGCGTCTGCATACAGATCCTCGTGATCAGTATATTATTATAGAAGTTAAAAAGATACCCCATTTCATCATGAACGGCGGCTCTATCCAGATAGGGACAATTTACGGCATCCCCTTGAAGCTGCACTGGTCGCTCCTCCTCGTGATACCTCTCTTCGCCTGGATCATCGGCGTTCAGATAGGGCCAACCGCAGCCATTCTCGAGGGTCTGTTCAACCTCAGCATCAACCGGGAGCTGATCGCCTCAGGCTTCAACCCCTACATCCTCGGCACGGCGGTGTCGATAGGGCTCTTTGTCGGCGTCCTGATCCACGAGCTGGCGCACTCCCTCCTGGCGAAGAAGCGAGGCGTGAAGATCAACGGCATCACCCTGCTGATCCTGGGCGGCGTCTCCTCGATCGAGGAAGATGTCCCGAACCCGCGGATCGAGCTGCCGATGGCGCTCGCCGGCCCGCTTACCAGTCTGGCTCTCGGGCTCATCTCTATCGCCGTGATGTACCTCGGCGACGCCTTCATCCAGGACCTTCCCCTCGCGGGGGTCTGGGTGTTCCTCTGGGGGTACCTCGGCCTCCTGAACGTCGTCCTCTTCGGATTCAACATCCTGCCGGCCTTCCCCATGGACGGCGGGCGCGTGCTGCGGGCGTGGCTTGCGCAGAGGATGCCGCTCCCGCGCGCCACCCGCATCGCGGCCAATATCGGGAAGGCCTTTGCCGTTCTCTTCGGCATCTTCGGTTTTCTCGTCTTCAACCCCATCCTGATCATCATCGCGTTCTTCATCTACATCGCCGCCAGCCAGGAGTCGGCGCAGCTGCAGTACAACGTGCTCTTAAAAGACGTGCGGATGGGAGACGTGATGTCCGAACCCGTGATGACCGTATCTCCCGAGACGCCGCTCGCCGACCTGATGAACCTGATGTACAGCACCAAGCACCTGGGATTTCCGGTCGTGCAGGACGGCTCGCTCGTTGGCATGGTCACGCTGGACGACGTGCACCGCGTCCCGACGGAGAAACGGAACCTGACGCAGGTGAAGGATGTCATGACCCGCGAGGTGCTCACGCTCCCGCCCCAGGCCCCCCTCACCGAAGCCCTGCGGCATATGGCCTCCCGCAACATCGGGCGGATCCCCGTAATGCGGGATAACGCCCTGATCGGGATCGTCACCCGCACGGATATCATGCGGGTGATGGAGCTCCGCGACGGCTAAAAGACGAGATATGCATCGATCGGCGTTCGCCCGGCGACCGTCCGGAACGCTTCGAGGTCCTTGAACGGGCTCCTGGCGGCTATCGATCCGGCTCTCTTCTTCCCGATACCGGGGATCCAGCGGAGGGCGCTGACGGGGAGCCGGTTCACCTCGACCGGGAGCGGGAGCGCGGTGACCGAGCGCATGCCGTAGTCCACCACCACCGCATCCAGAACGGTGCGGCGGGGAAGGGGCAGGGGTATACCCACCAGGATGGGGTAGGAGCCCATCTGCCGCCCGAACGAGAGGTTTCCCTCCTCCTCGACCACCACCCTGCGGAGCACGGTCCCGAGAGGGAAGACCC
>JAXDAH010000215.1:0-9344 GCA_034679905.1 Methanomicrobiales archaeon | reverse complement strand
GCGGGCGCCCCCCCCCCCCCCCGCGCGGGGGGGGGCCCCCCTCGAATCCAACCGTCGTTGGAAGATCCGCGGGATAGAAACAAAATTTGCCGGAGAGCTCTTCTACAGAGCCGAACGGATCCGCACGCATGCAGATACGCGAGCATCCCCGAAGCATGTCATCCCGAAGTGGGCTGCTCGTTTCTCCTCGTTCATACAGGGGGGAGCGTTCACGACTACGTCGATGCCGGAATGATTTTGAGATCGGCGGCGAACGCCATCGGATCTATGCGTGGGACGGCCGGAGGAGAACAGTCCTGACGCCCTCACGGCCCCTTCTTCTTCTCCACCACGTGGATGCCGTCTATCCGCGTCACGGGATACTGACCCGCCGCATCCTTCTCGGCGGACTTCACCATGTCCCAGACGGTCAGGAGCGCTACGCTGACACCCGTGAGCGCCTCCATCTCGACACCGGTCTTCCCGTAGGAGGTGACCGTCACGGTCGCCTCGACGTGCTCGTCACCGACCTCGAACTCGATGACGATCCCGCCGACGGGGATCGGGTGGCAGAAGGGAATGAGCCGGGCCGTATCCTTCACGGCCAGCACCGCAGCGACGCGGGCCGTGGCAAGGACGTTGCCCTTCACCACGCTGCCCTCGCGAATAGCGGCAATGGTCTCGGGGCGGAGGCGAATCCTCCCCCGCGCCACCGCTTCGCGGGCGACCTCTCTTTTATCTGTGACGTTCACCATCTGCGCACGATCGCTCTGTATATGACTGAACTCAACCATCGGGGATCACACTCCTGAACAGTTCTGCCGGTATGCGCTCCAGCAGGTCGCTTGCGAGCATTCCGTCTCCCCGAGATGCCGATGCCGTCATACCGGCCCGCCCGTTCACGTAGGCTGCAACGCATGCCGCCTCGAAGGGCGGCAGGCGGCAGAGGAGCGCCGCCGTGATGCCGGCCAGGACGTCGCCGGTTCCTGCGACCGCCATGGCCGGTGTTCCCGTGCGGTTGAAGCGCACCCGGATGCCGTCCGTTATGATATCCACTGCTCCCTTGAGCAGCACCACGCCCGGGAGAGCGGACTTCAGCACGGTGCGGGCGCGGGAGACGAGGTCCTCCGGCGGCATGATGCCCGTTATACGCGCAAACTCACCCGCATGCGGGGTGTATACGGCGACCTGGGAGGTGGGAAGGGGAAGGCGGAGCGCATCTGCATCGTATACCGTCTTCTTGCAGCACGGTGCGATCTGCTGCACCACAGCGTGACTCTTCTCGCCAAGCCCCGGTCCTATCGCCACGGAGTCTGCCCATTCCACCCACTGCTGGATCGGTTCGATGTGCTCCTCCTGGATACGGTCTCCCGGTAGCGGCACATGGATCAGGTCGAGGAACGGATGCTGCCCGGTGGACACGATACGAACGATATCAGCGCCCGACCGCATGGCGGCAAGGCCCGTCAGGATGGGCGCCCCCTGGTAGGGACCGCCTCCTATCACGACGACCTTCCCCCCCAATCCTTTATGAGTATGCGCAGGGCGGGGGCGGACGAGGCTGACATCTCCCGGACCCACGACGCACTCCGCCTCGAGGGGAATGCCGATGTCGACCACCTCGGACCCCTCCAGCTTGGGGCGGTGGAACGCGATGATGCGGGAGGCACGCATGCCGGGTGTCGGAACGTCGGCGGCGACGATCGGCTTTCCACTCCCGTTCGCCAGCTCCACGCAGGTCTGCACGGGCTCGCGCGGCGGCCCCTGGACGCCGATGCCGAGCAGCGCGTCCAGGATCAGGTCTGCGGCGGAGAAGAGCTGCTTCTGCGCCAGAACCTCGTCCCGGCACTGCACCGGAATCAGGGTGACCCCGGACCGCGCGAGCAGGCGGAGCTGGGCCTGCACCGTGTCGCCTGCGGCGGCAGAGGCGCGATAGAGGACCTGAACATCGGCGCTCCGCTGCAGGTGCCGGGCAGCCGCCATGCCGTCGCCCCCATTGTTCCCCTTCCCACAGAGGACGAGAACCCGTGCAGGATTCCGCTCCAGTATTCTCTCCGCCAGGGCCCGCCCGGCCGTCTCCATCATCTGGAGCGAGGAGAGTCCGAGCGATATGGCATTCCGATCCACTGCACGCATCCTCTCCGCAGAGATCAGCCCGCACTCCTCAAATTCCTGGAGTTCTTTGAGATTTTCCACGGAGTCCGCTCCTGAAATAGTTTTACCCATTACCAGATAGATAATGCTTATGTAATTCGAGAGTATTCAGCCGGCTCCATCTCAGAACGGTCCAGACGAGCACCCCGGTCCAGTACTGGAACGTCAGGGTGATCTCCTCGCGGTTCCCGGCGACGCTGCAATGAGGGGACCATCCGGAGAGTGCGGGACGAGCCGCCCACCGTTCCGCCCGCGGTGCCATCCGGATCTCTCTTAGTCTCTCCCGACGGATTCTTCCGGGGGGAGCATCCGCTCCGTATGCGCCCCACGAGCTGTAGCGTTCAGCCAGAGATGTGCAGGGTTGAGGGTGCGCAACCGACGCCATCGGTCCCCCCCCACATCCTGCCCCATCGGCGCGGGAATTTCCCGGCAGGAAAAACCTGGAAAATATGGCACTGTCGACATCCGCATCGAGGTTGACGGCTCTCCGGTATTCCCGGGGTGAGCCAAAACCCCTCCCGTACGGTCGAGCGCTAGAGAGGTTTCTGCAATCCCCATCTCATACGGGCCTATCGCACGAGCCCCCTTCCTCACCGAGGGGAGGGGGCGGCCCGGAACGAGCCGCAGGGTGGGGAGTATCGGATTTAGACCACGATAAACTCCGCTGAATAGGTGTAACAATGCGAAGACGTTTCGACAGAGCAGGAAATCCCAATTCCATCGCCGGCGTGCTCACGGATAAGCAGGCTGCACTGCATGGAAAGGCCCTTAAACATAATACCGAAGAGCCCCCAATAGTGATCCAGATGGGACTTTCAGCGGACGTTTCGAAAGCAGCGGATATCGCCTGCTCCAGGGACAGTGTGACCATCATATCGCATATCGATGCGGACGGCATCACCAGCGAAGCGATCCTCGCCCAGGCACTGGTGCGGGAGGGCGTTGAGGTCCGCTCCCTGTTCGTGCGGCAGCTGGAGCCCCTGACGATACGGGCAGTCCCCCGGGACGACACACTGAAGATATTCACCGATCTCGGGGCCGGCCAGCAGAACCTGCTGCAGGAGCATGGCCTCGACGCCGAGGAGGTGCTGATCCTGGACCACCACGTCTCCCAGCCCTGCGATACGCCGTATCGACAGGTGAACGGGCTCGCCCATGGCTACGCCAAACTCTCCGCCGCGGGCATCGCCTACCTCGTGGCGAAGGCCTTCTCCTCGGCCAACCTCGACCTCGCCAAGCTGGCCGTCGTGGGCAACGTGGGCGACATGATGGCGCGCGAGGACTGCGGGCTTGTGGGCCCGGCGCGGGAGATGGTGGACGACGGCGTGGAGTGCGGAAGCATCCAGGTGCTCGGCAGGACCCTGAACTGTTACGGCATCTCCACCCGCCCCGTGCACATCGCGCTGGCGTACAACGACGATCCGTTCGTGCCGGGCATCTCCAACAACCCGCAGGGCGCCCTGAACTTCCTGCAGAAACTCGGCGTCCGCCTGAAGCGCGAGGGGGGACAGTGGATGGTCTGGGAGGAGATCTCGTTCGAGGATAAACGGACGATCACGAGCGCGCTGGTCCAGCAGATGATCGCCCATGGAATCCCGCACGCCCGGCTGTTTGCCGAGGCGTATATCTTCCCGACCGAAGTGAAGCGGACACCGCTGCGGAACGCCTCCGAGTTCGCCACCCTGCTCAATGCGTGCGGCCGCTGGGCAAAGCCCGCGGTGGGCAGCTCCATCTGCAAGGGAGATCGGGGAGAGGCGGTCCGCGAGGCGGAGTACATGCTCACCCACCACCGCGCCATCATCCGCGAGCTGCTCGAGTTCATTCTCGATCGGGGCGTGCACGAGCTCGAGCACATCCAGCACATCCACGTGGCCGATCGCTTCCCGGACACCATCATCGGGATCGGGGCCGGCATGGCGCTATCGCGCCTGAACTGGAAGAAGCCCATCCTGATCATGTGCCAGCTGCCGGAGGATCCCGGCATCACTAAAGTATCCATGCGGACCACCGAATGGGCGGTCGCCCATGGCGTCGATCTCCAGGCAGCCCTGATCGAGGCGTCCGCCGCATGCGCCGGAGCGGCAGGAGGCCACCGCATCGCAGCCGGTGCATTCATTCCTCGAGATGCAGAGGGGGTGTTCGTCTCCCATGTCAACCGTCTTATCGGGGCGCAGTATGCTCAAGCGGGTGCGCACGATCGCTGACTTCCAGTTCGGGAGAGGAGCCGGGGAGGGGCTCTTCCCGGACGACGTGGTATTCCAGCTCTCCAGCAGCGGACGGGTGCGGCAGATACTCCGGGAGGGCGTCCGCCTCGCCACGCTCCGCGCCCAGGACGGGCGCCTCACGCTCTCCGTCGCCGGGGCGCTGCGGCTGCAGGCATGCCTGGAGGCGCCCGCCTACCGCGTGGTGATCCGCGGTGACGTGGCAGAGTTCATCCTGCAGGGCAAGAACGCCTTTGCCCGGCACGTGGTGGCGGCCGATCCCGGCATCCGGGCGGGGGACGAGGTGCTGGTGGTCCGGACTCCCGACTGGCTCCTCGGAACGGGTGCGGCGGTCCTCTCGGGCGCCGAGATGCTGGCATTTAATTACGGAGTAGCGGTAAAAGTACGGCAAGGGAGGGAATCAGGTTGTTTCCAGGAAAGATAAACCCCAAGAAGATGAAGCAGATGATGAAGCAGATGGGCATGAATATGGAGGCAATCGAGAATGTCCAGAAGATCGTCATCGTCACGGACAAGGGCAACTACATCTTCGACTCTGCAGATGTGGTCGCGATGACCATGCAGGGAGTCACCACCTACCAGATCAGCGGCGAAGCCCGTTTCGAGCCCGCGGAGGTGGAGATACCCGAGGAGGACGTCAATCTGGTGAAGATGCAGACCGGAGCGGCAGAGGAGACCGTCAGAGCCACGCTCCGGGAGACGAAGGGCGATATCGCCGAGGCGATCCTGCGGCTCTCCCAGGCATGATCGAGAGCGGGGATCGCGTGCTGCTCCTGGCGGAGGGACGGGAGTACTACGTCCGGGCCGGTGCGGGAACGCTCCAGACCGACCTCGGGACCCTCGACCTCTCCCGGCTGGTCGGCATAGAACCCGGGAACACGATCGCCAGCCACAGGGGAATCCTGTTCACCCTCCGCATCCCACGGGCAACGGACTTTTTTGCCCATGCCCCCCGAAGCGGCGCTCCCATGCTCCCGAGAGACATCGGATACGTGATCGCCGCGACCGGCATGAACCGAAACGATTCCGTACTGGACGCTGGAACCGGAAGCGGCATCTCCGCCATATACTTCGGCGGCATCGCCCGCTCCGTGGACACCTACGAACAGAGGTCGGAGTTTGCAAAGATTGCAGAGGCGAACATCCGGGACGCGAAGCTGGAGAACGTACAGGTGTTTGCAGAGGACGTGCTGGCTGCCCGGGGGGAGTACGACGTCATCCACCTGGATCTGAGCATCCGCTGCGAGCATGTCGAGCATGCCCACCGCCTCCTCCGCCCGGGGGGATACCTGGCATGCTACACGCCCTTCATCGAGCAGATGTCCATTGTCATGGATGCGTCTGCGGGACTCTTCCCCGAAGTCCACGCCCACGAGTGCCTCGACCGTGAGATGACCCGCACGGCGCGGGGCACCCGCCCCTCGACCCGCGTGGGGCACTCGGGGTATATTACGATAGCACGGAAGTGAAGGGATTTTTTACTAGAAGTATTTTTTCTAGGCTCTGTCGACATCCGCATCGAGGTTGACGGCTCTCCGGTATTTCCGGGGTGAGCCGAGACCCCTCCCGCACGGTCGAGCGCTAGAGAGGCTTCTGCATTCCCCGTCCCCTACGGGTGTATCGCACCAGCCCCCTCCCCTCGGTGAGGAGAGGGGGCGGCCCGTTCCGGGCCGCGGGGAGGGTAGGAGAATCCCACCGTCGATGGAAGATCCGCGGGATAGAATCAAAATTTTACCGGAGGGCTTTTCTACAGAGCGATTTTCTCTAGTGGCTTGACTGAATCGTCATAGGAATATATCGATACAGGTGTTGAAGACCCACATGAACTACGTTCTGGGGAGGTTCCAATGGAAAGAATTATTGCCATTGCATCAAAGGTGAACTCGATGGTATCGCACTGGTTTTGTTAATGTAAACTAAATAGCTTATCTTATTTCAAATATCAATTTTATAGCAATTACCATATTATAATAAACTTTATATAATCAATAACCATTGAACTCGCGGCAGTCTGCACCGAACCGTGCACGAGTGCCCATCCCTTGTCGATCATGTAGCAGATTGGCGAAGTAATGAATCCACATGGAAGGAAAGGAGGAGTGATATTGAAGCGAATCCGACTTTTCATCGCCATATTACTGGCAACCTTCGCATTTCTCAGTGCTGGGACAGTGATCGCCCAGATTGAGAGCGGGGCAAATGTAACGCCAAACCAGACCATAGCAGTGCCTCCGGTGCAGAGCGTAACCGATACAGGCATCCTGTTCTCCGAGAACTTCACTCAATACCGCCGGCCCTGGGACCGTCCCGGCGACCATCGTAACTACAGCCATACCTGGGATAATACCACAGAGACACTGATCCTCAGCGACAAACGACCAGATATGTATTACAATCCATATTATCTGCGCGAGAACTTCACCGATTTCAGACTCGACGTAGATAGTACGTTTTCGAATATCAGTGGAGAAGATAGTTATATTGCGGTTATAAGCCGCAGGACCGATTCTACTAACTTCTATGCGTTCTTAGTGTTTCCCAGCGGGGAATTTGTGATTTCTAAACGGGAGCAAGGCGATATTGTTACACTTCACGAACGAGAATATTCGGAGTACATCGATGCAACGGCAAACCACATACAGATCGAGTGCGTAGGGGACCGACTGAACCTCTCCGTCAACGGGCATCCTCTCGCCAGCGTTCAGGACGACTATCAACCCATCCGTGACGGAATCATCGGTTTCGGTGCGTTTGCCGATGAACTCGGGGAGGGGTATACAACCGTAGTCCTCGATAACCTGGTGATTTCCGTACCCGGCACGTCAATTCCACCTACTCCTACACCTACGCCTACACCCACACCTCCGAGACAGGAAGCTTCATTCCAGGACAACTTCAGTGCGGTGCGTTCTCCTCCCTGGATAGATCTTTCCAGTCCGCCGAACGGGAGCATTGCATACGAGAATGGTTCAGTAATACTGACAGATTCGCCGGGGGGACTGCCAACAGTCTATCTCCTGAATCAAACGTTCGGTGACTTTATCCTGGATATCGACGCCGAGATGATCGAGGGCGATTCCAGCGGTACGACGATTACTGTTGCATGCCGACTCACGGAATCGTTCAGCGATTATGAGTTCGAAATCATGGATAATGTATACTTTATATCGGCGAACAGCGAAACAGGCTCGTATCTGCTGGACTTTAACATAACCACTCGACTCAACCTGAATCCCGGGGTCAAGAATCACATCACTATTGGATGTGTCGGCGACCGGCTGAACCTCTCGGTAAATGGCCTTCCCCTCTCCACAGTGACGGACGATGCGATCGAGAGCGGCAGGATTGCCCTGCTGGTACGGGCCGGGGAAAATTCCACTGCGGATGCAGTTGTAGCCTTCGATAATCTGATCGTTGCGCCGCCCGGCGCCACAGCCGTACCTCCGACACCGACAAATACCACACCCGTATGGCCTCGACCTCCGGCACCGACAAATACGACACCTGTGTGGCCTCGATGAGGACTGTACTGGCAGAATGACGAACATGGAGGGATCATCGGGAATGCGGGTGGTCAACAAAAGGAACAACTGCCAGGATGCCATCATCGCTCATCCTTTTTGGGACGGGTCTTGCGATGGCCATTTTTTTACACCCTCGATGAGAAGGCACAGGAAGGGTGGCCTGGATCCTGACTCCCCTCGAGATTCGTATCTTGTCGAAGGATGGTGGAGACGCGTCTGCAGGATGTGGATGAACAACAGGATGCGTTCAAGTCCGCATCGGCGCTCGGGTATCTCTACGTTTCCTGCAATCAATGGTGTGAAGCCGACTTCCGTCCCGGGTAAAAGGGAGACGGTTGAATCTCAATCCGGATACGAGGACGAGATTGGCAAGGTCTATTGCAACGTGATGCCGCAGTGGACCTTCATGCCCTCCGGTGAGGGGCCCCCTTCTGTAGAGTCGAAATACTGAAGGGAGTCCACGAAGACTCCGGTGTGGTTTCCCGGGTAACCGCTGCTGTTCGGGTACCTGGCGCTGTTCGGGACAGTCCAGTAGGAGAACGTCATGCCGGGGAGGAATATATCATCGGGATCGAACTCGTTCGACTCAACCTCATCCCTGCCGTCTGCCGGCATCAGCTTCAGGAGCCGGTGGGAAGCCCTGGAATTGGTGAATATTGTCGTCCCATACTGATTACACCGGGCATCCACATGCCAGATCCATATACCGGAGGGGACTGCCACGTTCGGGTCATCGTCGTTCCCAGAAGGGGTTCGGTACTGCACCATGAAGAACTCTCCCGGCGAACCCCGAGTATAGTCCGGCATCAGGAGCAGGGCATCGGGGTACTCGCTGGACGGGCGCAGGATGGTCCGCATATCGTCTTCACCGACGATCGTCGGATTCAGCCATCCCAGGAGGTATTTGGAGAATGCGTTATGGTCGCCCAGATTCTGATCCATCATGTCAAAACCTCCGATTCCCCACAACGGACCTCTGGGGTCGTTATCGCCATGTTCGAAATCGTGGTCGTAATAATCGGGTAGGCCCAAGAGGTGACCGGTCTCGTGAATGACTGTCTGGGTCCACTGTGCCGGGGTCTTCAGTCGAGATTTTGTACGCACTACGATGTAGCCCCGGGTCTGTACTCCATCAACCTGGTATATATGGGCTGGAGCTGGGCGATTTACGGCATACGGAATATCCTGTCCAAGTTCTCCAGGAAAATACTCCCCCCAGGGAAGGGCGCATACGAGCAGCACGCCATCGATGACGCCGTCGGCATTGCTGTCGAACTGTCGGAAATCCACCGTCCCGTTGTAGGCATCGATCACCTCCCCCAGAAGCCTATCATCGTAGCTGTTCGGCTCCTCTCGCGCATAGTAAGACGCGTTGTATTGGGCTCGGTACCATCCAAAGACGGCGCCGGATATGTTGATCTGGCCATAGGATGACCGCAGATAATAGTTACTCAAACTCTCGTAG
>JAXDAH010000214.1:0-2817 GCA_034679905.1 Methanomicrobiales archaeon | reverse complement strand
TGCTCCCACCCCCATGGTACGATACCCTCAGAAGGGCGGCATCCCCATACCCATCCCCTCTCCGTCCTATGGCGCGATAGGATCAGGGAATTGACTGCAGAGAGTCCCGATCTACTTCTAGTTTGTCATCAGACTGTACCGCACCCGAGGGTACCTCCCCAGCACCATTACAGCAGTCCCCGCTCCTTCATGCTCAGGTGCCCGTTTCTGGAGACGATGATGTGGTCGAGCACCCGGATCCCGAGGAGGCTGCCGGACTCCACGAGCTGGCGGGTGATGGCGATATCCTGGCTGCTCGGCTCCAGGGACCCGGAGGGATGGTTGTGGATGAGGATGACGGATGCAGCCCGGTCCGTGATCGCGTCGGCAAACACTTCGCGCGGATGCACCAAGCTGTGGTTTAAAAGGCCGACCGTCACCGTGCGCTTCTGGATCATCTCCCCGGCGCCGTTCAGCGTGATCGTGACGAAGTGCTCCTGTTTCTTCGACGGCAGATCCGCCACGATGGGCGGAATGTCCTCCGGAGCGGTGATCTTCACGACGCCCTTGATCAGGTATCTCCGCGCCAGCTCCATCGCGGCGACGATCTGGGAGGCCTTCGCCGTCCCCATCCCCTCGATCGTGCGAAGTTCCGAGAACAGGCCAACATCTGTCGTCTTCTCCAGTTTCTTGCAGATCTCCCGTGCCGTCTGGAAGACATCCTTCTTCTTCGTCCCGCTGCCAATGAGGATCGCCACGAGTTCTATGTCCGAGAGCGCCGCCGCACCCTTGGATGCCAGTTTTTCGCGCGGGCGGTCCTGATCGGGGATCTCCTTCATCCTCTTCATGATAATCCCTCGAAGCGACGATCTCCGCCCGCCAGGCAGGAACGCGCAAAGTCGAGCCGGCAGGTGGAACGATACGATCTCAGGCTCTGTGTATACCAGCGAGAAGGCGAGTTTAGGCATTTCAGAGATTCCCGATACCTGTAACAGCGCTTCGCGAATGCGAGAACAGCCATGAAACAGATCTCTTCTCTTGTACTCGTAAATGTCTTCTTAAAATCCTCGGGGAGTGGAACGATTGGTTCCCGTGGCAGGAGATGCATTCCGAAGCGTTATCAACATTGACACTGCAAGGCGGGGACTCCCTGCTTTCAAGCGCAGACAAATCCCTGTTTCCGCACCCGATTCTCCCAACGATCAACGCTATTTAATAGTTGCCCGTTCCCTGTACTTACCATGCCAACACAGGAGAATGCACTTGCCGCCCTGGGAGGCGAGGCAAAAGCGAACCGGAAGTATGGCGCCTTCTCGGAGAAGGCTGCAGCAGAAGGCTATAAGATGATCGGTAAACTCTTCAAAGCCGCTTCGGAAGCCGAGGCGATCCACGCCAAGCGGCTGATGAAAGTGCTCGGCACGATCGGAACTACCCAGGAGAACCTTGAATCCGGTGTTAAAGGCGAGACCTACGAATATACCGAGATGTATCCGGGCTTTCTGAAGGAGGCGCAGGCGGAAGGCGATAAGGATGCAGAGACTGCCTTTTACTATGCCCTGAAGGCCGAACAGGTGCATGCGAACCTTTACAAGGCGGCCCTGGAAGCCGTCCGGAACGGGAAGGATCTCTCCGCTGGCAAGGTTTTTCTCTGTCCCGTCTGTGGGAATATCGAGATCGGGGAGGCGCCGTCACGCTGTCCCATCTGCAGCGTGCCCGGCCACATGTGGCGCGTCGTCGAATGAACGTGCCTGGCTGCGGGGAAACAGTATCGACTGTTTTCTATCTCTTTTAGGAGCTTAATCCGTTCCGTACCTCCCTTCGGTTGCTGCCGGCTCTGAAAACGCACGGAGCCTCTGCGCCGCCCGCTCGCAGTACTCCCGCTCGATCTCGATGCCGATACCCCGCCGCTTCAGGCGGGCGCATGCCAGGAGCGTCGTTCCGCTCCCCATGAAGGGATCCAGTACCGCATCCCCGACGTAGCTGAAGAGCTGGATGCACCGCAGCGGCAGTTCGACGGGAAAGGGGGCCGGGTGCCTGACCTTCTTCCGGCTCTCTCCGGGGAACGTCCAGATCCCATTGGTCCACTCGAGGAAGGCATCCCTCCCGATATCCGATACCCCCGGCGACTGCCGCCTCCAGCTGCCTTTGTAGAGGACGGCGATCATCTCCACGGGGGCGATGATGTAGGGCGCCCGGGCGCTCATCCAGGATCCCCAGGCCGTTCTCCGCGAGATGTTGCCCTCGTTCCAGACGTTGGTGCTGCGATACTTCCAGCCTGCCGCCTTGGCCAGGGAGAGGATATCGGCGTAGACGCTCTGGCTTCCTCCTTTGTTCTTGTCGAGGGGGACGTTCAGGCACATCCACCCGTCCTCTTTCGCCAGCGCGAAGACCTTCTGGAGCCAGCGGGCGGAGAAGTCCAGGTAATCTGCGTAGGAGATGCCGTCCCGGTACTCCCCATAAGCGATGTCGACGTTGTACGGCGGAGAGGTCACGATCAGGTCGATGGAGGCCGGCTCGACCGTATCGGTAGCCAGGAGATCCGCGTTGAGAATCCGGATATCCGGATGCACCCGTGCAAAGAAGAGATCCCTTGAGCCAGCCTCCGCCATGCGACAACCCATTCTACTTCGTCCGCATCCCTCATAAACCCGAAACACATGGCGTTCTTGGGCGGACCTCCGCTCGTTCCGGACGGGAGGTGAGGTTCGGGCGCAGAGCGGAGGCGGCATCACTTTTATTATCCTTTTCGTCCAGGAGATCAGCATGCCAGAGGTCAGGGTGTACTCGACGAAGAACTGCCCCTACTGTCGCATGGTGAAGGCGTTCCTCGATCGGTAC
>JAXDAH010000213.1:0-12573 GCA_034679905.1 Methanomicrobiales archaeon | reverse complement strand
CGAGGATTCCCGAGGTCAGCCCTACGACTACCGGGGATACGGCATGCACCATTTCCTGCAGCCGCATGGCGCGACGCTTCCCGTGACGGAGAACGCGCAGTCGTTCCAGGACGCGATACAGCGGTATGCGGTCGATGCCGGGTATACGATGATCATGGTGGACTGCCCGGCGCATCGCGTGGGGACGGAAGGTGCCACGGAGTCGTGGTGGGTCGGGACCGCACATGACCGCTTCCGGGTAGAGGTGTGGGACGCATGGGATGAGATGCTGCACTATTCCATGGATAGGGGAGTGTACGTGTTCCCCCTGGCCGGCATGGTAAGCCGCGAGGATCCGAAAGTGAGCGTGTCGGACTTCCAGTACTTCGCACGCTACTGGGTCGCGCGATTCGGACCGTACCACAACTTCTTCGGCTGGTCCCTGTCCTGGGAAGTCGATGGAGGAGGCAGCGGGTATTCGCCGTTGTACACCTCTTCCGAACTGAATTCTATCTATACCGATATCCAGGAGATGAATCCCTTCGGAACACTGCTCACCTGCCACGATCACGCCGGTTCAGAATACGAGAGCTGGATGGATTTCAGTATGCGCCAGCACAATGCCAGATCCATCGACAGTAACTGCAGGACATGTGGACATCATGGCGGAGTAGAGCCGCCGTTTGATGACCGCCCCATCATCGGCTCGGAGGATATCTGGGAGTGCGACCTGCCTCCCCTGAACGAGTGGGAGCTTCCGCAGAGCGCGCACGAGTTCCGCATGGCTGCGTGGGGAGAGATGCTGGCCGGCGTCATGCCGGTGTATGACGAGTGGACGCAGTGGACGTCGAGGAAGGGAGAGGGTATCGGCGAGCCGGAGATCCGGCGCATGTTCGATTTCTGGTACTCCACGACGGACTATCGGCACTACCGCCAGCTGAATGAATATGTATCCACTTCCGGCAGTCAGATCTGCTCCGGTATTCCGGGAGAAGAGTACCTGGTCTACGACGCCGATGGCGGACCGATCACGATCGACCTCGGGGATGCAGCTGCAACCACGCAATTCGATCTGCTCTGGTTCAATCCGTCCACGGGGGCGCAGACGAGCGGAACAGCCGTCTACGGCGGCGGTTCGCGGACGTTGACACCCCCCCACGGATATTCCGCCCCGGACACCGTGCTTCTGCTGAAAGTTTAACTCATTTTTTACCCATTTTCACTCGAGCACAATGCAGAATTGAAGGCGCCATCTCACAGGATATACGGCTGGAAAATCCACGGCTCCATACGGCTCGGAGTACCCGCAAGCCCGAGGCGGCGCGTCAGCCGGAGATGTGCCGGCCAGTCCGGCCAAAATTTCCCTCCCCCTGGGGGAGCGGGTCACCACCGCAGCGGGAAGAGGGCGGATGAACACTACCCTCCTTCTCTGCCCCATCCCGTTCTCCTTTCGTGTCAAACATCGCGGATTGGCGTTATATCGCAACCGGTGCAGGCAAGGCACATCGTCTCTGATACATCTGCACGAAGGCCGTACTTCTCGAGGAGCTCCCGAGTCATCGCCGCGAGCCGGAGCAGGCGTTCGGCACTCGGGCGGGTCGCTACAAGCTCTCCCTCCCGGTAGGGGGACAGGGTGATCGGCCGCAGAACGGGTATGACGCCCATGGAGGCCAGGAGTTCCACCCCCTCGCGGACATTTTCGTCGGTCTCCCCGAGCCCGATGATGATATTGGACGTCACCCTGTTTCTCCCGAATACGCGCACGGCATCGCGCAGTGCATCCAGCACGGCATCCAGCGAGAGTCCCTTGCGCCCCCTGCAGACGCGCTTGAAGATCTCCCGGTCCATCGTCTCGACATTGTATTTCACCTCGGTTGCGCCTGCGTCTTTGAGCCGCCGGGATGCGTCTGGTGTCGGGTAGACCGAGACGCCGATCGGGACGCCGTACTTTTTCAGCGCCCGGACGATCCCGACGACCCGATCGATCTCCGCTTCCGGAGACTCGGCGATGCCCGAGGTCAGGGCGATGACTTTCAACTGGCCTTTTTCCCGCGCTGTATCGACGATGGCCTCGATCTCTTCCAGCGTCTTTATCCTGCCCTGCAATCTCGGGACCGCACAGAACGTGCAGTCGCATATGCACCGTTCGCTCACCGTGATGTATACCTGCCCCGGACAGTGGGCGACCACCGGTTCGAGCTCCCCCCTCGCCAGCTCTTTTCCGTCTTTTACGATGGCAAACTCGCCATCGGTTCGAATCATCTTCAGGGGGGACGCCGGGCTGATCTCCAGCCGGATCCGGCGACCGCCGGATCGGAAGAAAAGGGACTGTAGCCCGGTACCGGGTCCCGCCGCCGAGACGGATCGTCTCGGAAGGAGGGCAGGATCGACGTCAACTGTTCCTATGGAGAGCAGCTCCGCTTTCACCTCGGCACTCATCTCAGCCATTCGCATCTGCGGATCCTCGTGCACCGTCGCGATCGTTCTCACCTCTATGAGAGCGAATCATGGTCACTGCTTGATATCGAACAGGGTCGCCGCATTCTTCGCAAGCAGGCTCTCCAGGACATTCGGCGTATAGTCGAACCGGCGGAACGCATCCAGGCTCTGCCGTAAGGGTCGGACCGGGTAGGATGAGGCGTAGAGCAGCCGATCCTTGAGGAAGTGATTGGCCGCCGCCACCCAGTCCCCGGCACCGGGAAATCCCGGAATGAACTGGAAGAAGTCGGGGATCACCCAGAGGTTTCCCAGAGGGGCGTTTGCGATCATGACGCCGAGCATCTCGTGGACATATGGGAATGCCCCGTGGACGACGACGATCGGCAGGGTTGGAAAGTCGTTTGCCACGCGCTGGATACGGTAGGGCTCGGCATACGAGATATCCGGTCCCTGCATCAAGCTGCAGGTGAGGTAGACGACGCCGCCGAGTTCGGCACACTTCGAGTACAGGGGATAGATGCGGGGATCGTCGACATAGAGAGGCGGCTGGCTCCACCCGGGATCGAGTGCGATCCCGCTGAATTCTCTGCGTGCCATGGTACGCTCGATCTCCTGTACTCCGGCGGCCACATCGCGACAGTCGATGCCCGCCAGGGCAACGGGGAACCTCTCCGGGTACAGATCCCGCAGATCGGCGATATCGTCGTTGGAAACGACGCGATGGCCCGCCTGCCTGCCCACGAGGATACCCTTCGCGATACCCGCCTCGTCCATCTCTTCCACGAACAATTCGACCGATTTCTGGAGCATGGACGGCGGACGCTCGTATCCACTCACCAGCGGACTTCTTCGGGCGGCCGGACGAGAACCGGGGGCCGATGCCAGCACCTCTTTTAGACTCTTGTACGGAGGCCGGACACGTGCGTCGATGATCATACATCTCTCCACAGCGCCGGAGTCGCGCCTCGACGTGCGAAACCCCTGTATATCGTACCTTACCTGAGACATCATAAGAATCTATCCCCCGCGGAAGCTACCTGGAACAGGATATGGTTGCGGTGATTGGGATATCCATGCAGGATTACGCCTTGGATTCTGCCGATATATCGCGTTCCCCGTCTGGCATTCCTAAAAACCACCCGGACTGCAGCGTAGGCACGGCGTGGATCACCCTCGGGTCCCGACAAAGTCGTCGGCAACGGTGCCCGTTCCTTCCCTGCCCGGTTCCTGCCTCCAGCCGCCCGAGAAAGTATCACCGACCTGGCTGATCCGGCCCGTCATCCGGGAACTCCCGCCAAGAACTGTCGTGATTCTCACGTCTTTGCCCCGGACACCGTATCGGTACGGGATGGGGCCACCTACCAGATTGGAATAGACGAGGGAAGGGAAGATGTCGCTCGACGGGTCATACCCGATGAGTTCCCGGCTCTGGATCTGCATGCCTGCGAAGTCCGCCTCGAAGGTCTGTTCTAAAACGAATCCGCCTGCAAGAGTCCTGCAACAAGGCACGAGACCAACCCGCGGGCTATTGAACCATCTTCGTCCAGAGCGGGGTTGAAAATGCCGACGTTCATCCCGACCGCCCGACCTGTCGTCATTAATACGCGCAGTGTCGCGCTTAACTCATCCCAGCTCAACCCGCCCGGCAAACGATAGTCCACGGCGGGCATGGCCGCGTCGTCCAGAACATCTACATCGAGGTGAATCCAGAATCCTTCAATATCATTCTGCAACAGAATTCCGGCGGCCTTCATGGCGGCGGCGACGGCTCCTCGTTCGCGCACCTCGTCAAACTCGAAGGCGTGTATTGCGGTATCTCGGATGTCCTGGCTGCGGTGCTCTCTCTGCTCTTCGGCGTCGCGAAAGCCGAACACCACGATGTCTTCATCACGCACGAGAGGCCGGAGTCCGTCGATATCGGTCAGCACCGCAGGCCCCCTGCCAGAGACAATCGCCAGATCCATCGAGGCAACTTCGCCATTCGGCTCGGCCTCCGGCTGGTAGAAGTCGGCATGGCCGTCGATAAAAAACAGCCCATACCTCCCGGCACGCCGGAGCGCAAGCATGATCCCGATGATGATGCTGCAATCGCCACCGAGCACGAGCGGGAATTTACCCTGGCGCAACACACTGGAGACTGCTTCTGCAAGGAGCAAGGAATACTCCTCGATGGCGTATGGATTAAGGATCAGAGTCGCGGGGTCTCGCTGCGCATTATACGGCAGCGGCTCGACCCGTCCGGCATACTCGGCGTTCAGCCCAGCCGGCAGGCCGGCGGCCTTGAGGGCAGCGGGGAGACACTCGACGCCTTTCGGCCTCAGCCCGAGGGCGGAAGGGGCATCGATGATCGCAAAACGTAGCATGGTCGTGGCACGCTCCGCACAGTCACATCTCGCATGATGCCGCACGTTAGGTGGCGGAACCAGGCGATCAGGCTCGTGGGAGAGCAGGAGACGAAACGATTCATCGTCCTTCGGCCCCTCCGTGCTGCCTGCCGGCAGCCGTCGAGCGATCTCCGACATGACGTCTCTTCCTATCTCCGGATCCCGATGCAGTCCTCCATCCCTTCCAGGAGCACCCGAAGATGCCTCTATCCTTCGACGATTACTCTGAATCCGCCGTATGCCATGCGCTTCATATCGAACGGCATCGGCTTGTCCTTATACCTCGGGTCGTTCATGGATGGATCTTTCAACACCTTCTCGTTCACCTCGTCGCGGTGTTCCCGAGATTTGAAGACGATGAACGAGAAGACCACCGTCTCGCCGGGACCGACTCCAACCATGTCCGGGAACTTGATTCCGGCCGCCTTCGGGTCGAGATCGTCGCCTACGCACTCGAAGTATTCAAGCGCGCCATGCTTCTTCCAGACTTTCCCTGCCTGCTCGGACATCTCGCGGTAAGCCGGTAGGTTCTTCTCCGGCATTGCCAGAACAAATCCATCGACGTACTTCATGTCATCATTCCTCCAGTGCTTTCCGATGTCTCTGAATAATCCCTATCCTATTTCAGGTTTCCTGCCAAGGACTTCTTCAAGGTTTCCCGATCGTTGGCAGGATGCTCTGGTTGAGTAAAAAGACGATGCGAAGTTGTGGGCATAAAGTGCCTTCGGCTCTATCGAAATCCTCATCTAAACATGATCCGGGAGGGCTGGCATCTTCGCAGGAGGGAGGAGTCCTCCCCCATCCCCTTCGTGCGATAACCCGGATACGGGGAGGTTTCTTTCACAGACCCGTATACCTCCTGAATTGAGTTTCTGGATCGTATATTCGTCTCTGCAAAGGATTTCGATAGCCTCCTGAATGGGCCTGGAATGGGGAGATCCGCGGGCAGCCCGATCGCGGCAGGATCGACCTTGTTGCCGTCTTCGTCGGCGAAGTTTAAGATGAACTCTATCCGCTCGGCACGATCTCCGGGTAGGTCCAGTATAGATCTCCTGACCGTCCGGCGAACGCATGGAGGGATGTTCCACCCTCACGGATATCCAGGCAACAGGCGGCGTGAAGCCCTCCGGCCCCCACCAGCGCTTCACCTGCTCGGGCTCGGTCCAGGCCTTCCAGACCTGCTCGACGGGCGCCTCGAAGATACGGGTGGCAACGAGATCTTTTTTTCGATTGTATCGGTCATACGCTTCATTCCTTCACGCAACCGTTGCCTCGAAGTCCAGGGGCACAACGGCGATGGCATCCATCTCCACCAGGAAATCCGGGTTTGCCAAACCCGACACGAACATCATGGAGATTGCCGGCGGATTCGGGCGGCGGCCCCATACCTGCTGGAATACTTCGAATCCCGTCTCAAGGGGCTGCCCCTCGACCACATACACGTTCCATTTGACGACGTGCTCCAGCCCGGCGCCGGCGGCCTTCAGCGCCTCCTGCAGATTGGCCAGTACCTGGGAGACCTGCTGCCGGAGGTCGCCGATTCCCACTACCTCTCCCGAGGCGTTCACGGCATCCTGTCCGCCGATGTATATGGTCTTCACCGGTCCGGTCACGACAATGACGTTGGTGAATGCCGGGTTGGCCGGCAATGCGTCCGGGTTGATATGCTGAACCTGTCCCATACGTCCCATCATCCTCGAGCAGCTGCATTAGACCTTCCGCATGATATCTTTTGGTCTGCTCACCATCCTTCTCTATTAGGATCCGGCAGCAGTTCAGCTGCACCATCGCAGCGATCTGCCCTCACCCCTGTCCGGACCGTGTGCAGACTCCTCCCTCGACGGTCCGGGGACGGCGTATAGCTTCGACCCTGCCCAACGCCCCGGTCTATCCTCGGTTTTTACGAGATCTGCTGGACAACATCCACGAACATGCCCGCCGGATCCTCTAGCAGGAAGTGCTTCTGTCCCCACGCCTCCTCCACGTACGGACGAGCAATTCTCAACCCTTCCATCCCTTTGGCCTTCTCGTACTCTTTTTGTGCATCCTGTACATCGAACGTGATGATGATGCCCTTTCCGTCATACTCGGGATGAAGAAACGCGGGCTGGTTGGAGAGATGGGGTCTCATAAATGCCAGTTCCACGCCGCTCTCATGCTCCAGCTGGATATACCAGTCGGAATCAAAAACGAGAGCGAAACCGAAAAAACGTATGTAAAAGTCCCTGCACTCCAGAAATTTCGGTGTGATAACGACGGGGTACTGCTTGGTAATCTTAATTGTCTGCATGTTCCTCCTCCTTCTGCGAAATTTTATAGGATGCGGCTGTTGCCCGCAAGATTCTGCCCATTACGTGCGACAGGGTATAAAACGTTGCGGGTCGGATTCATCGGGGCTTCGCGCCCCCTATCCCCGAATCTCGCGCCAGAGGTCTCCGTACCGTGTCACGATGCCGTGCTCATCCGTCTCGAGAATGGCCCTGAAATCGCCGCTCTCGAAGCGGTAGACGTCTTCTGCGATCCGGGCATACACCTGTTCGGCTACCACACCATCGAACTCCGGGAAGCGAAGCCAGACCACGCGGATCTTGGCCTCCTCGCCGATCGCAAGAGCCAGCCGCCGGATCGGGAGCGTGTTCGTGCTTGGCGTAAAGCCCAGGTCAACGTCGGAGATGCCCCCGGATCCGTCAATCCGCATGCCGTCCTGGAACCAGGATCCCGCCTCGTCCACACCCAGATCGGCCTGCCATGCCGCGTCCGAGCGGGCGACACACACCGTGCATTCCCGCGTGCGCCACGAGCGATCGCACGTCAGCACGTACCGGATCTCCGCAGGGCCGCTGTCAATGAGGGTAAGGACGGTCCCTTCGAGGCGCCAGCGATCGGGCCCTTCCCGAAGACTGCACCGCTCCATGGAGGGAAGGATGGGTGAATACCACAAAACGGACCGAATCAGCCGCATGGAACCGCCTTCATCCCCGTATCGAATAGGTAGCCCAACCGTCCCTGGAATACAGCCTCCGTCTATCAGAATCCTTCGAAGCATGTTCCATCCATCCGGGCTGGCGTGTGAACGCCGGATCATACACCTGCCTGTTGGAGGCGATCTCCCATCAGGCAAGGAACTCTCCCACCAGCCGGGCGATAATCCCGACGGCGAGCGGCAGGAGAAATGCCGTGAGAAAGGCCGTCAGGGTCGATGTCTCCCAGGGCCACGTCGGGATGCCGTCCAGGACCTCCCGCGTCGCGACGAGACTCATCATCAACTGGTTCAGCTGGTACATCCCCTTCAGGTCGTGCGTGTCGGCCCGGCCATACACCTGCTGGATCGTCGCCTCGAGACGGGCGTTCGCCTCGGCGCGGAGACGTCTCTTCTCCAGGACAATGCGGTGGTGCATGCCGCGTAGCGGCCAGACGAACGCCGCAACGGCGACGAGGGCCGTACCGATCGTCAGGGCGGTCAGCGCGGGATTCTCGAAGGTCGCGGGGTCGGTCAGGACTCCGAAGTAGTCCAGCAGCAGCAGTCCCATGCCCGTCTGTGCGGTGAGCCCCGAGAACGCATAGAGGGGAGCAGGTAAAAAGAGGTTCACGTTCTTCGCCCGGGCGTGGATGCGGCTCACCCTGTGCAGCTGGTGCAGCGTGTGATACACAAAAACAGCGATCATTCCGAAGGATACCATGTAGATGGCCAGATCGACAACGAACAGCGCGGGCGACCGCTGGAATGCATCGGTCAGGTAAGGCGTGAACGCTGTGTACGCTGCCGTGAACAGGAGCGACAGCCCCAGTACGACCCACGTCCAGCGCCAGGGAAGCGTCGTCAGCTCGTACTCCGACACGGCGTATTCGGCTCTGCTCCCGCCCCAGGCCGGGCGAAAGGTGGCGTGTGCCTGTTGGGCCACGCGGTTTAAGTAGTGCATCAATGCCAGGACGGCTACGGGGTAGAACGGGACCGAGGTCCGATAGAGATCGAAGGTGCCGAACGGCACCGACTCATCGAGCCAGGTGATGCCGTTGATGACCAGAATCAGCAGGACGAGCAGCGCCAGGTAGAACGCCCAGACGGGGCCGGGCAGGCGATCCGCCCACGCCATGAAGCGGTCCACCACGCTCGGGGGATAGGGCAGGCTCAAATCAGCACGCTTACCCTGGGGCGTCGGCACCGCGATCTCGGCTGGCATTCGATCCTCTGTCTCCGCTTCGGACAATTCGCACGTGTGGGGATGATTCAACGGATATTTTAATATTTCACTGGTCCATCTCAACGCCGCGAACAGGCAAAAACCACCCTCCAGCCCCTCGCAGGTAACCTGTAGAACTCTCCGGGCTGGATTCGCGTCCTGCCCCATCGCAGCAACCATCCAGGCGCCCGGGTATCGGATCTGCAGAGGTGCCTGGTTTTTCTGTCCCGATGATTCCGCCCTTCCCTATCGAGGTTCATTCCTCGCTTTCAATGTTCCAGGATATCAAGATCGAATTGGCGCCAGGTTTCTCCCCGGTGCCCGTCAAGGTTTTCGCGCCGCTACCGAACCTGCCTGCAAACCGTTCGGTGTTCCCCCATACTTTCCACACTCCATCCTGCAGAGGGGCCCGTGAGTTCCCTTGTCGAAAGAGTACGGCAGGACTGTCCGACTCGGGAAATCGTACCCGATAATCTCGATACCTTTGGACGTATCGTCGCCCATCATCTGCGCGTCCCCGCGATGCAGGAGGAAAAATCCGCCGGGGAGCCGTTCGTGGGCGTCAACGGCGTTTATTCGAACGACGATCAAACCAGGGGCGTCCTTGATTTCTCCTGTTATTCCCATGTACCCACGAGGATGTCCAGGCGGTTGAGTGCAGGATTCAGCCGGGGAGGTTGCTGACTGCTGCTCGTCGTCATGATTTCGTTTTCCCCCTGCGCATTTCCGGATCGCTTCCCATCCGGCATCGGAGCTTCATAGAGACGCTTCGATCATCGAGATCAGCCATTCGACACGGTCCATGAGCGTAACGTGCGTCGTACCCGGGAGCACGGCGAGCTGGGAACGGGGGAGACCGGCAAGTATCCCCTGCCACGCCGCCGAGCAATCGGAACAGCTCTACGGCGTGCTCTGACGATATCGGAATCCCCGACGATGCCCAGCGTGGGCGCCGTGATTGCCTGGATCTCCCCGGCCAATCCCGGAACTCACGATCCATCTGTCTCACTTTTTCGATCAGAGTCGGCCAGTCACCCGGATTCGGTGCTATCCGGGTGTACTCCACCTGCCACGGCGTTCCGGCCAGATCTTCAGGCTCCAGGGTCTCTTCACCCTCGAGCACTCCGGGATGGAGTCCTCCTTTGCTGATAGCGACCGAGGCGACTAGGAGTCTGCGCACCAGGTCCGGGTGCCGGATGGCGATCTGCAGGGCAATGCCGGCCCCCCATACTCCAGCCGAAGAGGTCGGCCCGGTCGATGCCGAGGTGGTGCAGCAGAGCGGCGGTGTCGTCCGCCATCTGTTCCAGGGTCAGGGGGCGATCGATGTCGGCCGTATGTGCGCCTGCTGCTCGACCGCGAGGACCTGCCGGGTCCTGCCAAGGGACGGTAGAATCTTTTGAAACGAGGTGCCGGTTGCCGACAGAGCACCGTGCAGCAGGATCAGCGGTCGTCCGGCGCCGTGGATCTCGTAGTACATATCGAGGCCGTTCACGGAAGCGTACCCGTGCCAGAATTCGGGAGCGGGTCCATTATCATAGCACTCTCTCCTTCCCCGTTTAGGGTATAAAATATTCCCGATACTCTTTCCATCCAGACGGTATTCTACCGCAGCACCTCGTGAGATTTTTTTACTGTCGCTCAGGGATTGCCGAGTATCTGCACGGGGGGTGCCGCACAGATCCGATCAATCCGAAGGCTTGCCGTATTCCCCGAAGAACTCCTGCAGATCCTTTGCGTAGAGCTCGGGCACCTCCCATGCGGCAAAGTGACCGCCGCGGGGCATCTCCGTGAAACGCTTCAGGTTCACGTTTCGCTCCGCCCATTCGCGAGGCAGCGGAGCATCGAGCGGCATGTGCGCCACAGCTGCAGGAATCTCGCTGCGCTGTCCACGGTTTGGCGCAGGAGCGGCGTGCGCCATCTCGTAGTAGGAGCGGACCGAGGAGCCGATGGTCTCTGTCACCCAGTAGATCATGATGTTGGTGAGGATCTCGTCCTTGCTAAACCGCTTATTCAGGTCCACGCCGGTCGATCCCCGGAAGAAGCTCAAAAACCACGCTGCCAGGCCGACAGGAGAGTCGTTCAGCGCGTAGGCAAGGCTCTGCGGCTTGGTGGACTGGACCATGTTGAAGGCGCCTTCCTGCACCCACCACTGCTGGATGAAGCTCGCAAACTCCTGCTCGGCAGGGGAGAGCTGTGAGAAATCCGTGCCGCTGTCGGGGTAACCGACGTCGGTCAGGTGAATCGCCGTAACGACGTCAGGGTGGTTGAGCGCCAGAGATCTGGTGATGAGCGTGCCGAGATCGCCCCCGGCAGCCGCAAATGTCGCATATCCGAGCACTTCTGTCATGAGTTTTGCCCATACATCGGCAATAGCGTCTTCTACCATGGCGATTCGATCCGAGAACCCGTATCCGGGGATCGACGGCACTACTACGTCAAAAGAGGCGTTCGGATCGCCGCCATGGCTCGCAGGATCTGTCAGCATAGGAATGACCTTGTGGAAACGATAGAACGAGTCCGGCCACCCGTGGGTCAGGATGATCGGCGTGGGGTCCGGGCCCTTGCCCCGCTCATGGATGAAGTGGATCACAATACCATCGATCTCGGCCTGGAACTGATGGAACTGGTTGAGCTTCGTCTCCTGCGCCCGCCAGTCGTACCTGGTCAGCCAGTAGTCCGCGAGTTCTTTCATATAGTCCAGATTGGTGCCATAATCCCAGCCGGCGCCCTCGACCTCGTCGGGCCAGCGCGTGCGCTCGAGCCGCTGCCGCAGGTCGTCCAGGACCTCCTGCGGAACTTTGATCTCGAAAGGTTTGGTCTCCATTGCAGTCCCCACTATGCCGGATGCTTCTCAATGTTCTTCATTCTCGACTGTAGGACACGGAATCCCAGATATGGATAGAGAGGAGACTCCCGTGCGTCCATTCTTTCCAGTTCGATCGGCCCGGTTCCTGAATGCTCGAACAACCCAATGCCACCCGCGAGGATTACGGGCACGAGGTCGATCCGTATCTCGTCAGGAAATCCGGCTTCTGTGAACGGCTGAGCGGTATTCGCGCAGCCTATCACTGTGACGTCCTTATCGCCTGCAGCCGCTTTTCCCTTTTCAAGAGCACTCTTTATACCATCTGTGACGAAGGTGATCCTCAGCCTGGCATTTTGCTCTGGCGGCTTTTTGGATACATGGTGCGCGAGGACGAATAAAGGCACCTGATACTCGTAATGATCCACGTACGAGTCGGGATCTCTCATGTCGTAGGCACGTCTGCCCATCACCACGGCTCCCGTGGTTTTTATTGGTTCTTTAAGAGCCTCGGTCTTTCTCAATACATCGAGATCGGGAAAAATACGGGATACATCGCCGTCCCGATACGCGATAAAGCCATCCAGCGACATTGCCATGCCCAGAACCACTTTTCCCACGATTTCAGTCGATAGTGAATTATCGGTGAAGTATTTTTCGCAGACGACAGCCTGCGGGGAGATTCATGCCGTATTTACTCATCTTCGCGGTAACTTTAACCAAAAATCCGCCGGGGTTTTTATCCACATCTTTTTTGCAAAATTTTTATTGAGCTGGCGTAACTTCC
>JAXDAH010000212.1:0-14322 GCA_034679905.1 Methanomicrobiales archaeon | reverse complement strand
GGCTCCGCGAGATCGGCCAGACCATCGGCGAGATCGCCGGTGGCGAAGCGGTTCACCCCAGCAATCCCCGCGTCGGCGGGATGTATAAGAACGTCACCCCGCGTGCCAAGGCCAAGATGTACGACCTTGCCAAGGAGGCCCGTGCGCTGGCCCAGGACCAGATGGAGTTCATGATCGCGGTCCTGCGGAACTTCCAGAAGCGGGACTGGGCGGAGGTCGGCGGCAAGCAGGTGCCGATCCCGAAGGACCTGGGCTACCACAACCAGGGATACATGGCGACGCACCCGGTCTACGGCAGCAGCAGCCTTGATGCGAATCCGACCTGGGACCCGGAGCGCTGGATGGACGTCCGCCCCTGGGACTGGTACATGGGCGAGGTCGAGATCACCTACGAGGACCCGACGTACCCGATCGGCGGCACCACCAAGGCCGGCACGAAGGCGAATCCCCAGATGGAGGCATGCACGGGCGTTCCGCTCTACGACGGCCAGCCCGTCGAGGTCGGCCCCCGCGCCCGCCTGGTGAAGTTCAAGAACTTCGACGAGAAGGGCACCGTCGGCCAGCAGGTTGCGCGGCAGATGGAGTACCCCGATACGGTCTACGCCATGATCCGCGCCCTCGACGAACTGAACCCGAGCGGCAAGGTCGTTGCAGACGCGATCCCGCAGGGCGACGGCTCCCTGGGCTGGGCGGCCAACGAGGCCCCCCGCGGAACGGACGTCCACCTCGCCCGGGTGAAGGACGGGCGGGTGCAGTGGTACTCGATGCTCGTCCCGACCACCTGGAACTTCCCCACCTGCAGCCGGGCGCTCACCGGCGCTCCCTGGCAGCTCGCCGAGGTGATCGTGCGCGGATACGACCCGTGCGTGTCCTGCGCCACCCACATGATCGTGGTCGATGAGGAGAAGCGGATAGTGGCCCAGAAACTGATCCCGTGAGCGACGTGACGCTGTATCCCGAGATCGTGATCGCAGGCTGCGGAAACCCCCTGTTCGGAGACGACGGGTTCGGTCCGGCAGTCGTCGAGGAGTTGAAGAAGCTCGCACTTCCCGACACGGTGAAGGTGGTGGACGCCGGCCTCGGCGGACCCCACTTTGTCTTCACCATGCTGGAAGGGGGTGTCACGAAGAAACTCGTGATCATCGATATCGCCGACTTTGGCGGGAATCCCGGAGATATCACCATCATTCCCGTGGAGGACCTGCCGCCCGGCAGCTACCGCGACGCCCATTCCTGGGACCTGACCGAACCCCTGCTGCGTCTCGCGGACACGATCGAGATCACGGTGATCGGATGCCAGCCAAAGCGCGTCACAGCCCCCGATTTCGAGATCGGGCTCACGGATGTGGTTAAGAATGCAATTCCCGGAACAGTACGGCTTGTACTGAAGATCATCGGAGTGGACTATGGGACTACTGTCATCCCTGAAGAAGAGCATCGGAGGGGAGGAACCTCAGAAACCAGCCCCGGCTCCGCACGTGCAGGCGACACACGCAGCGCCTGCGGCGGAAGCGGCGGAGAAGAAGGTGGAAGTAGCAAAGAAGGAGGAGAAACCTGTGACTAACAAAATAACTGTGGGACACGTTCACATGAGCGGCTGTACCGGCTGTCTGGTGTCCCTTGCAGACAACTACGAAGGACTGTTCAAGATCCTTGACGACTATGCAGACCTCGTGTACGGGCTCACCCTGGCAGACGTCCGCAAGATCCCCGAGATGGATGTAGCGCTCGTCGAGGGCGGGGTCTGTCTCCAGGATCACGAGTCGGTCGAGGATATCAAGACGACCCGCCAGAAGGCGAAGATCGTCGTGGCGGTCGGAGGCTGTGCATCCTATGGCAACATCCTGCGGTTCGCCCGCGGCGGCCAGCAGAACCAGCCGCAGCACGAGTCCTACGTGCCCATCGGGGACCTGATCGATGTCGACGTCTACATCCCCGGGTGTGCGCCGACGCCGCAGCAGATCCGCAACACGGTCGTGATGGCCTACCTGCTGCTGAAGGGCACGGACGACCAGAAGGCTCTTGCGGCCAAGTGGCTCAAACCCATGATGGAACTGGCAAAGAGGGGAACGCAGGCATGCTTCTGCGACCTGATGACCGACGTGGTCAACCAGGGGCTCTGCATGGGCTGCGGCAGCTGCGCAGCGGCATGCCCGGTGCGGGCGATAACGATGGAGTTCGGCAAGCCGAACGGCCAGCGCGACCTCTGCATCAAGTGCGGCGCCTGCTACGCCCAGTGTCCGCGGTCGTTCCTGGACACGGCGCTGCTGGAGCAGTACGAACCGATAACCGAGCTCATCCAGGGAGCCATGGCGACGAAGTGAGGTGGAAGAAATGGCAAACATACTCGGCAACTACAAGCAGGCGATCTCTGCCCGCACCACGGACAAGGAGATTCTTCGCGGATCCCAGGACGGCGGCATCGTCACCGCCCTCTTTGCCTACGCCCTCGAGAACGGCATCATCGACGGCGCGATCGTCGCCGGCCCGGGAGAGCTGCCCTGGAAGCCGGAACCCATCGTTGCGCAGACACGGGAAGAACTGCTGGCAGCCCGGAAGACGAAGTATACGCTCAGCCCGAACCTGCAGCTCCTGAAGGAGGCGACCCGCAGCTACGGTCTGGACCGGATCGGCATCGTGGGCACCCCCTGCCAGATGCAGGCGGTGCGCAAAGCGCAGCTCTATCCCGTCGGCATGCGGGACGTGCCCGACAAGATAGCACTTGCCATCGGCATCTTCTGCATGGAGAACTTCCCCTACCAGAGCCTGGTGCAGCTCGTCGAAGACCACACCAACCAGAAGCTGGAGTCCGTCAAGAAGATGGAGATCGGCAAGGGCAAGTTCTCGGTCTACACCGAGCGCGGGGCCCTCGCCCAGTTGCCGCTCAAGGTGACCCACAAGTACGAACAGCCGGGCTGCCACGTCTGCCTGGACTACGTGGCAAACCTGGGCGACATATCGACGGGTTCCGTGGGTTCGCCCGATGGTTGGTCGACCGTCTTCGTGAGGAGCAAGCAGGGCGAGAACGTCTGGAGCAAGGCTGTTGCGGCCGGCTGGTTCGAGACCCAGCCCATGGATCAGGTGAAGCCCGGCCTCGACCTGGTGAACAAGCTCGCCACCGAGAAGATCACCAAGAACCAGAACTACCTGGTTGCCCGCGCCAGCTACGGTGTCGGGAAGGGTCTCCGCAGTCCCTATCTCTAACCCCTTTTTTGGCTCGTTGAAGTGGACTCCGGCATCTCCAATGATACGTATCGGACGCTTCCCGCGGCTTCTGCCGGCTGCTGCCTGCCCGCCCTCCGATCCGCCCCCTCAACCACTCCGCGAGCGGTGAAGCTGCATCTTCGCCTGCCGGACTGCTCTGCAGTGCATCCGCATCGCGGGCCGTCACGAACGATGCAGGGTCGGGTTTTCTCATGCCGCGGTGTATGGCGTCCCTGCAGGATCGATCCCGCCAGGATGCCTCTGACGCTACCCGGAGAGGGTGACAGCCCCTCCCTATCAGCGATCACTCTCCCGATTGCCTGGATCCAGACCGGTCGTATCGCTACCTCTGGGTACGGGGTGCACCCCTCTCTCTCCCCCATACCCAGAGCGCGCGGTCCACACGGGAGAAGAATTCTGGTGCGGGGACCCTTTGCATCGTGATCCCCGCTCTGCGGCAATCTTTTCCCGGTCAACCGCGTTGCCATCCCACAGGCTGGGGAGGCTTTGACCCGTGCACTGGAAATCTCGATAGAGTTCTCTTCCCTCAACATGCACCGATCTGTCGCATTCTGTTATGGAGGGAGAACGAGACGTTGTGTCAACGCCCTCCCCCATCGCTCTGGGAGCACCGGGGATAACGGCGTCCGGATGCCGCTGAGCGGATCGCGGGATCGACAACGGCGCAGGAATAGTCTCGGGCGATCCCGGCGTCAGGCTCGACCATCGAGCGGACATCTTCCGTTATCTCGTATGCATTGCAGGACTGCACGACAGCTGCTCATTGCATCCGCAGCGGTAAAAGGTCAAATCCGCTCTGCAATTGCTGGTTCGGCCCAGAAAATGCCGTTCACAATCGCGCGGAAGAAATCATTATATACGATCAGGGGCGTAGGGGCTCCACAGGTATTGCCAAAACAGAACAGCCAGAACAGACCCCAGACACTCCTGCGAATAGCGTCAGGCAGAGGAGAGGCATACCATCGAGTACAGCACATTGAACAATCCTTCCAAAGGATGAGGCGATAGACATTGTCGAAAGTTGTAGAGATTTCCCCGACCACGAGGCACGAGGGGCACTCCAAGCTCGTCCTGAAGATCAATGACGACGGGATCGTCGAGCGCGGCGACTGGCTCTCCATCACGCCGGTGCGGGGCATCGAGAAACTTGCCATCAACAAGTGGATGGAGCAGGTCCCCAAGATTGCCTCCAGGACCTGCGGGATCTGCCCCATTGCGCATACGCTGGCAGGCGTCGAGGCCGTTGAAGCTTCGATCGGCGTGGAGATACCAAGAGACGCCAAGCAGCTCCGGATCATCCTGCAGGCGGCGAACAAACTGCACAGCCACGCGCTCTGGAGCATACTGGCCCTGCCGGATATGTACATCCCCGGAACAGACACCAAGATCAATCCCTTCACCCAGGAGGAACCGGTACGGAGCGTGGCCAAACGGATCCAGCGGATCCGCGAGATCGCGCAGACCATCGGCGAGATCGCGGGCGGTGAGGCGATTCATCCCAGCAACCCCCGCATCGGGGGCATGTACATGAACGTATCCCCGCTTGCGAAGAACAAGATGTACGACCTCGCCAAAGAGGCCCGGGCGCTGACACAGGACCATATGGAGTTCATGATCACCGTCTTCCGCAACTACCATAAACGGGACTGGGCGGAGGTCGGCGGCAAGCAGGTCCCGATTCCGAAGGACCTGGGTTACCACAACCAGGGCTACATGGCAACGGATCCTCTGTACGGGACATCCAGCCTGGAGGAGAATCCCACCTGGAATCCGGATCGCTACCTGGAGGTCCGCCCCTGGGACTGGTATATGGGTGAGATGACCGTCGACTACGAGGACCCCTCGTATCCGATTGGCGGCACGACCAAGGCCGGGGTGCAGACCGATCCCCGCATGGAGGCCTGCAACGGCGTTCCGCTCTACGACGGCCAGCCCGTCGAGGTCGGCCCGCGCGCCCGCCTGGCGGTCTTCAAGAACTTCGACGAGAAGGGCACCGTCGGTCAGCAGGTCGCACGCATGATGGAGATGCCCGACACCGTATACAGCATGATCCGGGCCCTGGATGCACTGAACCCGAACGGCAAGGTGCTCGCCGAGACTATTCCGCAGGGCGACGGGTCGCTGGGCTGGGCGGTCAACGAAGCCCCCCGAGGAAGCGACGTCCACCTCGCCCGCGTCAAGGAGGGCCGCGCCCAGTGGTTCAACATGCTGGTTCCGACCACCTGGAACTTCCCCACCTGCAGCAAGGCGCTCACGGGCGCCCCCTGGCAGCTCGCCGAGGTGGTCATGCGGGGATTCGATCCCTGCGTATCCTGCGCCACCCATATGATCGTGGTCGACGAGGACAGGAGGATCGTGGCCCAGAAGATGGTCCAGTGAGGGAGTGAACCATGGGACTACTGTCATCCATAAAGAAAGGCATGGGCGGAGAGGAGCAGCAGATGCCTGCCACGCCCCCTCCGGCCCAGGCTGCCGAGGGTGAGAAGAAGGAGGAGAGAGCGATGCCGGATAAGATACGGTTGGGACACGTCCACCTGTGCGGCTGCACTGGCTGCGTTGTGGCCCTTTCGGACAACTACCAGGGCTTGTTCAAGGTGCTCGACGACTATGCGGACTGGGTCTACGGGACCACGCTCGCCGATGTGCGCCGCATTCCGGAGATGGACGTCGCCCTCGTCGAGGGTGCCGTCTGCCTGCAGGATCACGAGCAGATCCAGGATCTCAAGGCGACACGGCTGCAGTCCAAGCTCGTGGTCGCCATAGGTTCCTGTGCCTGTACGGGCAACATTCTGCGGTTCTCCCGTGGCGGCCAGTTGAACCAGCCGCAGCACGAGTCGTTTGCACCGATCAGCGACCTGATCGACGTGGACGTGCACATCCCGACCTGCGCGCCGACGCCGCAGCAGATCCGCAATACGGTCGTGATGGCCTACCTGCTGCTGAAGGGCACGGACGAGCAGAAGGCCCTTGCCGGAAGGTGGCTCAAGCCCATGATGGATCTGGCCAAGACGCCCTTCTACCAGCGGGCTTCCTTCAACACCCTCATGCAGGAGGTGATCAACCAGGGGCTCTGCATGGGCTGCGGCACCTGTGCGGCCTCCTGCCCGGTGCGGGCGATCAGCATGGAGTTCGGGAAGCCGAACGGCACCCGGGACCTCTGCATCAACTGCGGCGCCTGCTATGCCCAGTGTCCGCGAAGCTTCTTCGACCATGACCTGATGGAGCAGCACGAGAGCATCATGGAACTCATCCAGGGGGCCATGGCGCCGAAGTGAGGTGAGCGAGAGATGGTACTGACACTTGGGAATTATAAACAGGTGCTGGCGGCGCGGACCACGGATAAGGAGATCCTTAAAAATGCGCAGGATGGGGGCATCGTCACCGCCCTCTTCACCTACGCCCTCGAGAACAACATCATCGACGGCGCGATCGTCGCCGGTCCGGGGCAGCTGCCCTGGCAGGGGATGCCGATGGTGGCGATGAACCGCCAGGAACTCCTCGCGGCGCAGAAGACGAAGTACAACATCAGCCCGAACATGAAGCTCTTAAAAGAGGCCACGCGGAGCTTCGGGCTCGACAAGGTGGGATTCGTAGGCGTCCCCTGCATGCTCCAGGGGCTCCGGAAGGCGCAGCTCTATCCCATCGCGATGCGGGACGTGCCGGAGCGGATCGCGCTCGTGCTGGGGATCTTCTGCATGGAGGTCTTCCCCTACCAGAGCCTGGTGCAGCTCGTCGAAGACCACACCAACCAGAAGATGGAGTCGGTCAACAAGATGGAGATCGGCAAGGGCAAGTTCTCGGTCTGCACCGAACGCTGTTCGGTCACCGCGATCCCGCTCAAGGTGACCCACAAGTACGAGCAGCCGGGCTGCCATGTCTGCCTGGACTACGTGGCCAACCTCTCCGATATTTCAAGCGGCTCCGTGGGTTCGCCCGATGGTTGGTCGACCGTCTTCGTGCGGACGAAGAAGGGCGAGGCGGTCTGGAACGGCGCCGTGCAGGAGGGCTGGTTCGAAACCCAGCCTATCGACCAGGTGAAGCCCGGCCTGGACCTGGTGACGAAGCTCGCCACCGAGAAGATCACCAAGAACAAAAAGACGCTCGAAGAGAGAGCCAACCTGGGCGTGGGGAAGGGTCTCCGCAACCCCTACCTCTCGACCTGAACCCTTTTTTATCTGATTCCGGTTTCAACCCGCATTCAACGACTCCGTCGAGGTCCCCCTCGAGAAGATGGTAACGGAGGTATTCTCCGGTGAGGGGCGAGACCCCTCTCCCACTTTCGTGCGATAGAGAGGTTTTAGGAATTCCCCGTCCCAGGCCTATCGCACTACTCCCCTCCCCTCGGTGAGGGAAAGGGGCGGCCCGCAACGGGCCGCGGGGAGGGGAGAATCCAGATCATCGAGGGATTATCCGCGGGATAGATGCAAAAATACGCCGGCTATTCTACAGAGTGCATTCTACAGTCTTTTTACCACGCCGGTGGCAGGCAGAGGTGGTGCGTGTCTGCCATCCGGCAGCCCGGGGCGGGGCAGAAGCGGCAGCGTTGATGTCTGCAGATTAATGGGATTGCGCGGCACACGCCTGGTGATGGATATCTTTACCATGCACGAGGGCATGCCCCGCCAGGGGCCGGGGAGCAACGCCTGCACGAAGAAGGCGTTTTCGATGCTGGCCGACCTCCCGCCCCGCCCGGAGATTCTGGATATCGGCTGCGGAAGCGGAATGCAGACGATCGAGCTGGCCCGCACCTGCGGGCACTGCCGCATCACCGCCGTCGACATCCACCAGCCCTACCTGGCCGACCTCGCCCGGAGAGCGGCATCGGCCGGGGTGGGCGATCGGATAACCACGCTCCAGGCCTCCATGAACGACCTGCCGTTTGAGGATGCGTCGTTCGACGTCCTCTGGGCGGAGAGCTCCATATTCGTCGTGGGATTCGAGCAGGGTTTGACGCTATGGAAGCGGCTCCTGCGGCCGGGCGGCTACCTCTGCCTCACCGAGGCTGTCTGGTTCGCAAAGAGCCCCTCGCCGGAGGCGGCGGCATTCTGGAATGAGTGCTACCCGGGGATAACGACCGTGTCGGAGAACTGCACGACCGCCGAACGTGCCGGCTACGAGGTCGTCGCGACCTTCCCGCTCCCCGCGTCCGCGTGGTGGGAGGACTACTATACGCCGCTCGCTGAAAGGCTGCCTGACCTGCGGACGGCGGCCGCCGGCGATCCCGAAGCGGAGGCCCTCGTCGGGTTCTCGGAGAGGGAGATCGAGATGCACCGGAAGCACGGGAGCGAATATGGCTACGAGTTTTTCGTCCTGCGGAAGGCCGGCTGATCTGCCCGCCGCCCCTCTCGAACGCCGGACCCGATCGCGGATGCTCCCCGGTCGACGGGGGCTTCAACGAACGCCCGATCGCCCGCTCCTCCCTGCCGTATCGCACAGAAGGGGGGACATCCCTCCCACAACTGCCCCCACCTCCCCTGGTATGCTACCCGGAAGAGGACTTCGCAGGAGCAATGCCGTCCCGAACCCTCGCCCCGCCAGTACGATGCCCTGGAAGGGAGGGAATAACACAATACCTGCACTGAATCCCCTCTCCCTCTGCAATAACGCCCCGATACCGGTTGGCGGGTGGTTGTACAATTCCGAGAGACAGATTCAATCCGCGACCGGCTGGATCATAATACGCTCGTCGTCCTCTATAGTGGGGGATATCGCAATAGCGGGGGGGGATCGGGGGAAGAGGGGCTCCCCGCTTCTCATACCGTATTGCGGAAATCCAGATGCAATAGAGCAGCAGAAGATCGGGGCCGTTCTTCGGCAGTGTAGCCACCTGGTTCCAATACCCTATCGGGATTTCCGGTGCGGCTGGACGGCCAGCATCAGGGCTGTCCTTTCTCGGCCGGGCAGGGTCTCTCCCAGGTGGGGACGATGTGCAGGCGCTGCCGCTCCCGCCCCAGTATCAGGATCCCCTCGCCCCGCTCCAGATCCAGAAGATCGCCCTCCGATATCCCGAAGAAGCGGGCATTCCTGCGGGCCTGCTCGCCATTCTGGGCTTTCATGCAGAGCTTCACCTCGATATTTGCGAGCACCTCCTCGGGGAAGTGCCCGACCAGCTGGGAGGCGAGGATGAGCCCGACCCCGAACTTCCGCAGCTCGCTCGCGTACTTGTTCAGGACCGCCTTGATCCCCTGCCGTTCGCTCACCAGCAATTTGGCCTCGTCCACGACGACGAAGAGCCGGAACCGCTCCCGGTCGCCCGCCGGTGCCCGCGGGATCTCCCCCATCGCCTGCAGGGTGTAGTAGAGCTTGCGGAGGAAGAGGTCGGCATAGAGGAACCGCAGCGATTCGGGGAGGGCGCGGAGGTTCAGGCGCGTGATTCCCGGGCGGAGGACTGCGTGCACCTCGATCCGCTCCTCTCCCGAGAAGAGGCTGTACAGGAAGGCATCCGCCAGGTAGGCAGAGAGCGTTCGGGCAGTCCGGCTGTCGCTTCTTACCATCTCCTCCTCGATCGATGCGAAGTCGAGATCCCCTCCCCAGGTGGCGGGATCGCTCGAGATCCCGCTCCTGCGGTAGGCACGGCGGACGAACTGCTTCAGCTGCTCCCGCTGCTGGATGCCGAGCGTGGGGAAGTTGATCGACATCGCATCCACGAAGTCCGAGGTTGCCCGAAGCGGGGTGATCTCGGGCAGGGCGGGATCGAGCTCCAGAGGGTTGAAGTAGTAGCCCGCATCCTCTCGAATCGTGTAGGTCCGCTGGTCCGGGGCGTCCAGCGCCATGTCCCCGTGGAAGTCGATCAGGAGCAGCGGGTATCCCTGCCGCTCCAGTTCCGCGGCGATGCAGCGGATCGTCTCGGTCTTCCCGGCGCCGGTGCCCCCGACGATGAGAACGTGCCCGTTCTGCAGCTCGCCCGGGCGCCAGCGAACCTCCTCCCCGCGGTTCGACCGACCCAGGAAGACCGAGAGGGGCGGAACGCCGGTGGTCTGCCGGCTCCCGCGATCGCCCTGCCGGAGGCGGTCCAGGAACCTCTCATAGCCGGGCGGGCAGCGCTGGCATGCCCTGTCACTCACCCCCTCGCGGGAGAGGGCGATGAAGATCCAGTCGCCGTCTCCGGCAGGGTCGGTGAAGCAGATCTCCTGATGCAGCCGCTCCAGATCCGATGCGGACAGCAGGGAGGCGATTGCCACCCGGCAGGCGGGGGACGGAGATGCTTGCAGCCTCTCCATGTCGCCCCGCGTGAACCAGGGGGCGAGCGTCACGGTGAGCGGACGCCCGCTGGCATGGGTGCGCCAGACCCGCACCCCGTCTCCGCCGTTGATTGCATCCGGCAGGGGCGATCCCAGGAGTACCGGCAGCGCCGGGGCAACGACCTTCTCCGCCTCTGCCAGCGCCATCCGTTTACGTCCCGCGACCTCCAGCAGGAGGCGTTTCCGCAGCCGCCAGTTGACCGCCAGGACTCCGCCGTGCTGACCGATGATCCGGGGGTGCGGCTGCACCTCCCACGGGAGCTCCGTCCCGTCCATCCAGCCGCGTTTCGCCAGTTCTTCCAGTGCGGCCAGGACATCCCCGCGGCGGTCGGCGAGGAGCCGATCCAGGAATGCGGACGGGTCGGGCGGGTCGGGGATCGCCGCCTCGAGGCGCCGGGGGATACCCTCCAGGTACGACGGAAAGACGAGTTCGTTCTCCCGCCGGCTCCCGCCGGGAGTGGCGCTGACCCACTCGAGCTCGTTGATGAGGCCGAGGCGGATCAGGACGAGAAACACCTCCCCTGCCTCTGCCGGGATCCCGAAGGTGGCGTTCAGCACCGCCAGGAAGCGATGCATCTTCTCCTGGCAGGCATGGTAGTCCCGGCTGTGCGGCCAGAGGCTGTAGTCGTCCTTCAGCCGGCAGAAGAGCCAGGCGATCGATCGCTCCCGCTCCAGGGCGCGTGCGATGCGGGATGCGGTCGTCTCGCGGAGCAGAGCGGCAATCTCCGGGGAACGGCGGACGTGGGGCTCCGCGTCCAGGTAACCGCCGGCAAAGGAGAGCCCGGATGTCTCCACCCGCTGGACCAGCGTCTGGTAGATCCCTGCCGCTTGGTCGGCGGCGAGGCCGTAGCGGACGATGAGGTTCTGCTGGATCCGGGTGTGGTCCGGCAGGAGCCCCCGCCGCACCGCCGCGTAGCCCGTCGGGGTCGTCGCCCACTGGTAGAGGGCGTCCAGGAGGACGGTATCCGAGGAGCAGGCCTTCAGCAGCTCCCGCACTCCCACGCTCTCCCTCCGCCGGAATGCGGCAGACCCCATTCACGGACCGGCATGGATGGCCGAGGCACCCCGCTCCCTCGTGGGAACGATCTTCACGTTCATCTTCTCGCTCCCGATGATCAGGATACCCTCCCCGGGCTGGAAGTTCATCAGGTCCGTCTCGCTCACCTCAAAGAACTTGCTGTTCTCCTGCGCCTGCTTCTTGTTCTCCGTCCGCATGCAGAGTTTGACGGCGATATTGGCCAGGATCTCGTCGTTGAAGTGGCTGATCAGCTGGGACGCCAGGATCAGGCTCACCCCGAACTTCCGCATCTCGGTGGCGTACTTGTTCAAGACCGCCTTGATCACCTGCTTCTGGCCGGTCTTCTGGCTGACCAGCAGCTTGGCCTCGTCCACGATGATGAAGAGCCGGAACTTCTCCCGGGTATTGTCCGTGCTCCGCGGGATCTCCCCGAGCGCCTGGAGGGAGTAGAAGAGGCGGCGGAGGAAGAGGTCGGCGAAGAGGTAGCGCAGGTTCTCGGGCAGCGCGTTCAGGTTCATGTGCGTGATCCCGCCCGCGAGAATCTCCTTGACGGCGATCTTCTCGGTCCCCGAGAAGAGCTTGTAGTCGAAGATGTCCTCGAGGTAGGCCGGAATCGTCTCGTCCTCGCAGGTCATGATCGCATCCTCCACCTCGTCGAAGTTGAGCTTCCTGTTCCAGGTCTCTTTGGCTGCCGTGAATCCCCCTTTCCGGTAGGTGTCTTTGATGATCCCCTTGATGCTCCGCCGCTGCTGGATGCCGAGCGTGGGGAAGTTGATCGAGATCGCGTCCACGAAGTCGGAGGTTGCCCGCAGGGGGGTGATCTCCTCGAAGGCGGGATCGAGCTCGAGGGGGTTGAAGTAGTACCGGCTCCCCTCGCGGATCCGGTAGGAGCGAAGCCGGGCGGTCTCGATCGACATGTCGCCGTGAAAATCGATCAGGAGCACCGGATACCCCTCCCGCTCCAGTTCCGTGGCGATGCAGCGGATCGTCTCGGTCTTTCCGGCACCGGAACCGCCGATGATGATGAAATGGCCGTTGTTGAGCGTTCCGGGGGACCAGTAGACTTTATCGCCGTTTCCCGCATAGCCGAGGAAGATGGCGAGCGAATCCCCTGCCGGCTTCCGCGTGAGCGCCCCCGCTGCCGCGGAGCGGCTGCCGACCGCATCCCGCACGCTGGCAACCTCCTTCTCCTCACCGGATCTCCCGGGAGGCGCAGCGGCGTTGCCATTCTCTGGAGTCGTCTCCTGCGCCCCGCCAGGAAGTGCTGCAGTCGGCATGGCGGGGATTTCGGGATTCGGCGTCTCATCTGCAGGAGCCGGTGGCGCGTCCGATCCTCCGGGGCTCGCATTCTGCGTGGCCGCGGTAGCCCCGTCCAATACCCATGGGTTCCCGGCGGTGCACCGGTCCAGGGAGCCCCCGAACTGTTCGGCCACCTCCCGCTGCAGGGACGCGGCAATTGCAGCCAGGTGAGCGCGATAGCGCTCTTCGTCGGCGACGATGAACTGGACGCCGGCGTCGTCGCCGCGGTGGGAGGGCAGCTTCATCACCTTGATGGAGTCCGCCAGCCGGTCCAGGCAGGTGATGAGATCCGCCTGCAGCTCTCGCGATGTCCGTATCGAGTCGTAGTGCTGCTTGCGTTTGAGAAACTCGAGAACCAGGTATTTACGGCGGATGTACTCCACGAAGGCCAGGCACCGTGACTTCAGGTCGTCGCTGTAGGAGGCTGTGATCGACTCCAGGATGTAGACCATCTCGTCGGGGAAGACGTACTGCCAGCGCTCGCTGTACGACTCCGGATATTCGCAGGCGATGACGGCAAGCCCCGACTCCGCCAGGAGCCGGGCGAAGCGCTCCAATTCCTGAAAGACAGAGGAGCTGCGGTACGTTATGAAGCCCAGGAACGAGCCCGGCTCCCCGACCGAGCCGATGGGGAGCGTCTTCTCGGTATAGCGGTAATGGGAGCTGCCGGCAAAGAAGTAAGGCACCAGCGGATGCACTTTCCGCGCGAGCGCCCCCCAGTCCAGGGCGCCGATCCGCTTTCTCACCAGGGCGTTCGCCGCCCGCGTTCCGTCGCGGGTGGGCAGCATGACCCGCACCCCCTGCCAGGCGGCTTCCCGCACGAGACCGCACTGCTTCAGCGCCAGCGTACCCTCGGGGCAGCACCGCTCGCAGGCGCCGTCTCCCATGCCATCCGTCGTGTGGCTGTTCTTTGCGATGTATACGAAGAGGAGCGCCTCGACGATGCCCTGGATCTCGGATCGGTTGAAGAAGCTCAGGTACTCCCTGACGTTCGGGGATAGCTGCTGCAGGATGTCGGCACTGTCTTCCGGAGAGTAGCCCATGGACTGGAGGGCTTCTTCCAGAATCGCTGATCGCTGAGGATTCACGCAGAACATTTTTCCTTTCAGACATCTTTAAACCCGTGCAAACGAACCGGTGGCACTGCAGAAGGACAATCCGGTCCCATTTTCGGCCATTCGACGCTGCTCTTTATCGGCTCCGATGGCGGCGGGAAGGTCGGTTCGACCCGGGTGCAACCATGACCTCCTGCTTTCTGCATGCAGGCCCTATCGCACTAATGGGGAGAGCGAGATCCCTCCATCAAACCCCCACCGCGCTTGCGATAATCCCCCTGCCAGAGCTGAATCGCATGATTTCGAAAGATAGGTAGTTCAACCTGGATTCTCTGACTTGAGGCAAAGAACTCGCTCATATCGACACCTCCTGTACAGGTCTATCGCAGTAGCGGGGAGGGGGCTTTGAGGGGGGGGGGGGGGGGGGGGGGGGGGGGGGGGGCCCCCCCCCCCCCCCCCCCCCCCCCCCCAGCCCCCCACCACC
>JAXDAH010000211.1:0-2559 GCA_034679905.1 Methanomicrobiales archaeon | reverse complement strand
GCGAAAACCTCATGTGTGAGGTGCGACGTAGGGATGCGGTGGAGGAATGCAGATGCCAGCTGGAGATAGGCCCCCCGTTGCAAAAGTCATCGAACTGATTGGCAGTTCCCCGAAGGGTTGGGAGGATGCCGCAGCCAATGCCGTGCAGGAAGCAGCGAAAACCGTCAAACACATCAAAGGAGTCTACCTGAAGGAGTGTACGGCGAAGGTTGAAGGCGACAGGATCGTGGAGTATCGTGCCAATGTGAAAGTTACGTTCATCGTGGAGAGGGAGGGCTGATCTCCCTTTCGGATACGTTCCCTGGGGAAAGCGGTGCAATCTCGACCACATGCGCCCCCGCACCCACCGTAACGGGATCCGGGCGTATCTCGGATCCGTCTCCCGGGAGCGGATCTCCGATGGCTCTCGGGGGCGTCGAGATCCGTTTTTTAGCTCTCGAAGGTGAACTCTGCCGCCCAGTCGAATCCCTGGTTGTCTTCGTACCACTGCGGCCAGTGCGAAGACCAGGCGGGTACTCTCGCATCCCGTACTCGCTCGGTGGCCGGAAGGTAGGGTTTGATATCCAGGACTGGTGTGCCGTCATCGGCATCGATGAACGGAACCGTGATGACGCCGGCATCAGCGTCGATGCCGAGAACCGGAACGATGGAGAGCGCGATCGGGTTGGGCCGGACCGGCGAGCGGGTGGCGAAGATCCCGATCGTCTCCGGGCCCCGGGTGTAGGGCTTTCGACACACGGTCTCGCCCCGCTGCTCTTCCGTGTCTGCCTGGTCTGCCCACCAGAGCACGAGTATGTGGCTGAATCCGTCGAGGCCCATGAGGGCTGGTCGGAACGGCCCGGCGATCGCGATCGAGAACGATCCTTCGTTGGCATGCACAACGCCCAGCGGTTGAACAGAGAAGTGTGGTGGATCCATAAGCATAACCTTCTTCTGAGCACGATGGCGGCCCAGCAGTGGAAGATCTCCGACGTCTGCGCCATCGTCCCGATCAGCTCATCGGCATGGCAGAAGAAAAAATATACGTCTTGGGAAGGATGCGTCAGGAATCACGACGGCGGAGGTCTCGAATCCCGACGAGCACCATCCATTCTGCTGCACCATAGAAATGCATAAATAAGTTATTCCTGGGGGTGGACGATCGCTTTCAAACTGCCGTCCCTCGGCCGGGCTGTCAGGAGAAATCCTTCGACCGTTTTCTGCAGGGGAAGAACATGGGTGATCATATCGGCCACGTTGACTCTGTCGTACTGGATCCATTTCAGGGCCGTACAGAGATTATGGAGATCGGCGCCGTAGGAATGGGTGATCGTCACCTCTTTCTGCCACAGGTTCCAGAGATTGATCCCCGACTGGTGGTCGGGACGCGTGGGGGCGAAGACCAGGATCGTGCCCCCCGGCCCGACCGCGTCGAGGGACTGCTGCACGCAGACGGGGACCGCTGCCGTCATGATGACGGTGTCGGCACCCGCCCCCCCATTCCATTCTTTGAACGTTCCGGGGACGTCCCCCGTAGCAGAGATGGTCGCATCGGCCCCGAACTTCCGGGCGAGCTCCAGCCGATCGGGATTGATGTCGGAGACCGCGATGAATCCCGCACCGTTCGAGCGGGCCGCCTGGAGATGCAACAGGCCGGTGATGCCGGCGCCGATGACCAGGACGGATCGGCCGTCCGAGGTCGGCGCCCAGTGCTGCCCGCGCAGAACGCTTCCGAGGGGCTCGACGAAGGTCCCCGTATCGAACGAGACCGATGCGGGCAGGCGCAACAATCCCCGGTCCACGTTGATCCCGGGCAGGACGACGTATTCTGCAAACGCCCCGTATGCCGATTTGAATTTTGTCTTTTGCAGCGTGTCGCAGGCCGTCGTGTGCCCGCGGATACAGGCGTTGCAGGTATTGCAGGGGACGTGATGGGTGACCACGACCCTGTCTCCCACGCTCCACGTCGGATCCACGCCGGAGCCGACTTCTGCGATTATTCCGGTGCATTCGTGCCCGAACGCCCCGATACCCCCCGGTCTTCCGGCACGCCGGATCCGGTACCACTCCATGACATCCGAGCCGCAGACGCCGCATGCCATGATTTTGACTTTGATCTCGCCTGCCCCGACGGAGAGATCCTCGACATCTTCGGTGCGGATGTCGCTGTTCGAATAGTAGACCGCCGCTCGCATCCTGTTCACCGTGGGAAGTGCATACAAGGTATGAGAGATCACTCGAGCCGGGATGCAGCGGGCAGACATGCATTGTAGATATCCAGGGCTTCATGTACCGTATGGTTTTCATGGACAATGGAGCGGATGGCCCGGATCATGCCGATCGGATTCTCGTCCTGGAAGATGTTGCGCCCGAAATCGACTCCTGCGGCACCCGCCTGGATCGCGTTGTAGACCACCTGGAGGGAGTCCGGGGGGCTGGTATGCTTTCCGCCGGCAACGACGACCGCCGTGGGAGAGACCGCGTCGACCAGCCGGGAGAACTCCTCGCAGTAATAGGTCTTGACGATCCGGGCCCCGGCATCCTGGCAGATGCGGGATGCGAGAGCCAGGTAGCGCAGGT
>JAXDAH010000210.1:0-3706 GCA_034679905.1 Methanomicrobiales archaeon | reverse complement strand
GGGATCTCGGCAAGAGCTTCTTCAAACGGAGACTCGGCAAAAAAAGGGGAGAGAAATGGCCCGTCTTTGACCAGTACGACCTGGTGATCGGCGCATTCATCCTTCTTCTCCTCTTCGAGCCGCAGTGGGTGCTCGATCATGTGACGCCTGCCGTGGCGCTCGTCATCCTCGTCCTGACGCCGCTCCTGCACAGGATCGTGAACATCATCGGCTATCGTATACGCGTGAAGGAGGTTCCGTGGTGATGCAGATTGTACAGATGCTCAAGGAGAGGGGTGCAGTGCGCTACGGAGACTTCACCCTCGCCTCCGGGCAGAAGAGCAGCTACTATATCGATATCAAGACCGCGCTGCTGGATCCCGCTCTCCTCCGCCATATCGGCGATCGGATCGCAGAGACCTGCACCTTCGACGTGGTGGCGGGTGTGGCCGTCGGGGGCATCCCGATCGCCGTCGCGACATCCCTCTCGAGCGGCAGACCCTATGCGATCGTCCGCCGCGAGCCCAAAACCCACGGGAGAGCGGATCTGGTGATCGGGGCAGTGGCGGGCAGATCTGTCCTCCTCGTGGAGGACGTGACCACATCGGGCGGTTCCGTCCTCTACGGCGTGCATGCGCTCCGCGAGAGCGGAGCCCGGGTGGAGCGGGTGGTCAGCGTGGTCGACCGCGAGCAGGGGGCGGCGGCGATGCTGGAGAAGGAGGGTATCGTGCTCCACGCGCTCGCCCGGGCGAGCGAACTGCTGCGGTGATGCGGCTGGCTGAAGAGCGCATATCCTGAAGCGCATCCAACGCGGAGCATGGGCAGGCGCTGCGCCATCCCTCCACGCCGGATCGCCCTCCTCCTCTCCCGGGGCAGCGAAGTGCAGGGTTTGGGGGGAGCACGGCGGGGATTCGGCTCCCGGATTGCCTTCCAGAGATAGCGCGGGATGGCGTAATGCGGGGGTGACGATAGAAGAGGGTTCCTTCCTCCCTGGAAACAGCATGGACTCATCCCGATTCTGCATTATGAGCGATTTTGAACCTGCTATCTCCCTCCTGCCTGTACTGAAGGGATTGCCGCACTCATAAGGGGGATATGCGGGAGGCATCCCTCTACTCCCCTTTCGGCACCGCGCCGAGAATGTGATAGACTCAGGTACTCGGACCGTATTCTCTTGTCAGTCCTGGATCTCGGTCTTTCCCGGGTGAACGAGCTCGCATGGGGAAGCGACATCCTCAACCCCCTGCTCGCCCTCTTCTGCCTGGTTCAACTCCTTCTCGTCCGGGATGCGATTGGTTCAGAACCAGTACCGGCGGATCGCTCTGGTCCCTGCAGGCTGGATACCCTCCGGGACCATCGTACCGGTAGGGGGGAGGGTCTGGAGGGGGAGGGGAGTGCGCCCCCCCGTACCCCCACCCCCGCTGATACGATAGGGCTTATTCGGGGATTTCAGGCCGTTCTGACTTCTCGAAGGTCTTCCTTGGAAGGATGCTAGCAGCATCGGAACGATTTCGACGGAGCATTCCATGCGGATGCCGCGAAGATTGGATGGCACGCCCTCCATTCGCCGCCGCGGAAACGTTCACCAGACCTCCGCTGGCGGTCGGATCAGGGTATACGCAGTAACAGCAGCGATCCCAGGACCGGAACGTACCGGAAAGACGAGGTGCCGTCTCTGCCTTCTCTTCGGGCAGCTGCAGACACGGGCATGCATGCATTCCTCTATCGAAGAACTTTTTACCCTCCTCAATGCAAACACTCTGTATATGTACTGCCGCAGGCTGTCTCTCCAATTTGGAGAGGTTATTGAGCGGATCCCTTCCGCAGTCGCACGCCAGAGCCGTATTGTCATATCGACTCCAATCTGAATACGTATGGGATGCGGTGATCCAGTTTTATGAAGATCCTGGTTGTGGGTGGCGGAGGCAGAGAGCACGCGATAGCAGAGGCGCTATCCCGCAACCCTGAGGTATCTATCCTCTCCGTGATGGCCAGGAGGAATCCTGGCATTGCACGGCTGGCGGAGCGGGTTCTCATCGAGAAGGAGACGAGCACGCACAGGGTGGCGGAGTTCGCACGGGTGAGCGGGGCCGATGCCGCCATCATCGGACCCGAGGCCCCGCTCGAGGCCGGGATCGTGGACGTGCTGGAGGAGAAAGGGATCGCCTGCGTGGGTCCCTCGAGCCTGGCGGCACGCCTCGAGACGGACAAGGCGTTCTGCCGGGCCATGATGACCCGCCATGGCATCGCCGGCTGCCCGCAGTACCGCGTCTTCCACGACGCCGAGGGGGCGGCAGCCTTTATCATGGAGCACGGAGGCCCACTGGCGGTCAAACCCATCGGACTCACCGGCGGCAAGGGTGTCCGGATCATGGGCGAGCACTTCGATGCCGAGGGTGCCGTCGACTACGTACGGCAGCTCGGGGGACACGTGGTGCTGGAAGAGCGCCTGCAGGGGGAGGAGTTCACGCTGCAGGCATTCGTGGACGGCATCCACCTCGTCCCGATGCCGCTCGTCCAGGATCACAAGCGGGCGTACGAGGGCGACCGGGGTCCCAACACCGGCGGAATGGGATCCTACTCCCTGCCGGACCACTGTCTCCCGTTCGTCTCCGAGCAGGATCGGGATCGGGCCATCCGCATCATGGAGGATGCGGTGCAGGCGCTTGCAGGGGAAGGCTACCCCTTCCGTGGCATCCTCTATGGGCAGTTCATGTGCACCCGCGAAGGCCCGAAGGTGATCGAGTTCAACGCGCGGTTCGGGGATCCGGAGGCGATGAACGTGCTCTCGATCCTCCGCTCCAGCTTTGTCGAGATCCTCTGCCACATGCTGGCCGGCACGCTCTCGACGAACGATGTCGATTTCGAGAGGAGAGCGACGGTCTGCAAGTACATCGTACCGGACGGCTACCCGGAGGCCCCGCAGGCGAATGAGCCCCTCACGCTGGGCGATTACGGGTCCGCCCGGCTGTACTACGCCAGTGCGGAGGAGAAGGACGGACGGATCTACACCCAGACGTCGCGCACCCTGGCCTTCGTGGGCATCGGTGAGTCCCTCGAAGAGGCCGAGCGCATTGCAGAGGCGGCAGCCGCCTCGGTGCGGGGGCGGGTCTACCACCGGCGGGACATCGGAACGGCAGCCCTCCTGGCGAAGCGCTGCAGCCACATGCAGGAGTTACAATGAAACGCGACTTTCTCTCCATTCTGGACCTGACCGGCGACGAGCTTCGGGACCTGCTGGATACGGCGCACCGCATGAAACGGGATCGGTCCGCCGGCAGGCGGGACGAGCTCCTCAGGGGGCATACCCTCGCCATGCTCTTCGAGAAGGCTTCGACCAGAACACGGCTCTCGTTCGAGGTGGGGATGGCGGAACTGGGCGGCCACGCCCTCTTCCTGAATCCCCGCGACCTGCAGCTGGGGCGGGGGGAGGAGATCCGGGACACGGCGCGGGTGTTCTCGCGCTACGTCTCTGCCGTGATGATCCGCACCTACCTGCACAGCACACTGGAGGAGTACGCGCGATGGTCCAGCGTCCCCGTGATCAACGGCCTCTCGGACCGGGAGCACCCCTGCCAGATCCTGGCCGATATCCTGACGCTCGAGGAGTGCTTCGGGTCGGTGGAAGGGCGGCGAATCGCCTGGGTGGGCGACGGGAACAACGTCTGCCACTCCCTCCTCCTGGCCTCCGCCCGCACGGGGATGGAGGTGGCGGTCGCCAGCCCGC
>JAXDAH010000209.1:0-3629 GCA_034679905.1 Methanomicrobiales archaeon | reverse complement strand
GCGGGCTGGCGACCGCCACCTCCATCCCCGTGCGGGCGGAGGCCAGGAGGAGGGAGTGGCAGACGTTGTTCCCGTCGCCCACCCAGGCGATTCGCCGCCCTTCCACCGACCCGAAGCACTCCTCGAGGGTCAGGATATCGGCCAGGATCTGGCAGGGGTGCTCCCGGTCCGAGAGGCCGTTGATCACGGGGATGCTGGACCATCTCGCGTATTCTTCAATGGTGCTATGGAGAAATGCCCGAATCATCACGGCAGAGACGTAGCGCGAGAGCACCCGCGCCGTGTCCCGGATCTCCTCCCCCCGCCCCAGCTGCATATCGCGGGGATTCAGGAAGAGGGCGTGGCCGCCCAGTTCCGCCATCCCCACCTCAAACGAGATCCGGGTGCGAGTGGAGGCCTTCTCAAAGATCATCGCCAGGCTACGGCCGGCCAGGAGCTCTGTGCGTGCGCTGCCGTTCCGCTCCCGTTTCATGGTGCGGGCAGTATCCAGCAGGCTCTGGAGCTCGTCACCGTTCAGGTCCAGGATAGAGAGAAAGTCGCGCTTCATGATTGTGGGGATGGACATCCCTCGGATTATTTAAAACAATAGGTTCGGCGGCGTGGATTGCAAAATATCCCCCCGGAACAGGCTACTTGAAGTGGACCCCCCATGCAGTCTGACTGCGTACCACCAACGACCGTCGGGATTGCCACGGTTGAGGCCCGGTAGCATCGGTGCAGATCTGATGCGTCCATGGCACCCCTCCGTTGCGGGCCGTCAGCCGGATTTGATGTCCAGGACATCCCCGATCTTCGTCGGTCCGCACCGCAGGGATTCCGGGAGATGGGAGATATAGCCGGGAGAGCGGATAACCGTGAGGATGCTGCTGAAACACTCCTCGTCGAGGAGTTCGGGACGTACTACCAGATCGTAGGATTCTCTGGTCAGGGGAAGGAACTTCAAGCCGCTCTCTTCTGCGATTGTCCGCGTACAGACTCCCATACTGGCGATTCCCTGCGATACTGCAGCAGCAACTGCATCGTGGCTCCTCACCTCGCGGTCGTAGCCGGCGACGGTCGACGGATCGACCGATCGCTGCCGCAGGAGTGCGTCGAGAAGTGCCCGGCTCGCCGAATCTCTCTGCCGGTTGACGATAGAGGCCGTCGAGAGGTCGTTCATGTCCGGCTGTGCCGATGATGCAGCAATCCCGAGTTCCTGGGCTCCGAGGTGTATGCGGACACAGTCCAATCCGTTCAACTGTCTCATCACCGCGTGGTCTTCTCCGATACCCTGCCAGATCATCGTCATCGTGGCAGCATGGCACCTGTTGTTCTTCAGCGCGATGACGGCGCCCGTGTTCCCGGCAGTGCAGCAGTGCAGGTATACGCCGGTATCGGTCAGAAGGTTGGCCAAATGATCGAGCGGCGGTTGATTCGGCCCAACGCAGAGAAAAGCCCTGTCGATGAGGGAGGGGTGGACCGTCAGATGGACGGGGACTTCGGTGCCCGCGGTCCATCCTTCTGCCGACGAGGGTACATGCAGGTATCCGTTCGATCGCAGCATCGTCAGCTGCATGTGTGCACCGCGGGGATGCTGGACCGCCCAGCAGCGTCCACCGACGTTCGCCACGGATACCGGGATGAAATCCTCGGATCCCAGTTCGGAACCGACGTTATGGGCGATCCGTGCCGTAAGGGTATATTCAGGGTAGGGCGCGAGGCCCCACCAGCAGAGCAGCCGGCTCGCGAATTCGCGAAGCACCGTCTGGGCAGCGAGAGGGTAGCCGGGGAGACCCAGAACGGGTTTTCCGGAGATCCTGCCGAGCAGCATGAGTTTTCCGGGAGAGATGGCAACTCCGTGGAAGATGATCTCCCCCAGCGACGCGATGGTGTCGACGGTGCAGTCTCTCCGCCCTATGGACATCCCCGCAGATATCAGCACCAGATCGTTCTCGGCTGCAGCCTCTACCAGGGTCGTGCGGATACGATCGGCGTCGTCGGGGATGATGCCATAATCGCGGCACGAAGCACCCATGCCCGTTAGATACGCCTTCGAGACGAGTGTATTGTTCTCGATCACCTGGCCGGGCCCGGGCTGTACGCCCGGGGCTACGAGTTCGTTCCCCGTGGCGATGATCCCCACCCGAACAGTTCGAACAGGAATGTTCGTGTGGCCGTACGCCGCAAGAGATCCCAGATCGAAGGGGCGGATCCGGTGGCCCCGAGGGATGATCAACTGTCCCGATCTCGCGTCGCTGCCGACCTGGTGTACGTGCTGAAACGGGACAACGGATTTCCGTATCTCGCATGCATCGCCGCACTTCCATACATCCTCGAAGGGTACGATGGCATCGTATTCGTCCGGGACAGGATCGCCGGTATTGATGGGGGCATACTGGAACAGCCGGATCGGTCTCTGTTCCCGGGCTCCCGATGTATCCCCGCTTCTGACCGCGTAGCCATCCATGCCGGCAGAACGCACACCAGGTACGGAATACTGTGCATAGAGGGGCTCCGCACAGACTCTTCCCACGGCCTGGAGGAGGGGTACAGTCTCGACGACCTGCGGAGCGGGAAATGACTCTCTCATTACCCTGAGAGCAGCATCAAGAGAGCGTAGCGATCGATACCGTTCCACCAAGAGTATAAAACCTCCGCATTCCCGTTCCGCTTCCCATGGCTCCCCCGAAGAGAGGTGTTGCTGCGTGGCTCGCATACACACAATCCTTACTTCGAGGATTTGACCAATCCCCATGGGTGGGGATACAATCAGAATCATTTTACAATTTTAAATAGTTAACGAATTATCCTCAACTTGTGGGATCTGTTCAGCACAGGATCATCGGGAAAGACAACAACGCAGACTATCCTTCATCCCTGTTAAAGCAGGGGATCCTGCCGTTGGCCTCCAACGGAACCGGTTTTAATGCGAAGCTGTGCAGCGTCCTTTCCATTGCACCAGCATCAGCGGCTCCCTGCATCGTAGTTAACCATTATCTGTTAACATTTGGCCGACATACATTTGAAAATATTTACATTTAAATAAGATCATTACTTCAAGTATTACTGTCTATTCAGGAGACCCTGGATCGACCAAGGCTCTATAGAACGTGAGGACACGACAATGAGCAACGATTCAGAAATTTTGAAATATGTGCCCACGACCTGCCCCTATTGCGGTGTCGGATGCGGTCTCAACCTCGTCGTCAGCAATGACAAGCTGATCGGAGTTGAGCCGTTTAAACGGAGTCCCGTAAATGACGGGAAACTATGCCCGAAGGGAGCGACCTGCTGGGAGTTCGTCCAGAGCCCCGACCGGCTCACCAAGCCGCTGATCAAGAAGGACGGCAAATTCGTCGAGGCCACATGGGACGAGGCGCTCGACCTGGTGGCGAAGAAGTTCAAGGAGACGTACGAGAAGCACGGCCCGAAGTCGCTCGGATTCCAGGTCTCCTGCCGCACGCCCAACGAGGAGTGCTATATCCTGCAGAAACTGGCCCGGGTTGCGTTCAAGACCAACAATGTGGACAACTGCGCCCGCATCTGCCACGGCCCGTCCGTCGCGGGGCTCTCGCTCTCGTTCGGGTCGGGGGCGGCGACGAACCCGTTCGAGGACGTCCTGAACGCCGACCTGATCGTGATGTGGGGCT
>JAXDAH010000208.1:0-10631 GCA_034679905.1 Methanomicrobiales archaeon | reverse complement strand
GATCCCGCGAGAAGAAGTACGGCCGGGAGGGGATGATGGAGCGGGGTCGGGAGATCGGCGTGCACGTGATCCGCGGAGGAGATATCGTCGGCGACCACTCCGTGCTCTTCGCTGGCAACTACGAGTGCATCGACCTCACCCACCGGGCCTACGATCGCGCGGTCTTTGCCAGCGGCGCCCTCCGTGCCGTCCGCTGGGTGGTCGGGAGAGAGCCAGGCCTCTACGGCATGGCGGATGTCCTCAATCTCTCCTAGGAACTTATTTTATTCGGCTGTTCATCGGCTCCCTGCAATCGGGAAGCGAAACTTCAGGTCGGCTCAGTAGAGCGTGAAGAACGCACCACTTGACAGCAGGAGGGATTCACTCGCCCTCGCACCCCATCGGATCCAACCGACGGAACGAGAGCGGGGACGGGACCAGAGGCCAGGAAAAGGTGCCGTAGGGATTGCCGCAGACTGCCGATGCGACGCCGCGGGCTTTGACTGCCGCTTTTTCATCCGTTGCATTCGCAGCTACCGATCGGGCCAGGATCTCGATGGGGGTAAGCAGACGGGCGACACGGCGTTTCAAACGGTATCGAGGCCCATCGCAGGCGCATGATCGAACAGTTCGTAGATGCACCAGAGAACGAGACTATCGTAGCCGGACATGGAGATAGACCAGCACCGAACAGCCGTCCAGGGGGTGGTACCAGCGGGGGTGCGTCCCCTCTCCCTTCGATAATCCCTCCTCCCCCGAGTGGGATAGGGCTGCAATGAGGAGGGCACGGGATCACGGTTCGTTGTGGCCTCCATACATCGGACCGACCCCCTACCCTCGATATACGGGACTATTTTTTTACCGCAGGGAAAGGAGAGGACAGAGAGAAGAAAGCGATGCTACTTCCCCCCACATGGATGTGTTAGAGCAAGATAACGAATATGGATCGGATCGGTGCAGGTTGCAACGAGTCGGGATTCGGGCTTGCCCTCTCTCTTCGAGATAGGCCAGACGACCTTCCTCACATCCAGGATGAGGTCCTATCGTACTGCGGGGGTGATTGGGGGAGGGGTGTGCACTCTCCCCCCTCCGATCCCCCTCCCCAGGACGCGAACGTGCTGATAGGGGTGTATGCATTATTGTGACGCTCCTACAATCAGCCACGGACAGATCCAGACCCCCTCCCGCACAGAGTGAGTAAGATTTACCCTGTTTTTCGCAGCGAACTCCCATCGCAGATTCACGGATCGGGAAAGGAAGATCGCTCCTCTTCTGGAACAGATCCTATCCCTCGATCCCGGCCTGAGACCGCAGCTGCCCGGGCCCGGGGATGTGGAACAGGCTGGATCGGACTTTTCCATGCCTGCAAGGAGATCCCCCTCGCTATGTCCGGCAGGAGACTCTGCCGGAGCATTCCTATCCCGTATCTGAAGAATTAGCCCTTTTTTGAAAGATAGAAAGGCTAATCGAAATCTTTTAATCGCGTTTCTGGTACATATATACTGTTGCTAGGAGGTACACAAGTGCCAGCAGTAGTTGACAAGGATGTCTGTGTCGGTTGCGAAACGTGCGTCGATGAGTGTCCCGCAGAAGCCATCACCATGGAAGACGGTATTGCCAGGATCGACAAGGAGAAGTGCACGGAATGTTCCACCTGCGTGGATATCTGCCCCTCGGCAGCGATCCGCATGGAAGAATGAAATTGTTTAATAACTCGAAAGAGAGAGACTTCTCATTCATGATCAAGGTTGGAGTGCTTGGTGCCACCGGTGCGGTTGGCCAGCGTTTCGTCCAGCTCCTGGCGAACCACCCCTGGTTCGATCTGGAATGCCTCACGGCATCGGAGCGCAGTGCCGGTAAACGCTACGGCGATGTGGTGAACTGGCGGCTGGATGCTCCGTTCCCGAAGGATGCGGGGGACATCGTGGTCAGCCCGACCACACTCGAGGGAGTCCGGGGGCTCGATCTCGTCTTCTCCGCCCTCCCGGCAGAGATCGCGGGCCGCGTCGAGGACGATGTCTCGAGAGCCGGTATCGCGGTGTGCAGCAATGCCCGTTCGCATCGCATGGAAGCGGATGTGCCGCTCGTGATCCCGGAGGTGAACCCGGAGCACCTGAGGCTGATCGATATCCAGCACGACCATGGGCGCGACGGGTTCATCGTGACCAATCCCAACTGCTCCACGATCATGCTCTGTGTTGCGCTTGCCCCTCTTCGCCGGGTGGGTTTCTCGAACGTTCAGGTGGCGACCATGCAGGCGATCTCGGGCGCCGGGTTCGAGGGCGTACCGGCGATGGCGATCTACGATAACGTTATCCCCTATATCGGCCAGGAGGAGGAGAAGATGGAGTCCGAGACCCTGAAGATCCTGGGGACACTCGATGGAGATACTGTCACCGATGCCGTCTGCAGGGTAAGCGCCAGCTGCAACAGGGTTCCGGTTATCGACGGCCACACGCTTGCCGTCTGGCTCGACACCCCCGAGACCATCGAGAACGTGAAAAGGGCCTTCCGGTCCTTTGCCCCGCCGTTCAGCGGGCTCCCGACACAACCGGAGAGGTCGATCGAGCTCTTCGACCAGCCGGACAGGCCCCAGCCGCGGCTTGACAGAAACCGCGGCAACGGGATGACGGTATCCGTGGGGAGGGTCAGGGAGGGGCTCCGCTTCACCGCCCTCGGCCACAACACCATCCGCGGAGCTGCAGGAGCTTCTGTTCTGAACGCAGAACTGATCCACACGAAAAAGTATCTGTAACGAGGTCGTTCCCATGTTAAAGGACAACACAGTATTCGTTGGCAATAAACCGGTCATGAACTATGTTCTGGCGGTAGTCACGCAGTTCAACAATGGCGCGGATGAAGTCTCGATAAAGGCACGCGGAAAGGCGATCTCGCGGGCGGTGGATACGGCGGAGATCGCCATGAACCGGTTCCTGGAGAACGTGATCAAGAAGGGAATCGTCACCGCCACAGAAGTGATCGATACGGACAGCGGTAAAACGAACGTCTCCAGTATTGAGATAACCCTCGCTCAGATGCGATAGTCCCGCTCCCCTTCTTTCCCCGCTCGGACCATCACACCCGGCGATCCGCGTGCCGCGTCGATCCGGGTGCGATCCACACACCTTGCGGAGATCCGCGGCCAGATATGTTCTATTTGCTGCAGTAGGGCTCTACCATAAAGGATATAATGCCGTCACCTGCAATAGTACTGTAATGAGAACCATCGCATGCCTTCTCCTGGTTCTTCTGCTGAATGCGATGATGGTGCCGGTGCTTGCGGCAAGTGAGGAGAGATACAGCTATATTACGGTCAAGGAAGTCAACATCACCGTGGAGAACGAGCGGGCCGAGATCGTGATCGACTACTCCATCGACGAGGGCATACGCCTTCTGGTCATGCTGCTCGGGACCGGGGATCTCAAGACGAAGGTGCTCAAGATCGTGAACTACGAGGATGCCAGGATCCAGGACATCACGCTCGAGAGCGCCACGCTCGTGCTGGACAAGGCTTCGGTGGACTACGGCGACGGTGTGTACTGGTTCCCGGAGCACGAGTTCGGCGTGATTGTTCCCACGCTCAGCGTGAAGACCCCCCAGACAGTCCGCCGGTTCAACATGACGAAAGGAATCCCCGACGGGATCGGCCATTTCAGGACCTGACCGCCTCACGGATCGGCCCGAGCCGGTGATGCGCGATTACGGCCCTCCGATACCCCTATGCGCTCTTTTTCCCTGTTGGGATGAGCCCCCGATAACGGGGGACTCTCCCCTGATTCCCGTCATGAGGAGGCTGCCCATCCAATTCACCCGAACACCCCCCGGCCGTTAAGAGACAGCGGGATGTGCTCCGATACAACAGGAAAACCTTCCGCCATGCTTCAAAGAGTGCCGTTCAGCCGTCTGGACTCAGTATCCCCGATATTCAGGGCTCAGAAGCGAGGGCGGAACGCCCGAGTCAGCGCCCTCCCGCAGGATCGTGCGATCGGTTTTCTGGACAGGGGCTGTCAGATGCGTGGATGCCAATTGTGGAGGGTCACCCTCCATGGGTGAGACAGCTCCGGAATGGAGGGAGGGAGAAGAATGGAGGGAGGGAGAACGGAATGCAATCTCGGAGCCCTCGTCCATGAGAATGCGGGTCGGATCGCATCGGCATTCCGGTTGAGAACTATCGCAAAGGGGTGCGGGATCCTCCTCCCCTTCATACCCTCCCCCGTTGGTGCGATAGGTTTGTATCGGGAACACAGGATCGGTGCGATCTCCCGGTTCGGATCGAAGTGGCATTCTCTCGCAATCGAAAGATTTCAGCAGCCATAGAGGATTGGCGGCCGGTTAGGAGATATACACGGGGAAGGGGCCGCATAGGCCCTTTCGGCTACCGGGGTAGGGGAACAGGAGGGAGGGGGCTGCGTGGCCTCCCCCAGAGGTGCGATAGGGCCTGCAGGGAAGAGCAGGCTGGCATATGTCATGGGCCGCCGGACCCGGAGCCCTTCGTCGCGGAATCGCAGCAGAAATCCGATCGGCATTCTGGAGAACGATCGCATACGGGGGCGGCGGTTCGTTGAAAGAGGCTCGCAACCCATCCTCCCCGGGTCATCGTATCGGCAGTGAATGGGAGCACGGGGAAGGGAGCGCTGGAAGCCCTATCCCACTCGCCCGACTATGCCCGATCGGCATGAATATCACAGATCGTCTTTTCCCACCACGCGGGCGTGCTGGACAATCCTCCTGTTGACCATCGACTGCAGATAGATGCCGACGAGAGCACAGAAGAGTCCCGCGATGGTGGCGAACAGGACGTACTGGACGCCGGCGTCCGTCGTGAACGGAAAGTCCGTGATATCGCTGATGGACAGCAGGTATACGCTCGCGCCGTAGGAGATGATCCCGATGGCCGCCGTGAAGAAGGGCAGCACCACCACCCGTCCGAAGCTCTCCCACTCGTTGATGTAGGTATCGATGATCTTTCCCCCGGAGGCGATCAGCCCGGCAGCGGTGAACCAGCCGACCGCTCCGTAGATGAACGTCACCAGGTAGATGAACACCCCGGAGGACGGGTCGGTCGTGTAGAACGCGATCAGCGTCAGGAGACCTATCACGATCCCCAGCGTGATCAGCAGGAGCGCGGATACGTAGGTGACGAAGGTGAAACGCCCGCGGTGGAAGGAGATCTGGAGAGCGTTCAGGAAGTAGCCGACGACCTGATCCAGCCCAATCCCTTTGACGAGCAGGTACGTGCCCATCACTCCCACCACGATGATCATGGCGTACTCCGGGTTGCCGATCAGGTAGGCGATGGCGAACAGGAGCATTGCCAGCCCGAGCGGGACGAACACCATGCGGGAGACCTTGGGATCGTCGAAGAGCTTCTTGATGATGTAGTAGGTCCCTTCCAGGTTCGGCATCTGGCTGACGATCACGCGGCGGACGCTGCTGACGGGTATCCGCGACTGGATGATGGGAAGCACGTACTCGTCCTCGGCTCCGTCGGTCACCAGGATGCAGGAGTTCGCTCCCGTCGCGTTGATCACCTGATCGAGACCGGCGGCAATGCGGCGATCCCCGTCGAGCATGTGCATGTGGTCGCCCGATAGGATGGCGATGGTCATATCCTCGCCCTTCGCCGTCAGTTCATCGTAGATCTTGATGCCCTGAAAGATGGCGTTGATATCCGAATCCTCGGGGTCCGTGAGAGCGAGTATGTTCGCCGCCTCCAGGCAGGCATCCCGTCCCACGATGGGGCATTCCAGGTTCCCCTTGAATCCGATATCGTCATCGCGATCCACACAGAGGACCAGCGTCCTTCCGCCCGTCATTCCAGTAGAAGGATCTCCCTGTAGGTATTAAATGATTATTCATTCTGTGGCATGCTGGCATCCACGACGCGGGGAGAAGCCTTCCTCGTCGAAATCGGCTGAAAAAAGGTGATAGGCTGCTCGCCTAGATGAGTTTGGAGCGCTGGAGCAGGAGGAGATCCTCGGTCGTGAGCTTCTCGCCGCCCTTGAACTGTTTGAATATACGCTCGGCTTCTTTTCTGACCGCTTTCTGCTCTTTCGTCACCTTGGTCTTTCGGGTCTTCTTCCGAAGACCGCTGATCACCTTGTCGTAGTCCCGCAGCTCCTTCTGGCACGCGATGAAGTACTTGTGCTCCGCGTCTGCCGCCTCCTGGGCCTCGACAAAGTTCTGGTGCATCGCATCCGCTGCCTCGCGGGATTTGTCCGCCTTCCTGTAGGCCTCCACCATCAGGTCGTGGTGCTTCTGCGCCAGCTCCGCAAGTTCGGTCACCCGTGCATGGATCTCGGAAGCGTGTTTGCGGTATTCGCGGGCCTCGTTCAGTTTCGTCCGCATCTCCTTGTTCTGCTCGAGCTCGGCCTCCTGATCCTTCACCTGGGCTTTCATCTGCTTGATCTTCTCGATCAGCTCCCTCTCTTTGTCGATACTGAAGACCTCGGTCTGCTGGCGGAACTCGAGGTGCTCGATCTGCTTCTGGATCTCCTTCAAGCCACGGTTCTTCAGATTTCCGTGCTCTTTTTTGAATGCCTCGATCTCCTCGAAGAGCTGGTTGGCGTTGCTGTTGTATGCGTTCCGCTCCTCCTTTAAGCTCTGGACTTCCGCGTTGTACTTGTCCCGCAGCTCCTTGTTCGACTGCGCCTCTTCGACGAACTCACGGGTCTGGTTGTTTAAGTTGTTCCTCTCGGTTGCGTGCTTGCTCGCGGTAGCATTGAGCTCGTTCCTGCGGGTCTTGTGCTGCTCGGACTCAGCCAGAATGTTCTTCCTCTTCTCTATCAGTTCGTTCAACATGCGCGACCATCCTCATCCGGTACCCGGGCCCTGAATAACACCCTTGAGAGCAGAATCGGAACCAACACTATCAACCTGAAAGGAGCAGAATAGAACGCCTCAATCGCACGAATAGGCGTGTTCAGCTGACGGTTCATGTGTTCAACCCCGATACATGGTGGGCCGCTTTGACAGAAATCAGCACTGCCCGATCTTCTGGAACATCTCACGGTCAGGGCCCAAGACGTTCTATTATTCAAACGTCATCTTGATTATTAAGGATTTCGGGAACGCAAAAAGAGAGGAGAGCGGGGACGATTCTAGAGAATATCGATCAGTCCGCCGCTTCTCGCATCCTCTCGGACTCGCCGGGACGTGCTGGCCGTTGGAGAGGTTCGCGTGGGAACCGTCTGTTCGAATCCGCGGTGCTGGCCCAGGATCTGGGCGCTCTTCACGCCGGTCATGATGGCCATCACCCGCACCTTGCCCTCGAACTCGCTCTTCACGCGCGCGCCCCAGATCACGTCGGCGTGCGGGTCCAGCTCGTAGGTGAGCGAGCTCGCGATCTCTTCGGCGTCCTGGAGGGTGAGGTCGTTGCCGCCCGTGATGTGGATCAGGCTCCCCGTCGCGCCGCGATAATCGATGTCCAGGAGCGGGTGGTTCAGGCACTCATGCACGACGCTCTCGGCCTTGTTCTGCTGCTTGCTCTCGCCGACCAGCATGACCGCGACACCGCCCTTGCTCATGATCGCACGGACATCCGCGTAGTCCAGCTGGATCAGGGAGGGTTCGGTGATCGTCTCGGAGATGCCCTTGACCGTCTCGGCGATCAGCTGGTCCATGACCGAGAATGCCTGCCCGATGGGGAGGTTCGGGACGTACTTCAGCAGGCGGTTGTTGTCGAGCACGATGACAGAGTCTGCCGCATTGGCGAGCGCCTCGAGCCCTTCTTCGGCCCGGAGCAGCCGGGCTTTCTCCACCTGGAAGGGGTAGCTGACCATCCCGACGACGATGGCGCCCTGATCCTTCGCTATCTGGGCGACGACGGGGGCGGAACCGGTGCCGGTGCCGCCGCCCATGCCGGCAGTCACGAAGACGAGATCGGCCGACTCCAGCAGGGACTCGAGGGTGGGGCGGGCCATCTCCGCCGCTCTCTTGCCGATATCGGGATACCCGCCGGCGCCGAGGCCTTTGGTGAGCGACTTTCCAATGAGCACCCTCTTGTCCGCCTGGATCATGTCCAGGTGCTGCTTGTCCGTGTTCACAGCGAGGGTCTCTGCACCCGATACGCCCATGTGGTACAGCCGGTTCACCGTGTTGTTTCCGGCGCCGCCGCAGCCGACGATGACGATCCTTGGCAGGCCGAGGAAGTCTCCGTCTTCTGCACCGTCTCCCTTGCCAGACTGCTTGAGCAGGTCCTGGTTCTTGACAGCCTCATCAATGATGCTCTGCATTCTAAACCTCCTAAACCTTTGAATTTTCCTAAACCTTGAATGAAATCTGGTCGCTCTCCCGGAGCACCCGGTTGGCATGCTTCTCGATCAGCTCCCGAACGGCGTAGCGTACCGCCTCCGAGACGGTGGGGTACTCCCCCATGTCGACCAACCTCTCCAGCATGTCAACCTGCTGCCTTGGGAGTCGAATTGTGATCCTTTCCATCATGACTGTGTGTATCTGACATCTAGCAGCTCATGAGCTGCTTTCTGTCAGACATCTGGATCCTCCTTGTCTGACTAACCAGATAATTCTAATAGCAACGGTTATATATATAAACCTTCTTTTTTGGAATTAAGCGGGCGAACGGTTTTATCTCCAGCCCCCGAACCTCATATAGAGAAGAGGTCATCCCATTGTTCCATCCATTCCCGGCAAAGGCGATCCACGGGGGCACGGTGAAGCGGCTGAAGAGCAGAATCGCCGGCGATATTCTCGACTTCTCGGCTAGCCTGAACCCCTTTCCCCCCCGGGTGGACTGGTCTGTCGATCCTGGCGATCTGGAGTGCTACCCCGACGACAGCTACGCCGCACTGAAAGAGGCGATCGGCCGCACCTTCCACCGCCCGACAGAGGAGATCTGCGTGGGCAACGGATCCATCGAGTTGATCCGCGTGTTCTGCACGGCGACACTCGAGAAGGGGGATCGGGTGGCGATCGACTCTCCCACCTTCGGGGAGTACGAACTCTCGGCGCGGTTGTGCGGAGCTAGGGCCACGGGGCAGGGCCCGATAAAAGTCCGATTCCTCTGCAACCCCAACAACCCCACCGGGGAGCTGATGCCACGGGATGCCGTCCTCGAACGCCTCCATGCCGTTTCGGAGGGCGGATCCCGCCTCTTCCTGGACGAAGCGTTCATCGAACTCGCGGATCCCGCAGAGAGCCTGGTCGACGTACCAGATCCGGCGCTGTTCATCGCCCGATCGCTCACCAAATCTTTTGCGGTCCCGGGCCTGCGGCTCGGCTACGGCTTCGGCGACCCGACGCTCGTGGAGAGGATGGAGACGATCCGTCTCCCCTGGACCGTGAACGCCTGCGCCGAGGCCTTTGCCATCGGAGCGTTCGCTGTCTACGGGGAGCTCGCCCGATCCCGGGCGCGGATCGCGGCAGAGCGGTCCCGACTGGTCTCCCGGCTGGATGCGCTGGGCCTCCCGCACCATCCGTCCTCGACCAACTTCGTCCTGGTCCGCCTTCCCCTGCCGGCAGCGGACCTCTCCGCCCGCCTGCTCGAGCGGGGCATCCTGGTGCGGGACTGCACCTCCTTCGGACTCTCCCGGTCCATCCGCATCGCGGTGCGCACCCCGGAGGAGAACGACCGCCTGATGGAGGCGCTGGCAGCATGCTTGCCCTGATCCTGGCCGGCGGGAAGGGGACGCGTCTCTCCCTCGGGGAGAAGCCGCTCGTGACCATCTGCGGACGCCCGATGATCGCGTATGTCATCGAGGCGTTCGTGGCGTTCGGCTGCGAGGTGGCGGTTGCGACCTCCCCCCATACTCCCTACACCGGGAACTGGTGCCGGGCGCACGGCATCCTGGAGGTGAAGAGCCGGGGCCGCGGCTACGTGGAGGATCTGGTGGAGGCGGCCGGCACCCTGGACGGGAGCGGGCCGCTCTTCACGAGCGTCGCCGACCTGCCCTGCCTCGCGTCGGAGATCCTGGATGAGATCTTCGACGGCTACGTGCGCTCGGGGAGACCGGCTTGCTCCGCCTGGATCCCGCGGGAGATCTGCCGGAAGCTCGACTGCCGCACCCGCTACGTAGAGGTGGTGGACGGCGTGGCCGCCTGCCCGGTCGGGATCAATGTCCTGCAGTTCGAGGCTATCGAGGAGCCGCAGGATGAGAAGCGCCTGCTGGTACCGGATCGACGCCTGGCGTTCAACATCAACACCCGTGAGGAACGGGAGGTGGTGGAGCGTTACCTCTGCCACCGCCGGGGCCCGTAACTGCCTCGCCATCGGCGCGCTGGGGCGGCAAGGCTGGATACGGAGCACCGCATGCCCGCGATCGGTGAGATAACCTTCATTCTCTATGAAGGGCAAAAGATACTGAGAAACAGAGCTGAACAGACATGGACTCGTCACGGGAGATAGAACTCGAGGGGCACATCATCGACTCGGGGATCATGACACGGGTGTTCGATACGATCATGGATCGGGGAGGGAGTTTCGAGATCCTCGAGTTCGAGGTGGGCAAAAAGAAGACGGATCCCAGTTACGCCCGCCTGCGCGTCACGGCCGATTCACAGGGGCATCTCAACGCCATCCTCTCCGAGGTCCACCGGGTCGGCGCCCGCCGGCTCGAGGGCGAGGACGTGCGGCTCGAAACGGCGGGAGGCGACCGCAACGGACCGCAGGGATTCTACACCCCCCCCAACCCACC
>JAXDAH010000207.1:0-2565 GCA_034679905.1 Methanomicrobiales archaeon | reverse complement strand
CGAACCTCTCTAAGTCCTCGTTGCTCCGTTTGAGGTTCGCCGCCGACTCCTTCAGCTGCTCCTCGGCGTATTTGCGTTCCGTGATGTCCTGTCCCTGCGCGATGGTGGACTCCACCGTCTTGCCGTCGAGCCCGTAGATGGTTGCCGAGTTCCAGAGCCCCGTGCGGATCTCCCCGCTGACGTGCTGGATAGGGATCTCGACCGCCTCCCACTGCTCGCCCCGGGCCGTCTTTTCGATCGCCTCCATACACCCGGCGCGGCAATCCGAAGGAAAGAGGACCTCCGGTGACTGCCCGATGACCGATGCCGCCGATCTCCCGGTGAGCCGCTCGAACGCGCGGTTGAACCGCGTGATACGGAACTGGGGGTCCCAGACGATGATGGGTGCGTTTGCATGCCCGATCAGGTTCTCCAGGTACTGGCTGGTCTCCTGCAGCTCCTTCTGGCTCTTCTTGAGTTCGTCGTTGGATCGTTTCAGCGCCTCCTCGGTCGCCATCTGCTCCTGGTACGCCCGCGCCAGAGCGGCGTTCTTCTTCTCGAGGTCTTCCTGGGCTGCGGCCAGTTCCTGGTTGAGCTCGCTGAGTTCGGTGTTGCGGCGGATCAGGGCCTGCTTGCTCCGCGTGAGCTGCATGTTGGCGCGGGCCAGGTTCTCCTCCGTCCGCCGCCGGCTGGCGATCTCCCGCTCCAGATCGCCCTTTGTGGCGATGACCTCTTTTAAGTTCGCCGTCATGCGGTTGAACGAGCGGGAGAGTTCGCCGATCTCGTCGTCTGCCCGTTCCGCGATGGTGTGATCGAGATTACCGGACCCGATGATCCGGGCGCCTTCCTGCAGGTTCGTGATCGACTTCAGCAGGTGGCGGTAGAGGAGGAGGTAGCTGGTGAGGAGCAGCGCGACGAACGCCCCCCGCAGCGCGAAGATGAGCCGGTCCCGCGTCTGCTCCAGCTCGACAGCCTGGTCGCGCAGGAGGTCGGCGAGTCTGGAGGCGTCGAAAGCCATACCCTGGTTCTGGACCGCCATCTGGCTCCACGAGACGTGGACGGAGTCGGCGTCCACCTCCTCGGGCTGTGCGGGAGTCGATGCGATGCCGTCGAAGACCGAACGGGTGGCCATCAGGTTTGCCTCGAGGTTGGCGAGGAGCGTCCGCTGCTCCGGGCTGCTCACGGAGAGGTTGGCGACGTGGGCGGATATGGAGGAGAACTTCGCGTTCCACCGCTCCGCCTGCTGGGGCTCGCGGTAGATAATGTAGTCGTTGGAGAGGTAGGCGAGCTCGCCGACCTCGGCGGCGATACGGTCTGCATTCTCCTCCTGGACCAGGAGGGCTTCGATCTCCCGGTCCGTGGCGATCACGAGGCCCGCCATGATGGCGAGGAGAGCGGCAAAGATGGCCATTCCGGCGATCAGCTGTGTCCGGATCTTCATGCTTCACCCGACGATGTTCACCGAGCCGGGATCCACGCGCTCCAGACCCGCTGTATAGAGGTGATTCCTGAAGTGCGGGACCGCCGTTGCGGTCGTGCGGTTGTTCGCGATCATCCAGCGGGCCTCGTCCTCCATCGCGGTGACGAGCGACTGGTCGAGCGAGAGCGCGAAGCGGTTCTGCTGCCAGACCGTGTCCATGTACGCGGGATCGAGGTTCAGCCGCCGCTGCACGATCGCCCGCGATTCGGCGGGGTGCTCGGCGGCGTAGTCCTCGGCCCGGGCGAGGGATTCGAGGAACCGCTCCGCCTGGCCGGGATGCTCCGCGATCCAGGCATCCGTGGCGACCACCAGCGAGAATACGGGCTGGCCGCTCTGCGCTGGCCAGACGACGGCGTTTTCGCCCAGCCGTTCCCGGGCGGCATTGGCATAGGGCTGGGCGGTCGAGACGGCATCGATCTCGCCGTCCGCGACCGCGTTCACCCACCCCTCCGGCGTTCCGACATCGACGAGGGTGATCTCCTGCATCGTCATGCCGTTCAGCTCCAGGAACCGCCCGAGGTGAAACTCCGAGGCCGTTCCAACAGTGGTCCCGATCCGTTTACCTTCGAGGTCGGAGGCGTTCCCGATGCCCCGGTCCCGCCTCGCGACGATGTAGACGAAATTCCCTTTGTCGATGGTGCCCATCGTGCGGACCGGGGCACCCTGGAACGCCTTCTCGACGAGGGGGAACTCGGATACCCCCACCACGATGTCCGCTTCGCCGTCAATTACGCCGTCCAGCGAGGCGGCACCGGAGTCGTAGCCTCGCAGCGTCAGGTCGAAGCCCCTCTCCTCGAAGTAGTGCTGTTCGTCGGCGATCCAGAAGAGTGCGGTAGACTCGAACGGCGAATACGCGACCGAGATCGGTTCTGCCGGAACCGGAGGGCGAGAGTCCAGATACAGTCCGATGAGAGCGGCGAGGGTGATCGCGGCGATGCCGATAGCAGCAGCGGCGGCTCGGTGAAGGTTCCTGGGACGGGGCGGGCGGACGGTCAATGCACAGAAATGGTTGCAGAGAGGTAATATACTTGATGCAATGGGATATCGGATTCCGACACAATCTTACGGGCATTTCGCGGGTAAGGACGCCGTATCGCCGGCGATTT
>JAXDAH010000206.1:0-10770 GCA_034679905.1 Methanomicrobiales archaeon | reverse complement strand
GGAGGCGGCGAGACCGTCTTCCTCCCCTGCAGCGGTGCAGGGGGATCCCCGGTCTGCCCGATGCTGTCCTGTCCGGCACCCTCCTGCAGGCGTCGCGCCGGACGCTGCGGGAATGGGCCTCTCCCATCTGTCGAGCGGATATACCTGCTACAGCGGGTGGGGGCTGGATCCGTATCCCGTCGATACTACAGCCTCCCGGCGCACGCAAAGTCGATATGGCCGTTGTAGGGATCCGTTCTGAGCAGGCGGACGCGGACCTTATCGCCCACCTGCAGCCCGCGCTCGCCCCGCACCACCCGCCCTTCGACGGGCGGCGCGATCAGCCGCACGTAGGTCCCCTTCTCGGCGGCGCCGGTGACCAGCCCCTCGAAGACATCCCCGATGCGGTCCTGGATGAGGACAGCGGCCGCCGCCTTGCGCACGAACCGTTCGACCTTCTTGGAGGCCTTCTCCCGCCCGGAGAGCCAGGCAGCCTGTTCGGCCAGATCGTCCGCCGTATAGGGGAGGGGAGCGCCGTCCAGGACCGCCTTGATCAGCCGCTGGTTGATCACGTCCACGTAGCGGCGGTTCGGGGCCGTGGCGTGGGTGTAGTCGGTGACGGCGAGGCTGAAGTGGCCCATCGGGTCCTCGTCGGGACCGAGGGCCATGTACTCGCCCGGGCCCAGCAGTTTGATGATGGTCAGGGAGAGATCCGGAAAGCGTTCGGGATCGGCGTCCCTGCGGCGATCGAGAAACTTTGCGAGCGCCTGAACGTCCGGTCTCGCCGGCAGCGCCCAGCCATACTCCGCCGCCTTCTGGACGATCCGCTCCCAGTACTTGGGCGTGCGCACGACCCGCTGGATCATGGGGATGCCGGCGGCGCCCAGGCGGGCGACCATGGTGCCGTTCGCGGCGACCATGAACTCCTCGATCAGGTGCCGGGCGGCGTTCTCCTGCTGGAGGGCGAGGTCCCGCACCCGCCCGTCCTCCATCACGGGTTCGGCCTCGATCGTCTCCAGGTCGAGGGCCCCCTGCTCCATGCGGCGGCGCCGCATGCGGCGGGCGGCCGCATCCTGCAGGCGGAGCTGCTCGTCGAGCCCGGGGATCTCCCGGACGGTGCCGGGGAGGGCCCCGCTCCCCTCCAGCCAGGCCCCGACCTCCTCGTAGACCAGTTTGGCCCTGTTCTTCACCAGCGCCCGGTAGATGTCACCCGGGCGGATCTCCCCGTTTTCGAGGACCGTGTACTCGATCACGACGGCGCTGCGGTCCTGGCCGGGCAGGAGCGAGGAGATGCCTTTACTGAGGCGGTCGGGGAGCATGGGGAAGGTCAGGACGCCGGTGTAGACCGAGGTGCCGTTGTGGGCGGCGTGGAGGTCCGTCGGGCAGGCCAGCGGAACGAAGAGGTCGACGTCGGCGATGGCGACCTTGACAAGGATCTCTCCACGCGGGCCCGGCTCGCAGTACTCCAGCTGGTCGAGGTCGAGGGAGTCGATGTTGTCGATCGAGGACCAGAGGAGCGACCGGAGATCCCGCCCGTGGTTCCGGCTGTTCAGCGTCTCTGCATCGAGAGAGCCGACCTCGCGGAGGACGGGAGCGGGAAACTCGGAGAGAAAACCGTAGCGGCTCATCGCGTCCCGGGCGATGGCCTCCAGGTCGATATCGTTCGCTATCATGCTGCAACTGCATAGGGATTTGTTTACCGGCATAAATACCTCTGGCGATCGGGCTTCCTGATGCTCGCGGGAGGTGTTCGTGAAGCTGGCACTTCCCGGGGGATCGCGAAGAATTTTTTTGGCAGCCCTGCATGCATCCGGATTAAGGGGGGGTCAGATCCTTCGTCTCCCTGTGCGAGGGGTGGTGTGTGCGGTGCGCAGGAGCCCGGTGCTGCACTGGCCCGGTCCCGCTTCCTCATGTGGGAATCCGTACAGATCGGACATCCTATGGGATATGCTGGGATGGCGAGGAGATCGATGCATATGCAGAAGGGGGTTACAGCTCGTGCAGGGCCGCCTCTCCATATCCTTATCCCCTCACCGGATGTCGTACCGGCGGGGTGGGAGATAGGGGGAGGGGAGTCCCTCTCGATCCTCTCCTCCCCGTACGATGGGCCTGGATATTTGGGGCAGAGTCGTCGGAGAAACGGTAGGATGGGAATGAGCATTCGGACTCCGGTCGAACTGAAACCCTTCTCTTGGGATGAATGGCGATCCTTTCGTCACCTTATAACAGGCCCAATCGGATGCAGGGGTGGGGGCGATTGGGGGAGTCCATCTCGTACAGGTCAACCTATCCCCATCATCATCTCGGGCTATCGTACCAGCGGGGTAGAGGAACGGGGGGAGGGGGTGCGCCCCCTCCCCCTTTGGTGCGATAGGTCTGTACATGGGGAACAGGGATCGAAATCCCCGGCAAGAGGTATAATCTGAACCCTTTCTACGGAAGAAAAATGTTCTTTTCACCATCCCTAGGTCCCTGTCACAACACAGGAGTGAGGATTGCGAATCGGGAAGTCCTGCTCTCCATCGCACATCGGGAAGTGGAATCCGGACTGAAGTGTCGACGGTGTCCGGTAAACTCTCGAAATCGGGAATCCTTAAATCGGCATACGCTCTAATGCACCGGCATGTGCGGCAGATTCGCGATCGCGATCACGGTCGGCATCGAGGATCGGTTCGGGGCGAAGAAGCCCCCCTACGAGATCCGCCCCCGCTACAACATCGCCCCCTCCCAGACCGTCCCCGTCGTTGCCGGCGACCCCGAGATCCCTGCAGAGCGCGAGATCGTCCCCATGCGGTGGGGACTCATCCCCTCCTGGTCGAAGGACGAGAGTGCCGGCTACCGCATGATCAACGCCCGGGCCGAGACACTGCGTGAGAGGCCCGCATTCCGGGCGCCGCTAAAACATCATCGCTGCCTGGTGCCGGCGACCGGGTTCTACGAGTGGAGACCGGCCGGATCCCGGAAGGTCCCGTACTACGTCGAGCGGAGAGACCACGCCCTCTTCGCGTTCGCCGGGCTGTACGACATCTGGAGGGGCGCCGGGGGAGAGCCGGTCAAAAGTTTCACCATCGTCACGACGGCTGCAAACGACCTGATCGCACCCATCCACGACCGAATGCCCGTCGTCCTCCCGCGGGAGGGCGAGGACGTATGGATGCGGGGCGGGGCGCTCGACCCGGAGGAACTGGCGCACCTGCTGGCGCCGCGTCCCACGCCCGAACTCGAGGCCTATCCGGTCTCGCCGGCCGTGAACAATCCGGCGAACGAAGGCCCCGACCTGATCGCCCGGGCACCTGCCCTCATCCCCGAATAGCGTCGCGCAGGATCGGCACTCCAGCAGGGAGAGGAAGACTATTGATCCCTGTGCCGATCCACCCTAAGACGTTCCCGTGCGGCATCCTCATCCTTAGCCTTTCCGGCAGCGGCAGTACGTCAATCGGGCGTCCGCCCGAACTCCCGGCAGGCGATGAGCGCCAGGAAGGGGAGCAGGAGGAGCCAGTAGTGGAGGTACTGGCGGACGAGGAGCGTGCCCAGGAAGGCGAGGACAAAGAGCCCCAGCGTCCGCTCTTCCGGGGTCTTGAATCCGCTCTTCACCGCGCTGCCCGCCGCGAAGACGAGCGTCGGCAGCACCATCGCGATGCTGGCGACCAGGTTGGCGGCAAACCCGATCGGGTCGGTCGGGCGGTAACTGGGAATGCCGGCGACTCCGGCGTCCAGCAGGTAGCCCGGCCCGTTGGTGAACGTCCAGTGGTGGGCGGCGGCGGTCGCCTCCATCCCGTAGGCGAGGTAGAGGATGCCGAACGTGCCGGCAACCGCGGCGACCGCCGGCAGCACCAGGTGGTGGTACTGCCGCTCTCCCCGGGCATGTATCAGGTAGAGGAGGGGGATAAAATCGAGAGCGGTATACTGCTTGAACCCGACGGCGAGCCCGACGAAGAGGCCGGCGAGGACGTAGTCGGATCTCCGCGCCGATATATAGGCGCAGAGCAGGAAGAGCACGCCGAACTGCTCGGCGAAGAGGAAGTAGCCCTGTACAAAGACCGCTGCCACCAGGAAGAGCAGGCCGGCGAAGTAGCCCGCGGCAGATCCGTAGTCCTCCCGCCCGATCCGCCAGATCAGGAGGGCGGACGCCACGTTGATCCCGGCCATGACGGGGACGTCGATGGAGCCCGCCGGTGCCAGGAGATCCATGAGCGCCACGGTGAAGTAGAGCAGCGGGGGTTTGGGGTCGACGTAGGCGACGTAGGGCGCGAGCCCCGCGATGATCGTCTCGGCCATCGAATGGAACCGCGCCGCGTCGAACGAGGCCCAGGGGCTATCCGCGAGGTGCAGGGTGAGGATCAGGTAGGCGAGGATGGCGGCGACGAGGACGTAGGTCCCGCAGACGGCCGCCGTCTCGACCTTCTCCCCCTGCACGCGGCTCCAGGCCTCCCGAAGAGCCGATGGCGAGGCTTTGCGATGGAGGTCGCGGGATCTATTCGGCTGCATCTCTGTCTCCAGGACTGCTCTCCAATCTGCAGAATCGCACCGGCATCTCAATCCTCACGACTGGTTTTTCTTGCGGGATCGTTCCCGATCGGCCCGTGCCGGTGATTCCCGGAACGGCGACTGCCGCCGGAACGCGGGGCGGGCAGCGGTCGGGGTGCCATGGTCCTGCCCCATGAGATCTGTCGCCCATCCATCACAAGACTGCCGATCCGGACGGGCGCATCGCAGCTGTCGGTCGGGCGCGGGAAAGAGGTGCGGTATCGGCATCCTCGGGCAGGGGGCTATGGCGCTCCCCTCACCGCCGCCCGTATTTCTTGAAGACGTAGAAGAGTCCGCCGACCACCGCGCCGAGGATCAGGATCCCGTAGATCGCGATATTGCTGTTCTCCTTCACCACGATCCGGAACTCGTCCGTCGTCTCCGCCTGCTCGCTCCGCGCCTTCACGTTCACCTTGTACTCGCCGGCGACGATGTCGGCCGGGGGCACCAGCTGGATCGTGAACGTACTCCGCTGGTTCGGCTCGAGGCTGGCGACGGACGCCGGGCTGATGCTCGCCCGCCACCCCTGCGGGGCGCTCACCTCGGTGCTGACGTTCGTCAGGGCGCCGCCGCTGCCGGCGTTCGTGACCGAGACGTCGAAGGAGACGGTGCTCCCCCGCTCCAGCTCGTAGCGGTAACCGCGGGAGTAGAGCTGCATCTCCAGGCTCCCCCGCACCTTCAGGGTCAGGTTCTGCCCGTAGTCCTGCGTGGAGGAGTGCGCGACACTGGTGAAGTTGTACTCGCCGGTCTCGACACCGTAGGGCGGGATGAACTCGAGGTAGAGGGTCTTCTCCTCGCCGGCCTTTAAGAATATCTCCGAGAGCCCCCCGGTCTCCCCGGCGCTCTCCTTGTAGCCCGCGTACCAGCCGTCGGGGACCCCCTCGACACCCAGGCGGTAGGTGTCGTCGGTCTTGCCGATGTTGCGGATGCTGAACTCGAAGATGGGGCGGCTCCCGATCATGACGGTCTTCAGCGGCGACTTGGCGACGAACTCGGCGGCGTACATCTCCCGATCGAGGGCGATCAGCCCGAGGTCCGTCGTCTTGCCGACGCGGATATCGACGTCCCTGTCCTCCCAGCTGCGGTAGCCCGCCTGATCGATCGTCACCCGGTAGATCCCTTTGGGTAGATCGAGGCTGATCTTGCCCTCCGCCGTCGTCCGCATCCGGTCGACGAGCGTGGTGCCGCGGTAGGCGCTGACCGCCGCACCCTTGACCGCGCCGCCATCCTTATCCACGACCGTGAACGCGAGCGTCCCCTTCTCGCCGCTGTGGGTCTCGGCGATCTTTACGTACAGCCAGAGACTGTCGTCGCCCACCTTCACGAGCACCCGGTACTCCCCCACCTCGGCATCCCCGGGCGTGGCGACCTCCAGCGTCACGGTGCGGGACGTCCCCTCGGGGAGCAGCACCTTGTAGACCTCCTGGCTGCCGTCCCTGAAGGCGAACTCCCAGTCCGTCGACTTCGAGTAGATCTGGTGGATCAGGTTGTAGGTGGCGGTCGGGCCGCGGTTTAAGATGGTGATCTCGAACGTGGCGGTATCCCCGGCGTCCACCACCTGGCCGGGGAAGTCGCAGCGCAGTTCGACCCGCTGCTCGATCGTCTGGCCGAGCGCCGGTGCGGCGAGGAGGGCGGTCAGGAGGACGAGGGCCAGGAGACCCAGAGAAGCGCGTGCTGCCGTCATCGCACATCCATCCGCATGAACTTCCCATAGGCGATGCCGAAAAAGACGGCCGGGAAGACGAAGAGCGCCGCGATGTTCTTCCACAGGCTCCCGAGCACCTCCATCAGGTCCGGCTCTTCCACCTCCCCGGGCATGGGGGCGGGCAGGATGGTGGCGCCGTCCATGTAGGTGACGTAGTGCGGGTTCATGATCGCCATCGCGATCGTCATGTAGTTCATCTGGGGTGAGGCCAGGTTGAACGCGTCGGAGATCACCCGCCGCTTCTCCCAGTAAGCCCGCATCTCCTCCTCGTAGCGTTGCCATTCGCCCTTATCCTCGGATATGGGGCCCACCTTCTCGACGACGGTCGAGCTGCTGACGGTCGAGCTCGCCCCACTCTGGCCGACATACACGACCCGCTCGGCGGGGTCCTGCATGGGATAGGGCATCTGCGGCGGCTCGGGGGGATCCCCGACGATCACCGTGGTGAGGGTGCCCCCGATCAGGCTCATCATGATCGCCAGGGTGAAGAAGACCACGAGCGAGTAGATCAGGGCGTTCCCGCTCTCGCTCGAGACCGTGGACATCAGCAGGGCGACGGCGAAGAACGAGAGGAGGTAGACGACGGATACCGCTCCCAGGAGGGCGATCGCCGAGAGTTCGCCGACGCCGGGGACGATGCTGAAGACGAGCAGCACCGCCAGGGAGACGAGGAACCCGGCGCCCATGGCGAACGCCAGGGCGAGCACCCCCCCGAGCGCCTTGCCGTTGACGATCTCGTCGCGGTAGACCGGGTGCGAGAGGAGGGACTTGAGCGACCGCGTCTCCTTCTCCCGCGAGATGAGATCGAACCCCATCGCGATGCCCAGGATCGCCCCGAGGGTCCCGATCTCGCTCGCCATGAACACGAAGACGTTCAGGACGGACGGTCGTTCGGGCATCCAGCCGATGTCCTCCCCGGCGGGCAGCCGGGCCATCTGCTCGGCGTAGGACTCCAGCTGCTGGTTGTAGCTCTGGATACCCTGGTAGAGCCCCATCGTGGAGATGATCAAAAAGAGGCCGAGGATGACCAGGAACCGGCGGCTGGTCAGGTGGTCGGCGAACTCTTTTCTCGCGACGTTGAAGAGCCCGGCGACGGTCATGATTCACCCCGGTAGACCGAGAGGAAGACCTCTTCCAGGCTCGGCTGCACCCGTTTCAGCTCCCGTATCCGCACGCCGCTCTCGTGAAGCGACGCGGCGACGGCGTCCCGGATGTCCGAGCGGGACTCGATCACGGCCCAGTGCCCGTCATACTCCGCGTTCAGGATATCCGCGTGGGCGATCTCGGGGATCGGGCCGGCGGTCTCGACGTAGATCTTCACGCTCGCGCCGCCGCTCCGGTCGAGCGCGGTCTTGACCTCCTCGAGCGTGCCCTGCGCGATCAGGTTCCCCTTCCGCAGGATACCGATGGTGGTGCATACCTGCGTCACCTCCGAGAGGATGTGGGAGGAGACGAAGATCGTCTTCCCCTCGCGGGAGAGGCGGTGGACCAGGTCGCGGTACTGGGCGATCGCCTCGGGGTCGAGGTTCGCCGTCGGCTCGTCCAGGAAGAGGACCAGGGGGTCGTTGAGCAGTGCCTGGGCGAGCCCGAGACGCTGCTTCATCCCGCGGGAGTACTCCCCGGCCTTCTGCGTGACGCCGTCCAGGTGGACCAGCTCCAGGAGGTCGCGGATCCGCTTCTTCCGCTCCCCGGCGTCCATGCGGTAGAAGCGGGCGAAGAAGTCCAGGTTCTGCTCGGCGGTCATGTTGCCGTAAAATCCAACGTCCTCGGGCAGGTAGCCGACGATCTCCTTTACCTGGATGGGGTTTGTGGCGACCTCGACGCCGTTGATGTGGCAGCTCCCCTCGGTGGGCTCTATCATGCCGACGAGCATCAGGATCGTCGTGCTCTTCCCCGCCCCGTTGGGGCCCAGAAAACCGAAGATCTCGCCTTTCGCCACCTCGAGGTTCAGGGTGTCGACGGCTCTCTTCCCGTTGTAAACTTTCGTGAGATTCTGCGTCTGTATCAATTCAACACACCTTTATAGAATTCCAGCGGCAGAGGGGCCGTAGCGGCGAAGTGTCCGCTCTCCGCTCTCCGCCTGCGCACCCGCACCGCGGGGAAGACCCGTGACGGCAGGTGCAGATGTGATACCGGATAGTTCGGCTGGTATCCTTAAGTACCTTCTTTAGACTTCGAATATTTTCGAAGTTACGCTGAAATCGACCGTTCCGGTGGCGACGAACGGAAGAGATCCGCTGGATAATGACAATCTTTCCGCCGATCGGGCCTGCGGGCCGGTTTGCAGCAGGTTCCCATCCCCACCCAGCAGATACATGGTCAACGCAAAGACATATACCATTTCTGTCGTGTGCGTCTACACCTCGTTGGCGTGTTCATCCCTCCCGCTCCGTCGCCACCAGGGGGGCCGTTTTCCCGCGGACGGAGCGTGTATGGCAGCAGGGACAGACAGCACGACCCGCGGGCGATCCCGGATCGTCTCTGCTCCACAGGGCGACCCTCCGCCGTGTATGCAGGGGATGGGACGGGCTGCTCCTGCATCGCCGATGGCAGGCCGGGCAGGACGAGAGGAGAGCCTGCATCGTACTACAGGTTTTTGGAGAGGGTAGCGAGCGACAACACCCTCAGGGGTCCAGGTAGATTCCCGGAACGGCTGCGGACACCTCTGTGCGGACTATCGTACTGCGAGGGGTGGGGCATAGGAGCGATGCCCCTCCCATCGGGTGAGATATGCATGCGGCACTCTCCATCGCACATCTCCCGATCGTCTCTCGGAGTACTCGTCTCCGTATCCTGCTGCCTGCATCTGGCCGCCGATTCTCCTCTTCCGACGCTCCCGTAAACGGATGAGCCGGGGCGAGACGGAACCGATGGTTCTCTATCCCGTCACGCGATTCTTCCTCTCTGGCAAAGGGCCGATCGCTCCGAAAAAAATCGTAATTATAGCCAGATTTAAATGACCCGGATACGAATACCCGTCCATGCAGCAGAAGACATGCAGAACTCTGGTCCTGGCATCCGTCGTCGCCCTCGGCATCCTCCTGGCAGGGTGCCTGGGTGCAACGGACACTGCATCCGTCCAGACGGGTTCATCCGAAGGGCAGGTGGCGAACGGCGGGAACGCCACCCCGCCCGATGCCGGCGGCGTGGTGGCGGGGAACAACCGCTTTGCCGTCGACCTCTACCGCGAGCTGGCGCGGGATCCGCAGTACGAGGACGGGAACATCTTCTTCTCGCCCTTCAGCATCTCCTCGGCGCTGGCGATTACCGGCGAGGGCGCCCGCGGGGAGACGGCGGACGAGATCCGGGCGGTGTTCGGTTTCCCGCAGAACGATACGCTCCGAAGGGAGGGTTTCGCGGCGATCAACGCCGGTATCAATAGCGGGGATTCCAGCTACACCCTGCGCACGGCAAACGCCCTCTGGGCGGAGAAGACGTATCCGTTCCTGCCCGGCTACATCGATATCGCCGGTCGCTACTACGCGGCAAACGTCACCAATCTCGACTTTAAAAACGCGCCCGAACCCTCGCGCATCGCGATCAACACCTGGGTGGAGGAGCAGACCGAAGACCGGATCCGGGATCTGCTGCCGACGGGCTCGATCGACCCGATGACCCGGCTCGTCATCACGAACGCGATCTACTTCAAGGGCACCTGGGTCAAGCAGTTCGACACGAACAGCACCCGCGAGGAGGAGTTCCGCACCATCTCCGGTGCTGCCGTACGGGTTCCGATGATGCAGAGGATTGACGAGGAGGCGATCTACAACTACACGGAGACCGACGATCTGCAGGTGCTCGAGATGCCCTACGCCCACGATGGCGGAAGAGCGCTGTCCATGCTCGTCCTCCTGCCAAGAGAGGACAACCTGACGGCGGCCGAGGCGGCTCTCGATATGCTACCGGAACTGCGGCAGTCACTGGTCTCGAAGCGCGTCGACGTCTTCTTCCCGAAGTGCCGGCTCGAGACGGAGTACAGCCTGCCCGGAACGCTCGCGGCGATGGGGATGCCGACGGCGTTCACCCCCGGCGCGGCAGACTTCTCGGGGATGGACGGCACGACGGACCTCTACATCAGCGACGTGGTGCACAAGGCGTTCGTCGACGTGAACGAGGAGGGCACCGAGGCGGCGGCGGCGACGGGCGTGGTCATGCGGGTGCTGAGCGCCCCCTCCCCCGAAGAGCGCATACCCGTGTTCCGCGCCGACCACCCGTTCCTCCTCCTGATCCAGGATACGGAGAGCGGCAACATTCTCTTCATCGGACGGGTTGCAGACCCGGGCAGCTGATCCGCAGGGGATGGAGCACATCCTCCTGGTGGATATTTTTCCATCCCTCGAGACGGCAGCCACCCCGGTGAGAAGCCGTGCCGGTTCGGGGGATGAGAGCGTCGGTAGGGAGGGCAAAATTGTATCCCGGGATGCTCCGGCAGCCCGGGGGCGGCACATTCCTGCTGTGGTCCGGGACGATCTCATCGGAACGCACTCTCCGGGAGGAATGTTCGGGAATCCTCCTCGAACGCCTCTGTATACGGCGCGGCCCCTTTCTGCCCTCTCTAC
>JAXDAH010000205.1:0-3573 GCA_034679905.1 Methanomicrobiales archaeon | reverse complement strand
TGAAGGATAGCTGCTGGAGAATCGGCTGGTCGCAGTCCGATAAAATTCGATGTGGGGCTGGTGAGATTTGAACTCACGATCGACGGGTCTCTCCGACATGCGTCAGTGCTCCAACGGATCATCATCGTGGAGCGGACGGCGAAACCGCCGCCCACCGGTCGCCTCTGGCCGGAGGCGATCCTTCAGGAGACCCATTGTTCATCACCCGCAAATACCGCTGGAGCCCGTCGCCATTCCTGGCTTGGCCACAGCCCCACGCACGCACCAAATACTCCTGGTGCCTTATAAAATTTATGCTCTATGAACTTAATCATTGCGTTCATCCGGAACGTCAATCCTTATATCGCCTCCGAGCGAATAAAAGAGGGATGTTTGAGGGCAGTTACTCGACAGGGACAAGCGAACTACCGCTCCTCGGGATCACCGTCGGCGATATGCTGAACGGCATCAGTTCCCGGTTCCCGGATACGGATGCCGTGATCTCCATGCACCAGGGTATCCGCTGGACCTATTCGGAGTTCCGAAAGCGGACGGACGAGCTCGCGCGTGTACTGATGGCTCTCGGCGTGGAGAAGGGGGATCGGGTCGGCATCTGGGCGATGAACTACGCAGAGTGGGTCCTCACCCAGTTCGCCACCGCAAAGATCGGGGCGATCATGGTGAACATCAATCCGGCCTACCGCACCTACGAGCTCGAGTTTGCCCTGAAACAGTCGGAGGTGCAGACGCTCATCGTCCAGGGAAGGTTCAAGACCTCCGACTACGTGGGCATGTTCTACGAGTGCTGCCCGGAGGCGTTCGAGGCCCGCCCGGGACGGATCAACAGCGACGGGCTGCCATTCCTGCGGAATGCGATCTTCCTGGGGGAAACGCCCTACAACGGCATGTTCACCTGGAGCGAGGTGCTGGAGAAGGGGCGGGAGATCAGCCGGGACGAACTCCTCGAGCGGGAGGAGGCTCTCTCCTTCGACGACCCGGTCAACATTCAGTATACCCGCGGGACGACCGGATTCCCGAAGGGCGTGGTGCTGACGCACCACAACATCCTGAACAACGGCTACATCATCGGCGAGGGGATGAACTTCTCCGAACGGGATCGCCTCTGCATTCCGGTGCCGTTCTATCACTGCTTCGGGATGGTGTTGTCCAACCTCGCCTGCATGACGCATGGCTCGACGATGGTCCTGCCGGGACCGGTCTTCAGTGCCGAGGACGTCCTGAAGACGGTTCACGCCGAACGGTGTACCGCCCTGCACGGCGTGCCCACCATGTTCATCGCCGAGCTGTCCCACCCGGAGTTCGAACGCTACGACTACGACACCCTCCGTACCGGCATCATGGCCGGGTCCCCCTGCCCGATCGAGGTGATGAAGGAGGTCTCGACCAAGATGCACATGTCCGAGATCGTGATCGTCTACGGCCAGACCGAGTGCTCGCCGGGGGTCACCATGACCACCACGCGGGACCCGCTGGAGCGGAGGGTCTCGACGGTGGGGAAGGCGTTTCCGCATACCGAGGTCAAGATCATCGACCCAAAGAGCGGGAAGGTCCTGCCCCGAGGGGAGGTGGGAGAGATCTGCGCCCGGGGCTACTGCGTGATGAAGTGCTACTACAACAATCCGAGCGCGACGCACGCCACCATCGACAGCAACCGCTGGAACCACACCGGCGATCTGGGGACGATGGATCCCGACGGCTACGTGAAGATCGTGGGCCGACTGAAGGATATGGTGATCCGCGGCGGGGAGAACATCTACCCGCGGGAGATCGAGGAGTTCCTCCACCTCCACCTCGCCATACAAGATGCGTACGTGATCGGCGTCCCCGACGAAAAGTACGGCGAGGAGCTGATGGCCTGGATCCAGGTAGAGGACGGAGCGTGCCTCACGGAGGAGGCGGTGCAGGAGTTCTGCAGGAACCGCATCGCCCACTTCAAGATCCCGCGGTACATCCGGTTCGTGACCGAGTTTCCCATGGGCGTGACGGGCAAGATCCAGAAGTACAGGATGCGCGAGATATCCATCCGGGAGCTCGGTCTTGAGGAGGCGTCCCGGATCGAGACGGCGTGATCAGCTTCGATTGCCCCCGGACCCCGGAGGGCCGTGCGGCGAGAGGACCCTTCGCTCTCCCGCCGGATCTCGTGCCTGGACGTACCTTCGGGCCATGCAGGGATCGTCGCTGGCGATGCCGTCCACGCCCATATCCAGGGCTCTCTGGATTGCGGGAGCCGTATCCAGCGTCCAGGAGATCACGTTCACCCCTATGCTGTGCGCCCGCTCCACGAGCGTCCGCGTGAGCAGGGTATGTTTCAACAGGATGCAGTCGACGGCTTCCTGCTCTGCAACCTGCAGCGCCGCCTCGTTCTCGCGGGAGACGATCAGTCCGGTCGGGACGGGGAGCACCGCCCGGGCCTTCCGCAGGGCTTCGATCTGAAACGAGACGATGCAGGCCCTCTCAACACCGCTCTCCTGGATCTCGGTGCATATCCGCTCTACGCCGCGGGTCTCCTTGAGCTCGACTACCACTCCGCACTTCCCCCGCACCAGCCCGAGCGCCTCGAATAGCGTCGGGATCCGTTCGCCGCTGCCGGCATCGAACGTCTGCAGCTCGGCCGCGGTGCAGTCCTGCACGGGGCCGCGGCCGTTCGTCGTGCGGTCCAGGGTGGCGTCATGGATGACCATGGGGATGCCGTCCCGCGAGAGGCGGAGATCGATCTCGACATAATCCGCACACTGCATCCCCTCCATCAGGGCACGGAGGGTATTCTCCGGACCCAGAGCGGCAGCACCGCGGTGACCGACGATCAGCATGCAGGGGACTCTTGTCCAGAAGGATATCAATGCTGGGATCTCCTCGCGGCTGATCTATCGGCTCGATGCCTTAAGGATTCTGCCGGCGTCGCTCTGGAGGGCAGGGGAAGCCGGATCCTGATTTCATACATGAAAACGCGGTATTCGAGCTCTGACAAAACCCTCGTCGAGAACATATCGACAGTTCTCTGGCAGTTTCATGGGGGGGCGATGCCCCACTCTCCCGTTCGTACGGTATCCCGGATATCGAATAGATCCTCCGCCATCAGGATTTACCGTCCGATACGGGCCTAACGCACTCGTCCCCCCTCGGGGAGAGGGGAGGAGCATCCCGATCATCGATGGTGTGCAGGTGGGATGCACAACTACGCGGGAGAGCTCTTCGGAGGGATTCAGGATATCGTGTTTAAAAAGAAGAATCAGGTTAGAAGTCCACCACGGTCTTCGTTGAGCTGATCGCAGTTCCATCTGCCCACCTGCAGTAATCGTCTGCTTCTCCCGTCGGATCGAGCGTGCACTCGTAGAACCGGACCTGCACGTTCTTCAGACCGTAGTTATCGTAGTCCCACCAGTAGGAGAGCAGTTCATCGATGCCGAATACCCAGGTATCGGTATAGGTTGTGGTTTGTGTGCAGGTGCCAAGTACCTCGTCGTAGAATGTACAGAGAGAGACATCGACATAGAAGAGCTCGTTGATATTCACGCTCTGGGATTGACCCTTCTCCCGGGTGAGTGCGACAAATCCAAGAGGAAGGATCCTGTA
>JAXDAH010000204.1:0-4413 GCA_034679905.1 Methanomicrobiales archaeon | reverse complement strand
CCGACATCCCGCATCACCAAAACCTTTATTGCGGATCATTCGGGCAAGGTGACGTGAGGCTCATGAAACGCACCGGTACTTTGGAATATTGCGTGGCCATCGCGATCGTCGCCGCACTGCTGCTCTGCGGCTGTATCGCTGCCCGGAGCGACCTGTCCGACCTGACAGAGTCCGCACAGCCCATCGCTCCCACGTCGGGCAGCACCGACATGGAGGCGGTCGCCCCGGCAGATGGGCAACCTTCCTCCCTGAATGCAGCATCCCCGATCGTGCCCTCAGCCAATACCAGCTATGACTATCGCCGGTTGAGAGTCCGCTTCCAGAAAGACGGCTATACGATCTCGATTCCCGTGAACGTATCCGTATACGAGGGTGCCCGCAACGCTCGCGCAGCAGGCATCCCGAACATCTCGGATACTGCCGATCCGGCAGAGTTTTGCAACCACACTCTGGCGATGATCGAGGATCCTACCCAGGATGAACTTTATACAGTCATCTCCGACAGCCTGCAGCAGATCCGCAGAAGAGAGAGACTCAACGAGGACGAGTACGTGGAGCTCGCCATGCAGTTCGTGCAGCAGATTCCGACCGCTGCCAACGAAACGCAATCCCCGCGGTATCCTGTCGAGGTGATCGGCGATGCGAGCGGCAGCTGCCATGAGAAGACCATGCTCCTCCTCGGACTACTGGCGTCCGAAGACTACGACGTGGCGCTTCTCTACTTCCCGGAGATCGACCACTCCGGGGTTGGAATCCGCATCGAAGCGACTTCCGGTGCCTCCTTCCCCTACTTCGAGCGTCAGGCGAGGAAGTATATCTACATCGAACCGGAGCATCCGGCCTTCCTGGGGGAGTGCCGCAACGAGACCCGCACCCTCCAGCCGCTGATCTGTCCCGTGGGCAACGGGACGCTCCGGTTTACGAGGGTGAACGAGGCAGTTCGGCTGGTGCACAGCATGGATAAACTGAACGCGACCGTCGCATTCATGACAGCAGAGATCCAGAGGCTCGACGGCGATATCAAGAACCTGACGAAGAAACTTCGGACGGAAGACTACAACGACGACGACGAGGCGCTGAAAGATATCGTGAAGCGGGACCAGATGAAGGCGAAGCTGAAGTACTACACCGAGTCGCTCGCCGCGATTTCGGAGATCCACACCTATGTGCTCAAGAACCGGTACGACTCTCGAGGCGCTCTCTGGATGATCGACAACTCCAGGGTCCTGGATATCCACTACTACTAGACTCCGACAGCCTCCTTCTTTTTAAAAAGAATGCAGCAGCCCCGTCACGGCAACCCGAGATAGTGGTTGAGCGGCTCGAGCGTGATCTTCTCCTTTTTTATCGCATCGATCGCCATCGCCGCTGCCCGTGCCGCCTGCACGGTGGTGATGTAGGGGATGGAGTAGTCGACCGCCGCCCGCATGATCTGGTAGTGGTCCTGGCGGGACTGTTTGTCGGCCGGCGTGTTGATGATCAGCTGGATCTCCCCTTTCCTCACCATGTCGATCACGTTCGGGGATCCCTCCTGCACCTTCCGCACCATGTGGGCCTCGATCCCGATCGAGTTCAAGAACTCGATCGTGCCGCTGGTGCCGTAGAGCGAGAGCCCGAGCTCCCGCAGCTTCCGCGCGATGGGGGCCACCTCGTCCTTCTGCTCGCCGGCGATCGAGAGGAAGACGTTCCCTTCGACCGGGAGCGCGTTGTCGGCGCTGATGCAGGCCTTGTAGAACGCTCTCCCGAACCCGTAGTCGATGCCCATCACCTCGCCCGTGCTCTTCATCTCCGGGCCCAGAACCGTGTCCACGCCGGTCAGCTTGTTGAAGGGGAGGACCACCTCTTTCACCGCCACGTGGTGGATGGGCTTCTCGCGGTAGCCGAGATCGGCAATCCGTTTGCCCAGCATCACCTTGGCGGCGACCTTGGCCAGGGGGATCCCGGTCGCCTTGGAGACGAAGGGGACCGTGCGGCTGGCCCGCGGGTTCGCCTCCAGCACGTAGACGGTGTCGTCTTTGATGGCGTACTGGATGTTGATCAGCCCCACCACCCCGAGCCCGAGGGCGAGCTTCTGCGTGTATTCGCGCAGCCGCGCTACCTGCGAGGGCGTGAGGGACTGCGGCGGTATGACGCAGGCGGAGTCGCCGGAGTGGACGCCGGCCTCCTCGATGTGCTCCATGATCCCCCCGATCAGCACCTCCCTGCCGTCGCAGGCGGCGTCCACGTCGATCTCGACCGCGTCGCTCAGGAAGCGGTCGATGAGCACCGGGTGCTTGCGGCTCACCCGCACCGCCTCTTTGATGTAGGACTCGAGCTCCACGGCATCGTGCACGATCTCCATCGCGCGCCCGCCGAGCACGTAGCTCGGCCGCACCAGCACCGGGTAGCCGATCCGTTCGGCGATCTCCTTTGCCTGGATCTCGGAGTAGGCGGAGCTGTTGGGCGGGCTCGGTATGCCTAGTTTTGCTAAAAAGACGCTGAACCGGTCCCGATCCTCGGCTACATCCATCGCATCGGGGCTGGTGCCCAGGATGCGGGTGGCGAGACCGAGGCGGGCGATCTCCTTCTCCAGGGGCACGGCCAGGTTGATCGAGTTCTGTCCCCCGAACTGGACCATCACGCCGGAGTAGCAGTCCTTCTTGAGGATGTTCACCACGTCTTCGAGCTGCATGGGCTCGAAGAAGAGGCGGTCGGAGGTGTCGAAGTCGGTGGAGACGGTCTCGGGGTTGTTGTTGACGATGTGCACCTCCACGCCCTCCTCCCGCAGGGCCTGGACCGCGTGGACCGTGCAGTAGTCGAACTCGATCCCCTGCCCGATGCGGATGGGCCCGGAGCCCAGGATCAGCACCTTCTGCCGATCGCTTCCCTCGAGCTCGCAGCTGGCATCCCAGGTGGAGTAGAAGTACGGCGTCCTTGCAGGGAACTCCGCCGCGCAGGTATCCACCATCTTGTAGGTGGGAAGTCCGCTGATCCCCTCCACCGCCTCCCAGGATGCTCCCGAGAGCTGCACGATCTCCGCGTTGGAGAAGCCCAACTCTTTCGCGGCGCGGATCAGCCCGGGATCCCGCGATCCCCGGAGCTGGGTCTCCATCTCGACGATATTTTTGATCTTCTGGAGGAAGAAGGGGTCGATGTGGGTGAGGGTGGCGATCTCCTCGATGGAGAAGCCCTCGCGGATGGCGTCGAAGAGGGTGGCGAACCGCTCGTCGGTGGGCTGGGAGAGGATCATCCGGATCTCGGCCGGGCTGGTATGGCGGGTGACGTCCGTGTCGAGCGACCGCAGCGCCTTCTTGAACGCCTCTTCAAGCGTCCTGCCGATCGCCATCACCTCGCCCGTGCTCTTCATCGCGGTGGTGAGCGTCCGATCGGCTTTTCTGAACTTGTCGAAGGGCCAGCGGGGGACCTTCACCACCACGTAGTCGATGGCCGGTTCGAACGACGCCGGCGTGCAGCCGGTGACGGTGTTCTTGATCTCGTCCAGGTGCAGCCCGATCGCGATCTTGGCGGCGACGCGGGCGATCGGGTAACCGGTCGCCTTGGATGCGAGAGCGGAGGAGCGGGAGACCCGCGGATTCACCTCGATCACGCGGTAGTCCCCGTCCCGGAAGGCGAACTGGATGTTGCAGCCGCCCTGCACCCCGAGGGCGCGGATGATCTTGATGGCGGCGCTGCGGAGCGTCTGGAACTCGTCGTCTCGCAGGGTCAGGATGGGGGCGACGACGACGCTCTCGCCGGTGTGGATCCCCATCGCATCGACGTTCTCCATCCCGCAGACGATGATGCAGGTGTCGGCGGCGTCCCGCATCACTTCGAACTCGATCTCCTTCCAGCCGATCACGCTCTCCTCGATGAGCACCTGATGGATCCGGGAGCGGGAGAGCCCGAGCTCCACGATCCGGCGGAGCTCGTCCGCTGTGTGGGCGATCCCCCCGCCGCTGCCGCCCAGGGTATACGCCGGGCGGATGATCGCGGGCAGCCCGACTTTTACGAGCGCCTCGTCGAGCTGGTCCAGGGAGCGGAGGATCATGCTTTTCGGGACCGGTTCGCCGATGCTCTCCATTAAGTCCTTGAACTGCTGGCGGTCCTCGCCATGGTAGATCGCCTCGAGCGGGGTGCCCAGGATCTCCATGCCCTGGAGCGCTCCGCGCTCCGCCAGCTCCGCGGTCAGGTTCAGGCCCGTCTGCCCCCCCATACCGGAGAGGATCCCGTCGGGGCGCTCTTTCTCGATGATCTTCGCCACGATCTCCGGGCGGATCGGCTCGAGGTAGATCACGTCCGCCATATCCGGGTCGGTCTGGATGGTCGCGGGATTGGAGTTCACCAGGACGACTTGTACCCCCTCCTCCCGCAGGGCGCGGCAGGCCTGCGAACCGGAGAAGTCGAACTCGGCCGCCTGGCCGATCTGGATGGGTC
>JAXDAH010000203.1:0-11322 GCA_034679905.1 Methanomicrobiales archaeon | reverse complement strand
CCCCGGTTAGTTCAAACACCGGATCCCCCCCGCATGGTCCCCACAAGCGCCATCTTCGCCATCACCTTGAGGAGGATCGCCCCTCCCGCGATCATCACGGCGAAGTACCAGTAGGCGGGAAGCAGCATGAAGATGAAGAAGGCGAGGATCCACATCGCCCAGGCGTAGCCGCTCGCTACCTCGATGGCGTGGAACCGCTCGCGGTGTCCGCGGCACATGAAGTAGAAGATCACCCCGAGACCGGCGACCGCTCCCCCCGAGAACCCGGAGAGGACGATCCCGTAGCCGACGAGCAGGACGGCGAGGATGGGGGGTGCGCTCTCCATCACCTCGATCCGCAGCCTCTGCTCCGGCTGGCTTGTTAAACCTTCCCGCAGAAGGTAGACCTCGGAGACCGCCAGCAGCTCGGAGATTCCCACGACCAGGCCGGGGAGGATGAGGGCCTCTGCGAGATCCGTCGCGATCAGGGCGACGACCACGAGGACCAGGATCTCTGCGAGGTCCGTGAGCAGGATGCGGTGGAGGTCGTCTCTCTCGAGGACGAGGGCGGAGAAAGCGGCCACGATTCCCAGGAACGCGACGAGGAGGCCCAGGGAGTACTCTGCAGTCATGTCAGTCCCTCCTGCGGAAGATGTAGGAGGCGATGGCAAACGCCGTAAAGAGGATACTGGTCTCGACAACGGTATCCAGACCGCGGGTGTTGTAGAGGATCTCGTCGATGATCCCACCGGGGTGGGAGACGATCGTCGTCCCCAGGTGCAGCGTGCTCTCTGCCATATACAGGGAGAGGGGTGTCAGGTAGGCGGTGACATAGCCGGCATAGGGGGAGTTCTCGATGTACTGGGCCTTCACCTCGGTGGTATTGAAGGGCGTTCCGCCCCGGTCGTAGGGATCCAGCGTGCTCTCACGGTCGATCGTCTTCGGGTAGAGGGCGTCCCCCCGGTACTCCAGGAGGGGGAGCGTGGCAAGCCCGACGATCGTCACCAGAACGACGATGAGGGCGTAGACGGCGGTCAGGTTCTCCAGGCGGGAGATCGCCGCCGAGATGCGGCGGACGATCACGGCGCTTCCCTCCTCTCTATCACACGGACGAGGACGAACGTGGATATGGCCGTGACCGCGATGAAGGTGAGGAGGGCGAGCGTCTCGTCGTAGGAGAGCATGACGAGGAGGAGCCCGAACGCCGGGATCTCCAGGTTGATCAGGCGGTTTATATAGGTCTTCGGCCGCGGGAAGACGGAAGCCAGCACTCCGATGGCGAGGATGCCGAGACCCAGGACGAACTCCGGCGTCACGGGCACCTCCTCCGGCAGACGAGCAGGATGAAGATGGTCGCGATCGGGAGGATGAAGGCGTACGCGATGGCGACGTCCAGGTAGCCCCGATCCACGATGAAGGGGACGATGCCGCCGCCGAGGATGCCGAGGGAGACGAGCTTGTCGAACGGATCCTTCTGGATCATCGCGGCGACGGCGCCCAGGAGGGCAACGACACCGAAGACGAGAGCGAGCCCTTCAATCACGCTTCTGGATCCCTCCGGCGTAGGCGCTCGCGATCGCATTGGACTCGAGAGTCGATCCGACGAAATAGGCGGCCGCCGCGACGATGGCGAGCGGGTGGGGGAGGATCAGGGCCACGGATCCCGCGATGGCAAACCCGAGCACGTTCAGGTACGGGAGTTTGCGGAGGGTTCTCCTCTCCACAACGATGCGGATCGCCGAGAAGAGGGCAATGCCGGCGCAGAATACGAGGGAGAGTTCTCCTGGAGTCATCCTCGCCTCACGCTCCAGAGTCGTGCCAGGACACCGCTTGCATGCACGTGGGAGATGCCCTGGATGGTCAGGATGGCGATCACCATCCCCGCGATGAAGTCCGATGCCAGAAATCCGATCTGCGTGAACCCGTAGACAACCAGAGTGGCGGCGATCGCCCCCGTGGTGCCGGCATAACCGGGGTCATAGCAGATGCGGTTGCCGATGTAGACCAGGAGGGCGGCGAGGAGCCCTCCGGGGATGCCGGCGATGTAGACGCCGACGGACGCCAGCAGGGTTCCGGCGGAGGCGTCCGGGGACGAGACGATGTTGCCCATCATGTAGCCGCCGGAGAGCGATCCGCCGTCCTGCTCGATCGCCCTTCCGATCGCCGTCGCCCCGCTCACGCCACCCTTCTCCGGCAGCCGGAAGAGTAGATCGATAGGGACGAAAATAAGCCAGCAGACGGCAGACGCGATAAAAATTCGCGCCACAACATCCAGCATTCAGGGGACTCCGACAGTAGAAGTTGTTGTGCGGTGCGATTAAAGGTTTTCGTTTAACAGAATATTGCGCTTTTGAGTAATTAATACCTTGCGCTATACAGGATCGGCCCCCTGCTTTAAACGACAGATCAGCCCCTGCCATAGAATAGAACCCTGCATTTCAGGTTTTGGCGGACATGCGCTCTGCTGTCCGAACGAGTGTCTGGCGAGGTTCGGAGAAAGCGGAGACCGTCGGCATCCAGCCTGGGGCGACCTTCAGGAATCGTACAGGGGATCGCCGCTTCCGGGACAACCTATAACTTATCGGAAGTCAATCAAATATACGATATTTCGCGCGAGGGTTGCCGAGCCAGGTCAAAGGCGCTGGATTTAGGGTCCAGTCTTGAAGAAGTTCAGGGGTTCGAATCCCTTCCCTCGCATCCTGTGAGCGGGTTATATATATCTCGAAAAAACACCACCCCCCTGCTAACGGTAATGGTCACAGATATAGCGGCTATTTATCGTAGTTGCCATACAGACGCTCACGCATCTTGAGTAATTCATTTCTTACATCCGAGGGCGGGTTTTCAGAGCCCTTCTTAGGTCCCTTCGGTTCTAATTGGGCGTGCTCCCAGAGGAGAATCGGATTATCTCTCAAGATTTCATGAATATAGGGGGCCTCTATGGATGGCGTGGCATAAAGAATATCTAACCTCGGGTGCCCCCCACGAAGGATTTCTTACAACATTTGACTCCGCCGCGGGTCCGGGTATGAAAATCCCTCCGGAGATTCCACTGCTTGAGGTGCTCTAAGTTCCCTCACTGCCCCCGTACAATAGTTAATTTGGAGGATCCCAATTCCGAGGTCTCTACAGCACTCAAGGATGGAAGGCGTAAGATAAGGCATCGATTTTATCAATGATAGAAATGAAACTGCTTAAAACCATACATCCAGTCTTGATTACCCTGTAATATTTTCTCTTTGAATTCGCGTATTTTATCGATTGTGCCCAAGGATCCGTTATAATATCGCGCTGTGAATGCGATGTGACCTTCATATTCGATGTATTTCCTCTTTTTTATATATCGTATCGTGATCACATCTGCAATACAGTCGCCCGTCACCGTGGCGTTTATCACATATCCTTTAGAGAAAAAGTCTCTTTGGCATCCTTTCGTAGAGACGAACCATTCCCCGGCCCGATCCGCTAAACTGCAGCCAAAAATATCCCGCTCTTGGGCAAATATATCATGCAGCATGGTATGCCCAGCAATTACTAACCATTATGACGGTTGCTTTAACATATAAAAATTATCTCGATGGCAGGAGATTTACCGTTTATACCTGTTTAAAATACTCTATTTCGAAAATAGGGGCTGTTCATCTGGGGATCTAGAAAAAAAGAGGGGGGGGGTTTATGAACCGCTTAGATGGGATGTGAGTCTGCGGACAGCAGGAGTCTTGATATCTCCGGTGTTCTTTATCCGCTGCCTGATGTCGTAGAATGTGTTTCTGTCCACGCCCAACCGTTCAGCCGGGGAATAGGATAGTGAGAGGATCTTCTCCACGATCTCCTTTTCATTTTCAAACTCCTGTTGCTTGGAGACCTTCAGGTCCTGCCTGTCGTTGTTGACCTCCCTCCCGATGGTGATCCTCTCCGCATGGATGCGCTTTCGCTCCAGCACCCCGCATCCTCATCGAGCTTGCACTCTGGATGCACGACGTACTGCGCGGTCGTCGGGGCAAGCGGCTTCCAGTGCCGAATCTCCGGCCGTTCTCGGTCTCGTTTTTGATTAATGGCTCGTTCACGCTCTACACGCAGTCTAAAGATGGGAAATCAGAGGTTGGTGGTTTCCCCCCATCTCTTTTGGCAGCCATTGGAGCGGCAGGGCTTGAACACCGTGCAGGCGGGCTTCGGTTTTCTGTCCACCTGCTCGCTGTATGAACGCCGATATACTTGCGCAGTGAACTGGATGCCTCCTCGCTCCGTACAAACATGGATTATCCAGGTGTCGGCCGTATCCCCAGGAGGTGAGAATGCAGTAACGAAGCGCCTTCGGGTATGCGTGGCGGCATTATCTCCCCGTAACTATCCCCGGGGCAGGGTACATTTATCACCTCAGCTCCCGTATAGATACAGGCAGTGCAATACCTGCATGAGAGAATATAATGGAAAATCGTAGAAGTTTTGGCGGCCCGAGAAGTTTCGGACCCCGAGAGATGCACAAAGTGATCTGCTCCGACTGCGGAGTAGAGTGTGAAGTTCCTTTCAAGCCCACCGAAGGCAGACCCGTGTACTGTCGCGATTGCCTTCCCAAGCACAGAAAGCCGAGATTCTAATCACTCATTTTTCCAATTTCTTCCTATCGACGGCGCCCATGCCGCATCCTTTCGCATTCCCCCCGCCGTCCGGGCAGCACGATCATCCCCGCATGCCACATTCTCAGCCACTGCCAGCCGGGATCGCACCCGCGTCAGGTTTATACCATCCCAGTGCCATAAAAATCACCATGCAGCGTTCGCTGCAGATTCCAGAGATAGTACGAAGGTGAATCCCATGGCATGGAGAAGACGGGAACCTTTTGACTCTGTCTGGCGAGAGTTCGAGGCGATGATGGCGGACATGGAGCGCCGCTTCCAGGAGATCAGCAGCGGGAGCTCGAGGATGCTTCCCTCGCCGGGACGGGGCTGGCTCCCCGACATGCAGGGTCCTGAATTCCAGATCGACGTCCGCGAGCACGAGAACGAAGTGCTGGTGGTCGCCGATCTCCCCGGCGTGGGGAAGGAAGGCATATCCATCCGTCTCCAAGACCCGCAGACACTCCTGATCGCGACGGAACGCAGAGGGGAGCGGGACGAGGAGAGAGAGAACTACTACCTCCGCGAACGCTCATTCGGCTCGCTGTCGCGGACGGTCACTCTACCCTCGCCGGTGACCGAACAGGACGCATCGGCGAGTTTCAAGAACGGTGTGCTGGAGGTCCGGCTCCAGAAACGCGCGGAAGCGCAGGGAAAGCGGATCGCGATAGACTGATCCCGTGCAACGGGGGGTACCCCCGTCACCCCCCAGCGGCGGGGCGGATCAGCGCGGCAGCGTTGTCTGGGATGCCGCGTATGCCTGCCGCAGGGACTCTTCTGCCTTCTTCCATTCCGATACGTCCCGGATGGACTCTATCGCCCCGATATAGTTGCCGTTGCTGTCCGTAAGCCGGGAGGCCTTGCCCCAGATGTGGGCGCCTTTACCGTGGTGCAGAGAGGGCACGAATGCCTCCACGAAGATACTGTAGCCGAAGCGGCGCACATCGGGGTGCGATCGGGCGATCTCCTCGGACGGCAGATCGATCAGATCCACGAGAATCGGTCGGAACCCCTCAAAAACCTGAAAAGCGGCCTGATACTCGGTCCTGCCCAGGACCTTCTCCCGTTTGATCCCGGTGAGACTCTCCATCGCGTGATTCCAGGCAACGACGCGTTTTTCGCGATCCACGATGAAGGTGGGATCGGACATGAACTCGATCGACTCCTGCAGTTTCTCGTAGGTGCTCCGAAACGCCGCCTCCATCCGCTTCTGCTCGGTGATGTCTACCACGGATACGAGGAAGCAGAGGGTTCTATTCTCTTTATCCTGCACGCGGGTGACGGAGAGCTGCAGGTTCAGGGGGTGACCCTCTATGTTGATTGTATCAACACTCCCGAGCCATCTCCCTTCCCGCGCCACGATCTGCTCGATCTCGAGTATCTTTTCCATCAGGCCGGGATCCTGCGAATAGATCTCCTGGATGTGTCTACCGGCGATGTCCGAGACGCTGGCAAACCCCGATATATCCAGGAATGCCCGATTCGCGTATGTCAGGAATGTATCGGGGTTGAAGATGGCGATTCCGTTGATCGAGGAGGCAATGGCGCTCTCCATGATTCGCAGCTCCTGCTCGGCCTGCCTGCGCTCCGTCACGTCCCGGCCGACGGACTGGATCTCCACGAGAACATTCCCATCTCTATACAGGGCCCGATCCGTCCACTGCAGCCACCGCACCTCGCCTCCGGGCATAGGATGCCGCACTTCGTACATGACGATAGGACTCTCCGGACCAATCCTGCTGCGCGCCTCCGTGCGGTGCTCCAGATCCGACAGCGGCATGCTGGGATAGAACTTGTGCCCCACGAGATCCTCCGCTCTGATATCGAAGTAGCGGCAGTAGGCATCGTTCACGAAGGTAATGGTCCCGTCCGGCAGGCGGCGGCAGATGAGCTCCGTCTGATCCTCGACGATTGCCCTGTATCGAGCCTCGCTCGCCTTCAGCCTCTCCTCGTACTGCTTCTGGAGCGTGATATTCTCTGCGATGAGCGTCACACCCTTGCTCCCGTCGTCAAAGACGGTCGGGATCATCTTTGCCCGGAAGAAGACATCCCCTCCACCACGGGGTATGCGGATCTCCTGCACAATCTCGCCCTCCGCATTTGGATCCCGGGCAAGAGACTGCAGGGGGAGGGCCGAAAGAAGGGGAAGCTTCGAAGAGTCCTCCTCCAGAATCGCATCCCGGGTGAGGTTGAAAAACGCCAGGAAGTTATCGTTCGCCTGAACGACCTGGATATCGGCATTCAGCATGACGATGAGATCCGTTGAGAATTTGAGGAGCGCGGAGAGCGGCACCCGGCGTGAGAGATAGTACACCTTGGCCGTGCCAAAGGACTCCATCTCCACCTGACCCGATACGAGCAGGATCTCCAGGTATTTCGCCAGGGAATTGCGGTTCAGATTCACCTTCTGGGACAGTTCGGATATTGTCAGACCCTTGGGGTTCTTCTTCAGGATGCCTTTTATCTTCTCGATCCTATCCTGGTCCTGGCGCATATACGAACATACACCATCCATATTTATAAGGTGCTCTCCTACGGTCGTCTCGCCAGGACGAAACCGCGATACAGGGTCCCAGGCTGCTGCCGGATATCCTCCGGAGCGGGGCTCGTCCCGCATCGGATCGGGGCTTGTACGCCGCCCGCCCGTGCAGGCTCGAGTCCGGCCACGCCGGGCCAGGGATTTGGCGTCGGCAATCGAGAACGGGGATGGTCGAACTCCGGCTATCCGGGAACTGTTGCATCGGTTCGTGAACCCCGCTTCGGAGGCGGCAGCGGCACAGTCTTCCGTTCGGCCGTCATGCCTCCCGATGATCATCTGAAGAGGGCCGAGTCTCGAATGGTCCTGTGATCCTGCAGGGCTCGATGAACCACAGGAGACTGACCGACGAAGGGTTGGCACCAGGACAGAACAGGATCGCGGAGTCGGATCCGATATGCGTTGCACCCGCCGAATCCACGCGATATTCCGCTGGCATCTCCAGAGTCCAGGGGATCAGGTGGCGCCATTTCGAAGCAGATAGGGGTATAGCACGGCGGGTGAATCCGGGCGGAATACGCAACATTTTAATTTTACCCGGCGGATAATCTGTCAGGGAGGGGCGATGAGCGATTCAGCTCGCAGGGATACTCAACCGGCAGCTGCGAAGAGTCGTCCTTTCTCCACGTACCTCCTGATATCGATTGCGCTCCTGACTCTCGCCGCCGTGCTGGGCACAACGATCGTCGATTATCTGAATAGCGAGAGGAATTTCAAGAGCAACGCCGAACTTTTAAGAAACCAGACCGAGCAGGACATCGTCGAGACGGTACAGGTGATCGATGCAGGACTCAAAGTCTTCGACGAGACTCTGAATCAGCAGATGCAGGATGGTTTCGTGCTCTTCATGGCCGAGTACGAACGCGCGGAAAGGGATCCCGCCCGCATGGATCTGGGGGGAGTCAAGAAGCAGTTGGGCGGGAAGATGGAGCTCTATATCATCAACAGTTCCGGAGTCGTGGAGTTCACGACGTTTGAACCGGACCTCGGGCTCAACTTCAACGAGAGCATTCCCTACTTCTACGATTACCTGAACCGGATACGCACCACGGACGGATTCTACCCCGACCGGGTGGTCCAGGAGAAGGCGACCGCCGACCTGAAGAAGTACGCCTACATGCCCACGCCGGATCATGAATACATCCTAGAGCTCGGGCTGGTGGAGAATGCGTTCAATGACAGGCGCAACCAGCTCCGCTACACGGAGTCCATCAACGACATCGCATCCAGGAACCCGTTCATCGAGGATGTGCGCATCTTCACCACGGCAAAGAGGCTGGTGGGGAACCGCAGCTTCACGCCCCCGCCGGACCTGGATCGGGTGCTGGACACCATCCTCCAGCAGCGGGAGGGTATGGAAGTCACGCACCACGAGTCCGGTAAGACGCTCCGATACCTGTACATCGACCTGCGGGACGATGAATACAGTGCCGACATGAGCCTCATCGTCGAGCTCACGTACAACCCCGCCCTGATCCAGGGGGCACTGAACCGTCTGATCCTCTCCCACCTCCTGGTGGCCGGCATCGTGCTGCTGGCGAGTCTCGGGGTTGCGATCTTCGTCTCCCGCTTCCTGACCCGCCCCGTCCAGAGTATCGTGGAGGACGTGGACAGGATCGCCCGGGGGGATCTGGATCGAAGAGTCGAGCCGGGCTTGGGTAAGGAGTTCTCCATCCTGGGTCACAGTATCAACGCGATGGTGGGAACGCTGAAAGGTACGATCCGTGAGCTCCAGAACAGCCAGAAGAGCCTCCGGGAGAGCGAAGAGCGTTACCGCGCCGTGGTTGAGGACCAGACGGAGTTCATCACCCGGTTTGCCCCGGACGGGACGCACCATTTCGTGAATGAAGCCTACTGCCGCTACTTCGGAAAGCCCTGCACGGAGATCATCGGCACCCGGTTTCGGCCCGAGATACCACCGGCCGATCGGGAACGGGTGGCGCGCCACTTCGCCGCTCTCACCCCGGACCACCCGGTCGGCAGCATCGAGCACCCGATCGTCATGCCGGACGGGAGTATCCGCTGGCAGCAGTGGAACGACCGGGCGTTCTTCGATGGCGAGAGGAGAGTGGTCGAGTTCCTCTCCGTGGGGCGGGACATCACCAAACGCAGGATGGCGGAAGAGGCGCTGCGGAGAAGCGAGGAGAAGTACAGGGAGCTCGTGGAGAGCGCCAACAGCATCATCCTTCGACTGGATCCCCGGGGCAACATCACGTTCTTCAACGAGTATGCCCAGACGTTCTTCGGATATACCGAGACGGAGATCCTCGGCAGGAATGCCGTGGGGACAATCATACCGGAGTTCGATAGTTCGGGGAGAGATCTGAGAGGCAGGGTCCTGGACATCATCCACGATCCCGAGAAGTATGCAACGAGCCAGAACGAGAATATTCGCCGGAACGGGGCGCGGGTCTGGATATCCTGGACGAACAGGCCGATATACGGTCCTGGTGGCGAGATAACAGAAGTCCTCTGCATCGGGAACGATATCACATGGATGCGTCAGGCGGAAGAGGAGATCCGCCAGCTGAACGAAGAGTTGGAGCAGCGCGTGATCGAACGCACGCGGGACCTGGAGAACGCCAACAGAGAGCTGGAGTCGTTCAGCTACACCGTGTCCCATGACCTGCGGGCACCTCTGCGCGCGATGGACGGCTTCTCCCGCATCCTGCTGGAGGAGTACAGAGAGGGACTCCCGCCCGAGGCGCGCAATTATCTGGTTAAAGTGCGCCAGAATGCGCAACAGCTGGCCCGCCTCATCGACGATCTCCTGAACTTCTCCCGGATGGGGCGGCAGGCCCTGCACAAAGAGACGGTCTTACCGATAGAACTGGCTCGGGAAGCGTGCGAGAGCCTGGAAAGCGAACGGGAAGGGAGAGCGGTGGAGATCGTCATCGAGGATCTCCCGGCAGTCTCCGCCGACCGCTCCATGCTACGGCAGGTCTTCCAGAACCTGCTCAGCAACGCCCTGAAGTTCACACGGAAACGCCCTGCTGCCCATATCCGAATCGGGTCCTGCCGGAAGGATGGCAGGACGATCTACTATATACGAGACAACGGTGTCGGATTTGACATGCAGTATGCCGCCCAGCTCTTCGGGGTCTTCCACCGCCTGCACTCCCAGGAATACGAGGGTTCCGGCGTCGGGCTTGCCATCGTGAAACGGATCGTGGAGCGGCACGGGGGCACCATCTGGGTAGAGTCCGAGCCGGAGAAGTGCACAACATTTTTCTTCACGCTGGATGGAGGTAATGCTGATGAGTGAGAAGAGGGGTTCAACGGATATTCTTCTGGTCGAGGACAATCCCCACGACGTGGAGCTGATCCTCCACGTCTTCTCCTGGTGCAACCTGAGCGATCGCGTCCAGGTGGCATGGGATGGAAAAGAGGCACTGGACTTCATCTTCGGCACGGGTGCATACGGGGGGCGGGATGTGCGGGACAAACCCAAGGTCATCTTCCTCGACCTGAAGCTACCCAAGGTGGACGGCATCGAGGTGCTCCGTCGCCTGAAGATGAGCGATGAGACGCGGACCATCCCGGTGGTGGTGCTCACCTCCTCGAGCGAGGACAGGGACATCCTCGAGAGTTACAGCCTGGGCGCGAACAGCTACGTGGTCAAACCAGTGAACTTCGACCAGTTCGCGGCAGCGATCCGGGAACTGGGCCTGTACTGGCGTTCGCTCAACCTCCCGCCCCTGAGAGAGGGCAACCAGGAACAATCCGGCAGGGAGAACCGCTGACAGGACGCAATCGGCAGGTGTACCTCACGGCGATGGGGAGAATATGTGCCGAGACCGTAGGGATATACGATAATATGCTCGGACCGGGGTCCATCTACATGCGTGTGCCACCTGAACGCTGAATACAGGGGCAGTGTATCCCCTCCACCGATCCCTTTCTCCTGCAGTAGCATCTCCTTCGAGCGGACCGCACTTCCGTTCGATCTCCCGGCGATCCGACGAGATGTCTTCCTAAAATTCTAGCCCTGTCGAAATCCTCATCAAGAGCATGTGTACGGCTCTCGGGTGTTCTCCGGGGAAGGGCCTCGCTCCCCCTACCCCTTCGTGCGATAGAGAGCATCCGACTCTGTATTCACAGTCCGATACGGGCCTATCGCGCTCTTCCCCTCCCCTCACCGAGGGGAGGGGGCAGCCCTTTCAGGGCTGCGGGGAGGGGTGAATCCGGATT
>JAXDAH010000202.1:0-22588 GCA_034679905.1 Methanomicrobiales archaeon | reverse complement strand
CGAAGAGAAAGATCGGCACCAATCACACTTACACCATTCACGGCCAGCAGTACACGCCCCAGCAGATCTCGGCGTTCATCCTGCAGAAGATCAAGCGGGACGCCGAGGCATTCCTGGGCGAAGAGATCAAAAAAGCCGTGATCACGGTTCCTGCATACTTCAACGACAACCAGAGGACCGCGACGAAGGATGCAGGGAAGATCGCCGGCCTCGACGTCGTGCGGCTGGTGAACGAACCGACGGCCGCATCGATGGCGTACGGGCTGGACAAAGCGGGAGAGCACAAGATCCTGGTGTTCGATCTGGGCGGCGGCACCCTGGACGTGACGATCATGGAGTTCGGGGGCGGCACATTCACCGTGCTCTCCACGTCCGGTGACACCCAGCTGGGCGGCACCGACATGGACAATGCAATAGTGGACTGGATCGTCGAGGAGTTCAAAAAACAGGAAGGCGTGGACCTCAAAAAGGATAGGATGGCCACCCAGAGGGTGCGGGAGGCGGCAGAGAAGGCGAAGATCGAACTCTCGTCGGTCATGGAGACCGAGATCAACCTGCCGTATGTCACGGTGGACAAGGAGGGGCCCAAGCACCTCGCCCTCAAGCTCTCCCGCGCGAAGCTGGAGCAGCTCGTCGATCCCATCATAACCCGCTGCATCCACCCGATCGAACAGGCGCTCGCCGATGCCAAACTGACCAGAAAAGATCTGAACAAGGTGATCCTGGTCGGCGGGCCAACCCGCATGCCCGCTGTCATGAAGTTCATCGAGGAGCAGACGGGCCTGAAGCCCGAGCGGGGCGTCGATCCGATGGAATGCGTCGCCATGGGCGCTGCCATCCAGGGCGCGATCCTGGCGGGCGAGATCACCGATCTCCTCCTGCTGGACGTGACGCCGCTGACCCTGGGCATCGAGACGCTCGGCGGCGTCATGACACCGCTGATCGAGCGGAATACCACCATCCCCGCCCGCAAGAGCCAGATCTTCTCCACCGCATCCGACTTCCAGACGGCGGTCACCATTCACGTGCTGCAGGGAGAGCGCCCGATGGCAGCGGACAACATCAGCCTCGGGCAGTTCAACCTGGTGGGCATCCCGCCGGCACCCCGCGGGGTGCCGCAGATCGAGGTCGAGTTCGATATCGACGCCTCGGGTATCCTGAACGTCTCGGCAAAAGACCGCGGAACCGGGAAGGAGCAGAAGATGACCATCTCCGCCTCCACCAAGCTCTCGGACAGGGATGTCGAGAAGATGGTGCAGCAGGCCAAAGAGTTCGAGGAGGAGGACAGGAAGCGTAAAGAGGAGGTCGAGATCCGCAACAACGCCGACTCGATGATCTACACCGCCGAGAAGACCCTCTCCGAGCTGGGCGACAAGATCAGCGCAGAGCAGAAGGGCAGACTGGAAGCAGCCCTCGGGACTGCCAAATCGGCCCTGGAGGGCAAAGATATGGATAAGATCCGGCAGGAGACCGAGAACCTGCAGAAGGTACTGCAGGAGGTGGGGACGGTCATCTACCAGGAGGCGGCGCGGAAGTACGCCGAAGAAGAGGCGGCAGGGAAGGGAGAATCCTCGGGGAGTGCAGAAGGTTCGGCAGGTGCAAAGGACAAAGAGAAGGTCGTGGACGCCGAATTCAAGGTCGAGGAAGAGTAAACCCCCTCAATTTTGAGCGGCATGGATAAAAGGGACTACTACGAGGTACTCGGGATTACCCGCGGAGCTTCGCAGGACGAGATCAAACGGGCATTCCGCCAGCTCGCCCGCAAGCACCACCCGGATGTGAACCCGAACGACAACGAGGCGGAGGAGCGGTTCAAGGAGATCAACGAGGCGTTCCAGGTGCTGAGCGATTCCGAGAAGCGGGCTCAGTACGACCAGTTCGGCCATGCCGCCTTCAAGCCCGGCGACTTCGCGGGTTTTCGGGCATCCAACTTCGAAGATCTCTTCCGAGACTTCGGATTCGGGGACATTTTCAATGTCTTCGGCGGCGGTGGCAGGTCGTCTCGGGCGCGGGACGGAGCCGATCTGCGGTATGACGTGGAAATTACGCTGTCGGAGGCGTATGGTGGCCTGACGCGATCGTTCGAGATCCCCCACACGGCGGAATGCACCGTCTGCAGCGGGATCGGGGCAGCTCCGGAACACCTGAGGGAGTGCCCCGCCTGCCAGGGCAGCGGCCAGATCCGCAGAGTGCAGCGGAGCCCCTTCGGGCAGATGGTGAACATCGCCGCCTGCAGCCGCTGCGGCGGGCGCGGAAAGATCATCGAGAAGCCCTGCAGGACCTGCGGGGGCACAGGAAGGATCCAGAAGACCAAGAAGATCCAGATCACGATCCCGAGCGGCGTGGACGATGGTCAGTACCTGCGGATCGCCGGCGAGGGAGAGCCGGGCGAGCGCGGCGGAGCTCCGGGCGATCTGTATGTCGTCGTGCACGTGCAGGAGCACGAGATCTTCGAGAGGCACGGTACCGATCTCTTCTGCAAGACGGTTCTCCCGCTCAGCACCGCCATCTTCGGCGGCGAGATCGAAGTGCCCACGATTACGGGGAGAGCAACCCTGAAGATACCGCCGGGGACGCAGAGCCACACGGTGTTCCGGCTGAATGGCCAGGGAATGCCGCACATCCATTCAAAGACAAGGGGTGACGAGCTGGTGAAAATTGTCGTGGCGATCCCGCGACGTCTGACACCCCACCAGGAGGCGCTGTTAAAAGAAGCCCTCCTGGATCAGCCCGTTGAGACGAAGAAGGGCTTTTTCGAGAAGCTGCGGGAGTACGTCTGACGGCCCGCAGATCCGGGGCACGTCAGGTGCAGGAGCGGGTGCGCCCCCGGCACCGGGGCATTCCCCCCTCGTGGAGGGGACGCGGCAGTGCGCACGGGCAGGATCGGCATGCCCTGCGCGGCAGGGCCTCTAGTTTAAAGACGGATAACGGCGCACCGGTACGCAGAGAACCGCAGTGCATGCCGAAATGATCCAGACTATATTCGGAATATACCTGTTTTTCCTCATAAACAGCAGGATGCCGCACGCCGCCTCGAACCCGGGAGGGGAGTGAGACGGTGTCCGAGAGCTACTACGACATCCTCGGCGTCCCGAAAAACGCCTCCGAGAAGGAGATCAAGGATGCTTTCCGCAGCCTTGCCCGGAAGTACCATCCCGATATCTGCAAGGAGAGCGGTGCCGAGGAGAAGTTCAAGAAGATCAACGAGGCCTACAGCGTGCTCTCGGATCCGCAGAAGAGGGCGCGGTACGATATGGGAGGCAAGAGCGCGTTCGAGGGCGCCTCCCCGTTCGGAGGAGGGTACGGAAATTTCCATACCGACTACTACGACTTCGGGGACATCTTCGATGCGTTCTTCGGGGGTTTTGGAGAGCGGTCCCGCCAGAGGCGGGGGCCGATCCCGGGTGCGGATATACTGGTCCGTCTGCGAATCAGCCTGGAGGAGGCAGTCTTTGGGGCGGATAAAGAGGTGGAGGTCGAGCATACCGAGGCGTGCCCGGTATGCGATGCGACCGGCAGCGCCTCGAAGAGACTGCAGACGTGTCCAACCTGCGGAGGCAGCGGCCAGCTGCGGAAGGTCCATGCGACCGCCTTCGGGCAGTTCATTCGAGCCGGCACCTGCGGGACCTGCAACGGGCGCGGGAGGGTAGCGGAATCCCCCTGCACGCAATGCCGCGGAACCGGCCATGTGCGGGCCAGAAAGAAGGTCCGCGTGCACGTTCCATCCGGAATCGATACGGGCATGCGGCTGCGGGTGGAAGGGCTTGGCGAGGCGGGCGAGCGGGGAGCCCCGAGCGGAGACCTGTTCATCGAGGTGAGCGTCGCTCCGCACAAGCGGTTCACCCGCACGGGGGACCACCTGGAGACGACCCTCGAGGTCACTCCCGCTCAGGCCGCCATCGGATCGTCCTCCACGGTGGAGACGATCGACCGCAAGCAGGTGGAGGTCCATATTCCGGAGGGCACGGAGCAGGACGCTGTTCTCACCGTGGCCGGAGAGGGCGTGCGGAAGAAAGGACGCAGCGGCGATCTCCGCGTACGCGTGAAGATCCGCACGCCGCGGCATCTCTCGGCGGAAGAGCGCGACCTGTACCTGAAACTCCTGCAGCTCGAAGGGAAGAAGAAACCGAAGAGGAAGGGACTCTTCAACCTCTGGGAATGAACGAGGCTGTCCTCCCCGCCGCTGCTCCTTTCGGTGAACTACGCCTAACTTTTTTAGGATTCCGTTCCAATCCAGTAGGGTGAAACTCCTCTTCGAGCTCTCCGGCGAACATCCCACGCTCCCCGTTGCCGAACTGGAGTGCGTGGGCAGGGTTCTCCAGGCGCGGCCCCAGGTAGCGGTCGCCGACTGTCCCGATCCAGAGGAGGTCCGCCGTCTGGCCCTGACGCATGTAGTGCTCGAGTACATCGGTGAGAGCCGCTCCGATCTCCCCTGCCTCTCGGTCCTCCTGCAGGAGCTCTCCCTCGCTCCAGCCGGCAGCTTCGCGGTACGGGTGAAGAAGGTGCACGGGGCTGCGATGCCCGGGTCTCCCGCATCTCTCGAACGGTTCATCGGGAACAGGATATCCGGGCGGGTCTCCCTCACCCATCCCGATATCGTGTACCATGCCGTCTTCTCGGGGGACACCTGTTACCTGGGAAGAGTGCTGGTCCGGATCGATCGCGGGTCCTATGCGTGCCGCAACCCGATGCGAAGACCGTTCTTCCATCCCGGGGTGATCATGCCCAGGACAGCGCGGGCAATCGTGAACCTCTCCCTCATCCGCCGCAGCGAACGGCTATACGATCCGTTCTGCGGCACCGGCGGTCTCTTACTGGAAGGTGGAATTTTAGGTGCCGAGGTGCTCGGCAGCGATGCCGATCCCCGCATGGCTGCGGGCTGCCGGGCCAATCTTGGCGGTGACGCGGTGCTCCTCGCCGATGCCGCGCGCATGCCCCTCTGCAATGCTGTCATGGATGCCGTGGTGACGGACTTCCCCTACGGGCAGTCGTCCTGGATTCGGGCAAGAACGCTGGAGAATCTCTATGCAGAGACCCTAACGGAGATCAAACGGGTGCTCCGGCCGAAGCGGAGAGCCGTTGTGGTCAGCCATCGCGATATCCGTGCCATCGCGCGCGAGCGGTTTGCCATCCTGCAGTATCACGAACAGAGGGTGCACAAGAGCCTCACCCGCCGGATCCTGGTACTCCAGCGGTAGATCGGGCTGCCCTGCCTTCACGCGACCTGCAGCGGCTCCATCCCGATGCGGGGATCGAAGCCCAAACATATTTATAGTAAGTGAGGTATCACCCCGCATTTCGGGTGAATCGACCGTGGCATACTATTATACGACGGGCAACTTCTGGCTGGGGGTGATCCTGGGATGGATCATCATGGTCGTCCTGAACGTCTGGGTTCCCATCCTGGGGCCGATTCTGGGCGGTCTTGTGGCCGGCTACATCGCCGGCAGAGGCGTGGGCAACGGGGCTCTGGCCGGGTTGATTGCCGGCATTCTCGGCGCCATCATCGTGGGCGTGCTGCTCATCATCGGGGGCACCGTATTCCTGGGCGGCGTCGGCTTCATCACCGGTCTCGGAGCGGCTGCCATCGTGATCCTGGCAGCACTGGTCTACATGGGTATTCTCGGGCTCATCGGGGGAGCGATCGGCGGGGCCGTGCGCCGGTGAAGACGGGCACGGTGACTCTCCCCTCCTCTGTCCTGCCAGCGGGCCGGGAGGGGCAGTCCCCCTCTTCCCTGACCGGGTTGCACATGTCCTCCGCTTCTGTTCGAGTGCGATGACTGACGGCCTCCGGAATTTCATCATCTCGAGCGTCCTCGGTTTTATCGTGATGATCCTGCTGAATCCCATCTTTCCCGTCGGGGGTCCGATCCTGGGCGGGATCGTATCCGGCTACTTCGGGGAGCCCGGTATATGGAACGGGATGAAGGGGGGACTCTTCTCCGCGGTGCTCACCTCCATTCTCATCTCCGTGCTGCTGGTTGTCGGCGGTGCAGCGCTCCTCGGCGTGCTGGGAGCGCTGATCGGCGTCGGGATCGGCGTTGTCGTGCTGGTCGTTCTTTTGTACTTCAGCATCCTGGGCATCCTCGGGGGTGCTATCGGCGGGGCGCTGAAGGAGCGGTTCGGGTGAACGCCAGATCTTTACCATCGTGAACACCTCGCCGACGTGATATGGGCACTCTCTACAACGGTCTATCGCTGCTTTGGGGGAGGGGGCGCACCCCCTCCCCCCGTTCCCCCGCAAGTACGATATCCTGAAGACATGATATCCCCTTAGACCGATTCCTCGGATGCGATAGGGACTAGCTCATACCCCTCAACGCAGCGATGGAACAGGCGAGGAGAATCCTGTGAACTCATGTCAACCTCCTACCCTTTCCTCGGATGCCTGTAGCCGCGGCAGACGGGATTGCGAGAATACACCAACACCGCGCGGAACAGGATCCTCACCGTGCGATGAGGACAAGGGTGTAGTACCCCTCGGTTTAAGAGCATGCTGGGCTTACGCCCCTTCTGCCGTGCATGCATCTCGTGCAGAAATGAAGTGGGATCTCCAAGCCGGGAGGGTAGCGCATCGGGAACCTCCGAGGCCAAGAGAACTGCGATAGGAACTCCAGAGCAGCCATATGTTCAATATAATAGCAGCTAAACGCGATAGGGTGTCGTAGATCATGAGCCTGGTAATCGCGTTCGTCGGCACGAAAGGCGCCGCCATGGCCGGGGATATGCGGGAGATCACCTTCCAGGGAGAGAACGCCTGCATCGAGAGGCTGGAAGACGAGCTCTACAGGGGATCCATCCGCACCGATGAAGAACTGCAGAGACGGGCACGGGATATCGGCGTCGGTATCGCGGTCCGGGACGACAAGGTCAAGGTGTCGCAGCGGGATGGGGCCCTGGTAGGCGAAGTGACCTCGGCGGACGGTTCGACTGTGCATCGGCGGAGGCTCCACGTATCGACCGACAACTACGCGATAACGGAGATTTGCGGTTCGGAGGTCCGGCTGGTCGGGAGCGGCAGAGGAAGCAACTTCGTCGTGCTCGGAAACGAGATCGGCAAGAAGATCGCGCATGCATGCATCCAGAAGCACTGGAAGTCCGGCTCTCTGGAGGATGCGATACGGATACTCATGCTCGCGATGGAGACGGTCTCACGGCAGACCGCATCAGTGGGCCGCGAGTATGTCCTGGTGCAGACGACCCGGACGGTCAGGTTCAACGTGCCGTAACCGGGCTGCGGGACCGGCGTATCTCTATTATCCGGCACGGCCCTTCCGAGGCGATGGAGCCTGCAGAGATCCCGGTCAGAGCACCCGTGCGCAGCCGGCACGGAAGGCTGCCTCATTCACCGCCACCGCAACGGCCCGGGTCACGTCCCGGTCCAGGATGGCCGGGAGGATATGGTCCCGACGCGGCTCTGCCACGTAATCGGCAAGGGCATGGGCGGCGGCGACCTTCATCTCGTCGCAGATGCGGGTGGCGCAGGCGTCCAGTGCCCCCCGGAAAACACCCGGAAAGGCGAGCGCATTGTTGATCTGATTCGGATAGTCGCTGCGTCGTGTGCCCACCACCGCCGCCCCGCCCCGCCGGGCATCCTCGGGCGGGATCTCCGGGACGGGATTCGCCAGGGCAAAGACGATCGGATCGTCCTGCATGCGGCGGACCATGCCCTCCGTGAGAATGCCGGGGGCGGATACGCCGATGAACACATCCGCCCCTTCCAGGGCATCGGCGAGTGTGCCGCTCCGCCCCGAACGGTTGGTCTCGTCTCCCAGGATGAACTTGTACTTGTTGCCGTAGAGCCCGCGCCTCCCCCGGTGGACGATCCCCTGCCGATCGCAGACGATGATGTCGCGCACCCGAGAACAGACATCCGGGCTGTAGCCGATACAGCCCAGCAGACGGGCAATGGCATATCCTGCCGCACCGGCCCCGGAGATCACGACGGTGAGATCGGAGAAGGATTTACCCGTCACGCGGCAGGCATTCAGGAGGGCTGCGAGCACCACGATCGCCGTCCCGTGCTGGTCGTCGTGCATGACGGGAATGCCGATCTCCTGCAGGGCCTCCTCCACCTCGAAGCAGCGGGGAGCGGCGATATCCTCCAGGTTGATCCCGCCAAAGACGGGGGCGATGTTCCGCACCTGGTCCACGAAGTCCGCGCGGTGGCTCTCGAAGCAGAGGGGAAAGGCATCGATACCGGCGAACTTCTTGAAGAGGATGGCCTTTCCTTCCATCACCGGAATCGCGGCGTAACCGCCGATATCACCAAGACCTAACACGGCGGAGCCGTCCGTGACGATGGCAATGGAGTTGCCTTTGAGCGTGTACTTGTATGCCAGGTTCCTGTCTTTCTGTATGGCGCGGCAGACCTCGGCGACGCCCGGCGTGTAGGCGCGTGCGAGGTCCCGACGGTTCTCCAGCGGGACCTTGGAGCGGATCTCCAGTTTTCCCTTATGGTGTGCGTGCAGTTCAAGCGCTTCTGAATAGATCTCCTGGTCCGACCCCGCTTCCATGCAGTGCTACCTCTCTGGAGAGTTTCATGCGAGCCTGCGTTAAAGCCGTTTCGGTCCCGATACAGCGGGTGGCACGGGAGTTTCAGCGCTGTATTTCAGGCAGCATCCACGCAGAAGGTGTACCATATGCAGAAGCCGATCCTACTCGGGTGACGCAAATCGTATTCGGGGCTGCACATGGCACAATCATTAAGTGTCACCTCCTCCCTTGCGGCGAACGGAGGCGGATAAAAATTCCAGAGATCTTCTTTGGCGGCTGGGAGAGTATCGGCCGCGTCCTTATCGTCGGGATTCTTGCCTACGGCGCCCTGGTCTTCCTGGTGCGGGTATCGGGAGAACGAACCCTGGCATCGATGAACGCCTTTGATTTCATCGTGAACGTCGCAATCGGCTCGACCCTGGCGACGATCATCGTTTCGAGGGACATCTCTCTTGCAGAAGGAGTTATTACGTTTATCGTTCTCCTGGGCCTGCAGTTCATCGTATCGTGGTCGTCATCGAGATCGAAGAGAGTGACGCAGTTCGTCAAATCGCAGCCAAGGCTCCTCGCATACAATGGAGAGCTCCTCCGAGAGGCGATGCGGCGGGAACGGATTGACGAATCCGAGGTCCTCCAGGCACTTCGATCGGAAGGCATCGACTCCCGCCAGGACGCAGCAGCGGTCATACTCGAGACAAATGGCCATATATCGGTGCTCAAACAGACCGAGCGGGGGCGCGAATCGTCACTCGTCAATGTGGCCGGCCTGCATCGCTGATGCGACGTTTCGGTGCGGAACGCCCCAAACCCGAGGACATCTAGATCCGCATTGCGGGATCGAAGAGACGACGCTCTGTTCGCGAATCCACAGGGGGATGGAGCAGAGAATCGGAATTTCTAGATTCGATAAATTATAAATGATGTACGTGCTTCTCATCGGGTCATTAAAGAAAGCGATTGTAAAAATTTGAAGAATAATGATTATACATCGACTCATCGTCTAATAATTGGCGATGGCAATCACTATGGATAACAGCTGCGGATCTAAAGGAATTGCCATGGCGGACCTGCCGGATGAGATGACTCCGATCCAAAAGGATGTGCAGGGACTTCACGCGCAGGAGAGTGCCGGACTTCTATCAAGATCCATCCCCAAGGACGCGATCTCCCTCCGGAGGACTGACCGGATGAAAGTCCTGAACTCCACCGACCCGAGCATTTCAAGGACCTCGTTCTGGATCCTCGACCGCTCTTCGGGCGTGATGGAGCGGGGGATTGTGGGTGATTGTAGTGCCATAATCCTAGATATAAATTTTTATAGTTATTAAATTATTCTATATTAACATAGGCAGTTCTAGCTAACTAAATTAAAAAATAGATTATTAAATTGATTATTACTCATTAATGGACGTTGTATGCACAATTATCCTTGAAAAAAATATGCGAATTTGTATCAGAAAGAGGGAGACGCAAAAAACGTACGAACACCATAAGAAGAAGCCTTCGGCGTATTTTCTCACCTATCCCGCGGATATTCCGTCGATCGTCTGGGATCCACCCCTCTCCGCGGTCCTCTCTAGATCGCCCCCTCCCCTCCGAGAGGAGACTAGTGCGATAGGCTTGTCTGGATGGTGAACACCGAGGAGAAACCTCTCTCGCACGAGAGTGTGGGAGGGGTCTCGCCCCTCCTCAAAGAATAATCCCTCCATCCCCGTCCTCTCGAGGGGGATCTCGACGGAGTCAAATAATCCTAGATTGATCTTGGACGACTACAGAATCAGAGTTTTCATAAGAAATGTTTGAGAGCCTCAGGCGGAATTTGAATCCGCGACCTTGTCCTGACCAAAGAGTGCGTCGTCCGAGCATGGTTTCCTCCTCCCTTGTACATCTGGCTTTCAGCCCCATTTTCGTGGGCATGGGCCATCATATACCGCTGTATTAACATTATCGCATCATCATCACGAACAGATCGGCCCTGCTCTCATGCTACCGGCTCGTCAGAAGCGATCGGTGCCCGCCCGTCCAGGTCGAAGTGCGCAAAGCTCTTTATCCGAGTGATAGGTATCGGGGATCATGGCGAAATATAGGTTTCGATACGACCTGTTGACCATCGTCATTCTATTCATCATTCTCAGCGCGATATTTATCGTCTACTTCCCACTCATCGCCGCGATCGTCCTTGGTCTGACCCTTGCGATCGTGCTGCAACCGCTCCATCGGAGACTGTGCGAGCGTATACCCCCCGCACGATCAGCCGCACTGATAACGGTTGCAGTATTCGTTCTGATCGGCTTCGTCCTCATGTTCATGGTGAACCTCCTCATCAGAGGGAGCGGTGTGTTCTTCTCCATGCTGCTGACCATCAACAGATGGCTCGTCTCCCTGGGGGACAATGCGGTGACCTCCGGTGACCAGATATCGAACGCGCTCAGCACCATCGTCGGTGTACTGGTAGCGCACATATCTGCAGTACTCAGCAACGTCCCGGGAATTTTATTCGGTGCGTTCATCCTTTTCCTGTCGGTGTACATGTTCCTGCTGAGGGGCGAAGACATATACCGACAGATCCTCGATGCCCTGCCGGATCAGCTGACCGATTCTGTCAGGAAGATCCAGGACAAGGTCGTCAATACCATGTATGCGATCTACATCGTGAGCGTGGAGGTGGCCATCCTCGGTTTTGTCCTCGGGCTCCCCATCTTTTACTTGCTCGGCTACCCAGCCTACGTCCAGCTCTCAATCGTCTCCGGGCTCTCCATGTTCATCCCCATCGTGGGTTCGTTGGTGGTGATGGTCTTCCTGATCCTGTACAATCTCTCGATCGGAAGCCCATCAGGGCTGCTGATTGCGCTGGTCATCATCTATCCGATCGTTCTCTGGGTGCCGGGATCCCTCGTACGGTCGAGGCTGATGGGGAAGCGGATCGGCATTCACCCTGTGATCATGATGATCGGCATCATCGGCGGTATCTCGATCATGGGCATGATCGGGCTCATCATCGGTCCGCTCTTTATCGCCCTGCTCGTCTCCTCTTACCTGATTCTCATCGACCAGCTGATCCGTATCAAGCAGTCAACGGGTGAGACGACAATCAACGACTAAAGAGTGCGGGGATAGCGATTCAAATCCCTCAACCGTTTCAGAAACTAAAGTGCCGAAGATTCAAAGACTTGATTTTCCTACGTGCTTCAGGTTGATCCAATCCCTGCCTGGCCTCTCGGGATCCATCGGCTCGCCCTCGTGGAACGGCTCATCACACCAGCCGCACATCCACACGCCAGGCTCCTCGGTCCTGGTGGACACCATGAACCAGCACGTCGGGCAGCGGGCTGCATGTCCTTGATCGTCCATGGAGCGTTCGTCGCCGGAAGGTGCGATGAGGGCATGGAGTGGAAGGGTTGAAAGTTATCGGATTGCGGTCACCCCTCCGGGTGATTCCAAAGACGAAAGATGATAGCAGGGCCCGTGTCGCAAGGACGGCGAGAAACCACTGGCCAAGGAGAATGGTGATCAGATATAACCCCAGCGTTTGGGAGAGATACAGGATGCCGGCACCGTTATCTATCAAGACAGCCCCAACCAGGAGCCAACCTCCCCCCTTTCACGTCCAGAGATCCTGATTGGATTTGGCCGCGGGCATTATTTGTTTTAGAGGATATTCCTGTCATTTTTAGTACAATCAGCAGCAGGACCGCTGCTGCAATCGCTACTGCTATCCCATCGGTTATGAACTTCTTTTCCATCTCCCTCCTCCTTGCCCTCGCGCGGTTGTCTCATAGTCGTTGAAATATTGATACTTAATCTTTGAACGCCTATTGAAGGTTATTTTAAAGGAAAATCTAAGCAAAAGGGATTCTCATGCATATAGTACTATCCGATGGACCTTCCCGGGCAGGGGCCGGAGGCCTCGCTAGTACCGGAACTCCTCCGACTCACAATTCTACCCGGAGGGGGGGGACGTATTGCTAGAAACCCGTAAAATGCATATCGCCAGCAAGTTGGACGCGGGATAAAGGGGAGGAGGAGAAATGAAGCCTTCGGCGGAATTCGAATCCGCGACCTCGTCCTCTTTGGTCTTATGCAGATTACCAAGGACGCGCTCTACCGGCTGAGCCACGAAGGCACCGCGTTCATGCATTGCATGGTTAGGACAGGCTCATTCGTAAAGTATCCTTACCAAGGACACGCTCTACCGGCTGAGCCACTGAGGCAATGCACCAATTATGTTGGAGCCCGAAGGTATAAAATGTTTGGAATCCGGACCCTCGGCCTGCAGGATCGAAGGGGGATGCATCGAGTGCCCGCGCTCACGACAGGGCCTTCAACGCCTCGATGCTCGTGAACGTCCCCTCGAGTGTCGACACCTCGATGACCGGCACCGCGCTGTTTCGCCGCACCGCCTCCATCACCGGGCGGAAGTCGATGCTGCCCGCCCCCACGGGCAGATGCTGGTCTTCGCGGCCGTTATTGTCGTGAAGGTGGAAGTGCTGGATCGGAAAAGGCAGGAATGCCGGAAGGCAGCCGTTCAGGTGGGCGTGCCCGACGTCCAGGGCAAACCCGGCATCACCCAGCAGCTCCAGTTCGTCCGGAGTCCTTAAGAAGAAGTAGTCCCAGTCGCCCATGTTCTCGACGAAGTATCGGATCGAGAGATCTTCGGCCGCCGCATCCAGCTCGGCGAGCGATTGCCTCAGCTGGACCACTGCCCGGTCCCGCTCCACCCTCCAGGCAAAGTAGCCGGGGTGCACCACAACGGAGGCATCCACATCGGCGGCAATCCGGAAGCACTGGATGGTCACCTCCAGGCTCGCCTTGCGGATCGGTTCCAGCAGGCTTGCGATATTGACGCCCCGCGAGGGGGCGTGGATGGTGTAGTGCAGGCTATACCGCTCCAGCAGTTCGGAAGAGTCCAGATAGTGGCAGCCCTCGTCCATGATCTCCACGTGCTCTGTGATCTCTGCCAGCGTATCGAGTGCCGGCGGGAGAGGACTCTCGTGCAGGCAGTAGGTGGAGATGCCAAACATTGTAGAGAAGTTCCGCTTCCTTCTACAAAAATGTACCCGCTTACCCCCTGATCGGACGTTTTGTTTCGGTACTCCCCCTCCTTTCGAGGGGTCCTGACAGGATGATCCAACCTTTCGCTGAACGAGTGCCGATAAATTTGATAAAAGTCCAAATAATAGGAAATTAGTGTTTAATAACTATAATGCCTGTATATTGTTAATTATTCAAATAGACAACAATAAATATAAAAACGCTTAACAAAGGAAATGGGGATACCAGTAGACACTCGCCCCCCCCCCGACCCCATCCGGCGCGGGTGCAGTTATCCCCTGCCCCCTGACAGTGGTAGAAACGCATCCCCCTGCATCCGCATCCTCCGACGTCCCCGTAGAGGGAGAACATCTTTTCTCGCATCCTGCAGGACGCTGCCGTTGAAAATAGGGGAGCTGGTGCGCTCTCACGGCGGTGGAGCGCCCGCATCCGCCTACCGCATATGGACGTCGACCTGCTTGAACGGGATCTCGATGCCCTCCTCTGTGAAGACCTCGTTGATCCGGGTGTTGATATAGTCCTGGGTCTCCCACGAGAACGAAAATGCCCGCTCCCAGACCACCAGGGTGAAGTTCAGGCTGGACTCCCCGAACTCCAGGAAGTATGCCTGCGGTGCCGGATCGTCGAGGACGTACTCCGAACGGGCAGCTGCCTCTCTCCCGATCTGGACCAGGATCTCCTTCACCCGATTGACATCGGAGCCGTATGCAACCGATACCGGGATCTTGACCTTCATCTTGATATCCGGTGCGGCGTAGTTGATCACCTTGCTCGTTGTCAGCATGGAGTTCGGGATGGTGACGAGCTGGTAGTCGAGCGTGCGGATCCGGGTGCTCCTCGGGCCTATCTGGACCACATCCCCCAGGATATCGTCGATCTTGATGCGGTCGTTCACCTTGAAGGGTTTGTCGACCATGATGATCGCGCCGCCGAAGAAGTTGGAGAGGATATCCTGGGCGGCAAGCGCCACGGCGAGGCCCAGCACGCCGGCACCGGCGAGCAGGGGGGTGATCTCGATTCCCAGGTATGCAAGCACTATCAGGATGCCGATGAACCAGACGACGTATTTGGCCGCAATCTCCAGAATGTCGATGATCCTGTCGTCGAGATCGCTGTCCGTCTGCTGGGAGATCCACCTCCCGTAGGTCCGGATGAAGTTGTGCGCAAAGGAGGAGAAGATCCAGGTCGCCAGCAGTATGTAGAACGCATTGACGTACTGGCTGTCCAGGATCCACTGGTACCGGACAGGGAGTTCATAGAAATACCGGAGCGCGATATACACCGAGGCAACCAGGATCAGGATGACCAGGGGCTTTCCGATCGCAATGAGAAGGATATCGTCGATCTTCGACTCGGTGCTGTCCGCCCGCTTCTGGAGCACGCGGTACATCGCATGGACGATGATTGCAGCGGTGATTCCGCCCAGTATTACCGCGATTGCAGCGATTTCTCCCGCCATAGAGGTAATATTATTGCATCCCGGAGCATATGAATAATAGAGATTTATGGCGGTCAGTCAGGATATCGCGAGCGCCATCCGGGATCACGTGGCGGGGGACCTCACCTTCATGCACATATGCGGGACCCACGAGGCAGCCATCTCGCGGGCAGGTATCCGGAGCATCCTGCCCCCCGCGCTGAAGATCGTGATGGGGCCGGGCTGCCCGGTCTGCATCACGCCGCAGGGGGAGATCGATGCCGCCCTGGAACTGGTCGAGAAGGGCGCCATCGTGGCGACGTACGGAGATCTCCTCCGGGTGCCGGGTTCGAAGGGATCTTTAGAGTCGTGCGGCGGCGATGTGCGTGTGGTGCAGGGCATCCACAGGGCGGTGGATATCGCCCGCCGCGAAGAGAGCGAGGTGGCGTTCATATCGGTCGGCTTCGAGACAACGGCTCCGACAGTGGCGGCAACGCTTCTCGCCCGCCCCCCGAGCAACTTCAGCATCTTAAGCTGCCACCGCCTCGTCCCGCCGGCGATGCAGTGGCTGCTGGAGCAGGGCGAGGCGAGGATCGACGGATTCCTCCTCCCCGGCCACGTCTGCACGGTCATGGGCTATCAGGAGTACGAGAAGTTTCCGGTTCCCCAGGTGGTGGCAGGATTCGAACCGGAGGACATCCTTCTCGGGCTCCTGATGCTCGCACGGCAGGTCGGCAACGGAGAGTGCCGTGTGGAGAACGCCTACCCGCGCGCGGTCACGCGGGAAGGGAACCTGAAGGCCAAGGAGATGATGTACCGCGTCTTCGAGCCCTTCGATGTGGAGTGGCGGGGATTTCCGGTGATACCCCGATCCGGGCTGCGGCTCCGGGACGAGTTTTCGGAGCACGACGCGTTGAAGCGGTTCGATCTGCAGATCCGCACGGTAGAGAAGCACTCGGCATGCCTCTGCGATCGCGTGCTGCGCGGGGTCTGCCAGCCCACGGACTGCGGGCTCTTCTCGAAGGTCTGCACCCCGCACACGCCCGTCGGGCCCTGCATGGTGAGCCACGAAGGCGCCTGCCGGATCTGGCATACCTACCGGGTCAAGCATGGAGGATCCGGGCATCGGTAGTATTTTTACCCACCCGGTCGATTATATTAGGAGTCCCGGTAGGGTAGTGGATATCCTGGAAGCCTCCGGAGCTTTCGACCCGGGTTCAAGTCCCGGCCGGGGCGTTTAGGTTTTAGATCTCCATTTTTAATTTACTGTTCTTTCGGCTCCGTCGAAATCCCCCTCGAGTAGACGGGGATGGCGGTATTCTCCGGGGAGGGTCTCACCCCATCCTACCCTCTCGTGCGAGAGACAGGTTTCTCCGTCATCGGTACTCACCAATCCATACGGTCTATCGTACTATGCCACGCCCCTCCGAGAGGGGGGGGGCGGCTCGGAACGGGCCGCGAGGAGGGGAGTATCGGACGATAGACAGAATATCCTAAGTGCGCGCCGGCGGGCTTTTCTACAGAGCGGTTCTTTCAGACTTGCTCGTATCTGTATGCGAACTGCTGTCCGTGCCGATGGCAGTCCAGGTCTATCACCGCTACCCTCTTGCTGGAAGAGGCTCGCCGCTTTGGGTGGGGTCCGTCACTCCTTTTTCCCGGCGCCCGATGCATTCCATTGTGGATTAGAGGGCGAGGGATGCCCCTCATCTCGGTAATAATAGTCACTGTCCCCCCATGCCCGATGGACTTTTCACGAATCCGGGAGGAGGCAATCCAGACCTGGCCGTAGTGATCTTCACATCCCTGCCCCCGATATTAATTCTATCGCATTAATGGGGGGAGCGCCCCCCTCCCCCGTACCTCATCCCCCACGGTACGACAGGACCTAGCCTGGATTCGAATTCTCCCGCATCGTGATCTGCAAGAGACTGAGCTGTATCGGATCCGATAGTAAAATACCCCTACATGTCAACCGCTCTACCCCCGCCGATCCTATCGCACCGCAACGTGTCTATCCCTGCAAGATCCCAGGGAATCCATGGTTAAAATGACAACGTGGGACCATTATTTTCACGGGATCCCGAAGAACACCTGTGGCCTATCCCAGGATACGGTGCAGATCCGCTCGCGGGCCCGCGAGGAGACTGCGCTCTGCGATCCGAACCCCGCAACGCCCGTCCTATCGCTCTTGAAAATCCGAACCAAGAGGCATCCGTCTCTCAGAAGAATCAGGAGTAACTCGAACTGCTGCAGGAAAATTTCAGCTCAGGGTGTGATCACCGCCCAAAAAGTGTACAATGGGGAAGTACCCGGCACCGTCCCCTGCCGATTTCCGGAAGCACCAGGTTCCTTCTCGCCCGCAGACCTCCGGGCTGTCCGCGTAGCCCCTTCACAGGACTCATCGGGCGGATGCACCCTCCGGCACCCTCAACTGGAGCATCCGGTAGATCTTCGCCCGCTCGCCGTCGGTTAGACTCTCGTGCTTCTCTGCCGCCCGATAGAGCTCCTGCGCGCTGCGGATATTCTCGCCCGGATCCAGGCAGAGATCGGCCATCCGTATGAGCGTATCCGCCTCGGCGATCAGGCTGCGCGGGTACTCCGGCGCACCCTGCTGCAGCCCCTCGTCCCGTGCCCGCCTGTAGAGCTCCACCGCCCGATTGAAGTTCGCCTCCTCCTCGACCCCGAGACCCGCGATCATCTGGCGGGCATTGGCCTCGTTCATCAATGCCCTGGCATAGAGAGGCGAGTTCGGTATCAGCCCCTCGTTCCGTGCCCGCTCGGAGAGTTCGGCGGCGCACCTGAAGTTCTCCAGGCTGTCCACATCCATATCCGCAAGCATATACCGCACAATCGCCTCGTTCAGCAGGGTCAGGACGTACTCCTCCGTCTTCTCCGAGAATCCCTCCTTTCTCGCCCGGTCGTTCAGGGTGGCAGCACTCATCAGGTTCCCCCGCGGATCCACCCCGAGCTCGGCGAGCGTGACGCGACCGCTCCCCTCCGCTGCCAGCGACCGTGCATACTCCAGGTCGGGCTCCAGGTACTCCCGGCTCCTCTCCAGGAGATCGATGCCCAGTTTCAGAAAGGAGCGGTCCCTGTGGTCGATCCCGTAGTTCAGGATGGCGGCCCCGCCGCTGAACAGAAAGGTTCCACTGTCTGCCACCCGCTCGAAGTCCTCAACGGTAAGATCCTCCACGGTCCCGCTCGAGAGGCTCTCGACGATACCCTTCGTCTCCGGATAGCCCTTCAGGGCATCCAGATCCTCCTGCCGAACATCGGGGTACCTGCCGAGCACCTGCAGGAGGAGTGCGATGGCATCTTTCGCAGTCATGACTGCCCTTCAGGCGCCGTTCTTATTTAGGGCTTTCGCTGATTCGGGGAAGTGATCACCCTTTTTGCAGGATCGGGACAGAGAAGTCCAGGGATCGGGCTGCGGCGGAGACGGCGGCAGACTCCTCGGGCCCGGTCCCCCCTCCCTCTCGGCCCTCCGAGGGGGCCGGCGTTATCGAACCTGGCTCTCCCTCCCCCCCACTTTCGCACCGCCCGCACCTCTCCCCTTATACGGGCTCGCAGCGAATCCGCTCACGTATTGTATTGGTTAAGGCTGTGCCGCGGCTTGAAGGGGGCGAACAGACTGGGCAGGAGTTTCATCTCGGTGCGGATGGGGGCGAAGGATACCGCCGCACGCTGGGCGAGGGCGGCCAGAGGGCTGCGGACCGAAGACCGCCCGTATGCCGAGCGGCTCGCCGACCTCGCCCGGCGGCACACAGCCGAGGCATTCTACGGTTTCGACGACCCCCTGGAAGCGGCGCTCTTCTCCGTGCTCATCGAACTCTTGAAGGCGGTGGAGGAACCGGATGTGGATCCTTGACTCCTGCTACCGCGGCGCCGTCGATCTCTGGGTCAAGGATGACAGCCGCGTGCGGAGGGTGCAGGCGGACTATACCCCTTCCTTCTACCTCCATCTTGCGGACCCCGCCCCCCACTGCGAGCTGATCGATGCACTGGAGAGCCGCTATCCCGTGGAGGCGTGCACGTTCCGCACGGTGTACGGGTGCAGGCAGGGATACCGCGTCGGCGCCGGGCGATCTGTCGCCCTCGCCATCGAGGCGCAGACACGATTCAGCGCCGAGCTCTATAACGTGGACGTGCGCCCCGACCAGCGGTTCCTCGCCGAACGGGGGCTATTCCCCTGCAGCTACCCGGAGGATTCCCGCTTCTCCATGGATTTCCCCGTACCCCTCACCGAGCTCGCGATCCGCGTGCACGGCGACCCGCACCGCGACAGGGAGATCGCCGCCGTCAGCATCGGGGGGAAGCGCATCGAAGGAGGCGAACGACGCATCCTCTCCGACCTCGCCTCGATCCTGGCATCCGTGGATCCGGACGTGATCCTCCTTCCCGATGCCGCCGCCTGGCTCCGACACATCCGCCGCAGGGCGGACGAGTACGACCTGGAGATGGCACTCAGCCGGAGCGGAGAGTTTCGGGAGCTTGCCGACCGCTCCTACTGGAGCTACGGGCGGAGGGAGTACAAGAGCGGGGGCGATCTGCCGGATGGACGAATCCTGGTGGACACCGCGCGGAGTTTCACCTACCGCGAGGGGGGGCTGGCAGGCATCCTGCTCGCCTCCCGCCTCACCGCACTGCCTCCCAGCCTTGCCGCCCACGTCACCCCCGGCACCCTGATATCCGCCTACGAGATCTACGAGGCGGTGCGGAGGGGAATTGCAGTCCCCTTCCGGAAGAGCGATGCCGAGAAGGTGAGGCGGTTCCGGGAGCTCCGGGCGGGGGACCGCGGCGGGCTGATTCTCCAGCCGCGGGCCGGGCTGTACGAAGACGTCGGCGAGCTGGACTTCACCTCGCTCTACCCCTCCCTGATCGTGAAGCACAACCTCTCCCCCGAGACGCTGGGATCGACGGCACGGGATGGCTTCCTCCCCGAGGTGCTCCGCCCCCTTCTTGCGCTCCGGCGCTCGACCAAGCGGCAGAAGCGGCAGGATCCGCGGTACGCCTCCATGGACGCCATCCTCAAGTGGATGCTCGTCACCTGTTTTGGGTATACCGGCTACAAGAACGCCAAGTTCGGCCGGATCGAGGTGCACGAGAGCATCACCCGCCATGCCCGCGAGGTGCTGCTCCACACCAAGCGGATCGCGGAGACGATGGGATTTGCCGTGGTGCACGGCATCGTGGACTGCCTCTGGGTGCAGGGGGGGGATATCGGGGCGCTGCAGGCAGCGGTCGAGGAGGAGACCGGACTCCCCGCCGAGGCGGAGCTATACGACTGGATCGTCTTCCTGCCGATGCAGGACGGCTACGGCGCCTATAACCGCTACTTCGGACGGCTCGCCGGTGGCTCCGTGAAGCTGCGGGGGGTCATGGCCCGACGGGGGGATGCGCCCGAGTACGTGCGGAGGATGCAGCAGGAGGTGCTGCAGGTCCTGGGGAATGCGGCAGACCGGACGGGACTCGCAGCGCTTCGCGAACGGGCGGAGGAGATCTATCGCCGCCATGCCCGGGGGCTCGCCCGCGCGGAGCCCGGGGAGCTGGTCATCCGCCGCCGCATCAACCGGCTGGACTATGCTCGGAACAGCCTGGAGACCGCGGCTGTCCGGGCTTACGGCCGCTGCGGTATCGAGATCGCAGCCGGCATGGATCTGGGCTACGTCGTGCGCGATGCAGAGCGGTGGCTGGTGGATACGCCCTGGGATGCCGATTCCGTCGATCTCCTGTACTACCGCGGTCTCCTGGAGAAGGCCTGGAGCGAGGTGGCATTCTGCCTGAACAGCGCTGCCGCCGGCGAAGACGGGGTTTAGCCGCCAGCAGGGTTCGCGATCGGGACCCCTGCCGGGAGGGATCCGGAGGGCGATCTGCAGGTTGTACCCTCGATGGCGTCCCCTCAGGACGTTCCGCCGGCCCTCCCTATCGGGTAAAGGTTCATATAGTCAGGATTCAAGGTATCTCCCATGCCCCTGACCAGGAACGGGTACATTCTCGCGGCGGCGATCCTTCTCCTCTTCGCCGCCGTCACGGTGCTGGCCCTTCTCCCGGGGGTGCCCGCCGATCCCCTCCGCCTGCTCGTGCGGCTCTTCGCGCTCTACGGTTTCCTGGCCCTCTCGATCGCCGCCATCATGACACCCTTTCTCCGCGAGGTCTACCAGCTCTTCGGGCGCCCGTTCCTTTTTTTGCACCATCGCTTCGCCGCCTTCGGGCTCGCCGCGGTGACGGTGCACCCGATCGCACTGGCCCTCCTCATCGCGAATCCCCGGGTATTTATCCCCACGCTGACCTCCTGGACGGGTTTCTGGACGAACGCCGGAAGGCCGGCCCTCATCCTCATCTATGTCGCCGTGGTGGCAGTACTTCTGCGGAGGCAGGTCCCGAGGTACTGGCGACCTGTCCATGCCCTGATGGTCGTTGCCCTCTTCCTGGCGATCGTCCATGCCAACCTCATCGGGACAGATTTCGATGGCATCGCGATTCCACTGATCTTCAACGGCCTCTTCATCGCTGTCCTGGCCGCATTCGCCCTCAAACGGTGGAGAAGCCTGCAGATGCGCGGGCAGCAGCAGAGGAAGAGGCCGAGAGCCCCGTAGATCCACCATGCGATGATCCCGAGCGGGCGACATGCGGGTTGCATGTAGCAGCGGACGCTACCCTGGCAGCATCGAGGGCGGAGAGGTCCGGACGCCGGGCAATGCAGCTGAAGGCCCGAGTGCCCCCAAACGCCGGGATGGTCTGCGCCACCTCTGCCACTTCCTGCTACCCTGCAGGGATAGGATCCGCTCGCGGTCGGGGAACCTTCCGGTGTGCCGGAGCGCAGACTACACGAGGATCGCCAGAACGACGATGATGGTCAGCAGGATAGCCAGCACCGCCGAGACCCGGATCAGAACGCCCCTGGCGATCCCCCTCTGATCCTGCGTCCTCGGTGCGATCCGCAGGACTACAGTGGCCACCAGCGTGCCGGCCAGCAGCCCCACGAGATTCTCCAGGACAAGCAGGAGGGATCGGAGGGCGAGGAAGGGATCGACGAAGAGGTAGATCCCGGTCACCACGGTCGGGGGGATGAGCGCTACCGCCACCGCAACCCCGGCGATCACCTCCAGCAGGCCCCTCTGGATGGCTAGAATGGTGGCGAAACCCAGGAGCACGGCCATCAGGATGTAGATCGGGTTGGTCACGGTCCGTATGGTGATCTCGGGGGTGATAGGTGGGGCGAGCGTGGGGTAGATGACCATGGTGGTCACGAACGAGACGGCAACGACAGACCCGAGGAGGACCAGGAGGAGCCCGATGCTCCGCAGCGCATCCCGCATATCGCCGTGCGCGACGAAGATGGCAAAGGCAGAGATGGGTGCCAGGATAGGCGAGAGAAGCATCGCACCGATGATGAGCGTGGCGTTGTTCAAGAAGAGCCCCGTGAGTGCGATGATGCCGGCAATGGAGGTGATCGCCACCCGGCTCGGTTCGATCCTGGTGTTCGGCTCGGCGGTCTGGAGCAGCTGTTCGACCGGGCTCTTCTCGGCCTTCTCGGCGCTCTTCTCCGCACGCTCCAGAAACGGCGACACCACGACATCGGGCGTGCTCACCTCGATCATGTTCGCCTTGTACCGCAGATCC
>JAXDAH010000201.1:0-8530 GCA_034679905.1 Methanomicrobiales archaeon | reverse complement strand
GATACATCCCTGGCTAATCCTTTAGAGCAGGGATATGCAGGCCCGACCACCCACAACAGCAGATATATCACCCATATCTGCAGGCTGATGCGCCAGAAAGAGGAGGGCTCACCCTCCTGGTTCGCCGCCATCGCCGGTAATCCGCATCATGCTCTCCTGACCATCCACACACGTAATAGAGGCCCCCTCCCCCATCGTTGTGAAAGAAGCGGGTAAGGGGATTGCAGAAGTCGGATCCTGTTGACATCCCCGCCTCAATGCCCTTTTCCAGAGATTACTGATTAGTGGATGAACCGTTGGATAGGGGATATCGCGCTGCCAGAACGGGGGACTGACGAGTGCGACACTCTATTCTTGGGGCCTCGGTGGTGCATGGTACCCGATCACCCTGAGTTTTACAGGGCGCCAACCCCGCCAGGATCTCCCTATTTCCCCACCGCACTCCTCTTTATCTCTTCGAGCAGCCGGTTCCGTCTCTCCTTTATCTCAAAGACGGTTCGGATCGTCAGGGCCTCTTCGTAGCAGTCCAGGGCGTCCCGATAGTTGCCCTGGGCCTCCAGGCTGAGCCCGCGGCGGTACCAGACGAAGGGATCCCCCCGTTCGGACTTCAGGGTCTTGTCAAAGCAGAGGACTGCCTGTTCGTGCCTTCCCAGCGCGGCCAGAGAGAGTGCCCGCTGGTACCACGCATCCGCGTGGTCGGGATCGGCGACGATCGCCTGCTCGAAGCACTCCAGGGCCTCGACGTGCAGATCCAGGTGTGCAAGCGCCCTGCCCTTCCCATGGTATGCCCGGCTGCTCCGCGGGTCGAGCTCGATAGCTCGCGAGAAGGCCTCCACCGCTTCCCCGAATTTGCCCACCTGCATGAGATCGAACCCTTTCCGGATCCATACAGATGCATCCCCGCCGTCGAACAGGGTCTTCAACTGCTGCAGCCCTCCTCTTCACGGAACGCGGAACCTTCCGTTGCGATATATCAATATAACGGCGTGAAGCTAAATGAACTGTATGCTTTTTATCGGGAGAGGCAGGGGCATCGTCGCTGCCTGCAGCTCCTGTCAGGATGAGGTGGGGATCGTGATTCAGAGCACACGGCGGTAAAATGCCATCTGCCGCACATACGGGCGGTAGCGATCGAGCAGTTCATGCTGTTCGACCTCGGGGAGGGGACTATAGTCCCGTGCCGCAGCAGCAAGCGTCTTCACCTCATCCGGGTGCGAGCATCCCACGATCCCCACATCGATCCCCTGCGAGAGTGCATAGCGGATTAAGAGCTCCGGCGGTATCCCGGCGTTTCGATCGATGTAGTATCCGGCGCCGAGCATCTTCATCCCGATCACCGCGATACCCCGATCTTTTGCCGCCGGAAGCGTGACGTCCAGGAATCCGCCCAAAATCCCCTCGATGGGATTCACCGGCAGCAGCACCGTATCCACGGGCCAGTGCTCCACGGCATGCGTCAGCACCGAGGGATCCTCGTGGCCGCTGACGCCGATGAACGTGCACCGCCCGTCATCCCGGGCATGCTCGAACGCCTCCAGAGCCCCTCCCGGACCTTCGATGCTCTGGATATCGTCGCGGTTCCTCACATCGTGGATCTGCCAGAGATCCAGGCGATCCACCTTCATCCGCTCGAACGTCTGCTGGAGATCCGCCTCCGCACCGCTCCGAGTACGGGCGGCGGACTTGCTGGTCTGGAAGATCCTTCCGCGGACATCCGCGCTCCGGGACCAGATCCGCCCGTAGTACTCCTCGCTGCCGGCATACGCACGAGCCGAATCGAAGTAGGTGATCCCCTGGCCGATCGCCTCCTCGATGACGGCAGTCGCCATCGCGGATCGTCCATAGGTTCGGAGAACCCCCTCTCCCCCGAGCCCGACTGCCGTGACCTCCCGGCTGCTCCTGCCCAGCGTGCGTGTAAGCAACCTGTCCATGCATTTCTCCTATCCGGATCCCGTTAAAAACCAATCCCCATCGTGAGGTTTCGGGGGGGCACGGATTCTCGATTCGTACCTTTTCACAGTGATGGATGTAGGCCAGGAGGTATACCCAGATTCCATCTCAATGCCTCGTGAAGGCTTGAGGGTGCATAGTGGAAGGCATCTGAAAGCCAATGGCACCGCTCCCTTTCGCCGAACAGCACGGAAGAATTCGTTTTTACTGAATTACACCGTTGGAAGGGGGCAAAAGAATATATATGTGATTGTACGATACGCTCGCGACCCCTCGTAATAAGGGGAGGAGGGCAGATATGATCAAGAAGACGGGACTCGCGTTAGGGGTGCTGGTCGTGGTGCTGCTTCTCAGTGCAGGCTGTACTGTAGAAGATCTCACCAATGTCAGCACGACCCCGACCCCCGGGGCAACACAGACCCTCGGGGTAACTGAGACACCCGGGGTAACCATGTCTCCTGGAGCAACGGCGACCCCTGGCGCAACGCAGACGCCCGGTGCGAATCAAACGCCGGGAGCCCAGCAGTCGATCGTAGAGGTACTGCAGGGCGAAGAACAATTCTCAACGCTCCTGTTCGCGGTAGAGGCCGCGAATCTGACAGACACCCTGAGTGAAGGCGGTCCGTTCACGGTTTTCGCCCCGACAGACGATGCGTTTGACCAGGTGCCGAACGAGACGCTCGACAGCGTCCTGGCCGATGAGGAGAGTCTCAATACCCTGCTGCTCAACCACGTCGTTGAGGGCGAGCATACCGAAGACGAACTTATCGATATGGAGAACGTGACAACCCTCGGGGGAGAGACGATCACCATCAGCAGCGGACTCCTGGGCGGGATGACGCTGAACGATAACGTATCCGTATCCGACACGTTCAACGCGAGCAACGGCATTATTTACGCCATCGACCAGGTGCTGATTCCTGAAGGACTCCAGTCAGGCGGAAATATTACCACTGGCAATACTACCAGGGGCAATGCAACCGGCGGTACGACGTCAGGTGTCGCTGTAGGAGTCGTCCGAACGAATACCACCGCTGATAACGTGACCGTTGAGCGGGGAGCAGGCGGAGTTGTCGTGGTTACCCGCAATCAGACGAACATATCCGAACGAAGGCGTGCAAGTACAGGATTCTTCTGAATCCCTATCCCTTATCCAATCTCTTTTATGCACCTGAAATGATTGATAGGAGTTCAGCTGATACCAACACCTTCGGAATCGATACTATCCGGATGGTAGAGGCGATCTCTGTGCACACCGTTAATTCATGGCACAGTCAGCTCCGGATAGGTGTGTGTAGAAGCTCTATCGGGGCTATTCGGGGAGATTATTTAAGAGACAGGATCTTCTTCCGGCAGATCCCCGACGGATCCTTCTACCTGCTCTGGCTATAGGTCCCCATCACCTCTCCGCGGGCAAGAACGTGCCCCTCCATTGCCCGCAGGAACCTGGCTCTCCCTTCGTTCCCCGCCAGATCCAGCACGGTATCCAGGGCATATACCCGGAAGTAGAAGCGATGCGGTTTGCCGGGTGGCGGACAGGGTCCTCGATACCCCACGGTGCCGAAGTCGTTTCTCCCTTGGATGCTCCCGTCTGATAGTCTCTGCTGCCGGGGCACGTGCTCATCAAGCCGGCGCACATCCGGCGGCAGGTTGAAGATCAGCCAGTGGGTGAAGAAGCCGCGGGGAGCGTCCACATCCTCGACGATGAGCAGGAGGCTCCGAACCCCGTCGGGTACGTTGCTCCAGGCGATCGGCGGCGATACGTCCTGACCTTCGCAGGTATGCTCACGGGGTATCCTCCCGCCGGGAGCAAAAGCCTCGGTTGATACACGAATATCTACCATACGACTCTCCTCCATATCCCCGGGAAGCGCTTCTCCGGGGGGGAGCAACGGCGGTTCTGCATGAAAAGCGTTTCGCATGCCTAGCGGACGAACCAACGGACAAACGGGCGCTTGATCCCGATCGCATCCGCGGGACAGAGCTCCTGGCAGCAGTAGCAGCGGATGCACGAGCGGTAGTCGATGGCGGGTTTCCCCGCCCGCCAGCGGATGGCAGAGGGCGGACAGTTCTGCGCACAGGCGCCGCAGCGGATGCAGGACTCCTCGCGCACGAACGGTCTGGCGGCCAGAAACCAGCGGGCGACGTGCAACAGCTCCGGAGGGACCCGGCCCAGGAACGAAGCGTCCGCCTTTTTGAAGTCGGGAACCGCGACGGAGACGGGATCCTCCCCCGCGAGTCGGACGTCGGCAAGGGAGCCGGGGCCGATCCCCCGCAGGGCTGCCTGCCGCACCGTGGGAATGGAGAGCGGATCGAATCCGAGGATCGACGCAGCCACGAAGTCGAGCGCCGGACCGCTCGGGCTTGCCAGAAGAAGCCCGATCCGGCGCGGGTTCCCGTTCGACGGACCGTTTCCCTCCATACCCACCACGGCATCCATGATGTTGAGGGCCGGAGGTACAGCCGAATACAGGTCGAGGAGGAGTTCGGCGAAGCGCTCGACGCTGTCGCCGGCGTGGAGGTGATACTCCGCCTTTGTCACCCCGGGCAGGTATCCGTAGAGGAGCTTCACGGCACCCGTGAGAAGGGTCAGCTGGTGGGTCTTCAGCTTGGGCAGACCGATCACCACATCGGCATCGAGCGCTGCATCCGCCACGGGCAATCTCTTGAACGTTCTCGACTGCTCCAGGGAGATGACCGTGGATGCAGCATCGAAGCAGGCAGACTCGCAGCCCGTCTCGTCGATCACCGACTGGATCCCCGTCGTTCGAAGGACGTGGGCGTAGGACGAGACCGTGCCGCGTCCACCCGGCGAGTCTCCCACGACCGGGGTGGCGCCGAGCTCCTGCACCAATCGCACTACGGCCCGTACCAGGGCCGGATGCGTGGTGACCGCCGCATCCGGGGTACGGGGGGAGAGCAGGTTCAGTTTCAAGAGAACACGATCCCCCTTCTTCACGAACCGCTCCAATCCCCCGAGCGGCTCCAGTGTCTGCAGGACCGCTTGGCCGATCGCATTGTCCCGGTAGTCGGAACAGCGGGCAATGGAGACCCGGTACTCCACCTTACACCGTCCTGTCCGCCCGCATGGAGTCTATCGCCCGCACTGCCAGTTCCTCACTCTTCGGGATACTCGTTACGACCATACGCAGCTCTCGCCCGATGCCCGGTCGCCGTGAAGCCATACCACCACCTCCGTCCATCCTCCGCATCTTATCCCGCAGCGCGGACCCGCCCGGGGGTATCACCGCTGCTTCTCGGCACGCTCCAGCTCATCCGTGAGATTTGTGCTCTGGTCGGCGACTTTTGCGTCTTCCTTGAAGATCACATGGAGTTCCGCTGTTGTGTCCAGTTCTGCGGCGCCTTCAGGGGCAACGAACGCCAGCACGTGTCCGCCCGTACTTCTGTCCTCGCTGATGAAGTGGAGGTGGTAGCCGGGCACGTTCAGCCCGCCCACATTCGGAGGCGCGTACAATCCAACAAGCGACCCGGATATATTGCTGTGCTCATAGACCTTCTGGAACTCGAGCGCCTCTGCAAGCCGGGGATAGGGTTCCTGCTGGGCGTCCACGCTGCGCACCGTCATGGAGGGGAACACTCCGTCCATCCGGATCGCGTAGAAGGCAGACTTCGATGGAAGGCTCCGATCCAGGGCAGCGGTAAATTCGCTGAAGTTGGATCCTCCCGCGACCGGAATCTCGATATCTGTATCGAAGAAGGTCACCGCCGCAAACGGTATGCCGACAGACGGGTCCGCGACATATGCTCTTCCGTCCCCTTTCACTTGGTAGCAGGTGCCGTTGAAGACGACCATCTCCCCGTCCAGGGCTTCGAACGTCCCTATCCCAAAATCGCCGTGTCCGCTCAGCTCCCGCAGGGGGACCAGCCCGTCGTACTCCCCCTCCATGAGGGCGTCAATGGTGGATACCTGGTAGATAACCTCCCTGTCCGCCGTGGGCAGCGTTTCACCAGACAGCGCCCCGAATCCCTGCAAAAAGAGCAGTCCGCAGCCAAGAACGAGCAGGCCCATCCCGAAACCCAGCATCCACTGTCTCATCGCGCATCCTCTGGAATATCCGTTCTCCCGATCGCCGGACCGCTTGCGGTCCCGTTGCGGCACCGCTCAATCCGTACCTCCCGCGCCGAATCGCGAGATCCCGGCATCGGGATAGAGGGTCCGGAACCGGCCGAAAAGAGCCCATGGCACATACGGGAACGTCTGTTCTCCCGGGCATTGAAACTTACTGGTGCATCCATGAACCAGGCATCCGCTTCCGTTTCTCTTTTTCCCGCCTTCCGCACGGTTGGGCAATCCGTCGATCGGCACCGAACAGGATCGCCGATGGACCGGAGGACGAGACGGAGAGAAGAGTGCACATGGGGAAGAGGACATTCCTGGCGCTTCCGGATCGGGGGGGAGCCGTCAGCGGTGCTATGTAGCAAATACCACGGCATCGACCCGGTAGGGCTCGCCGCACTCGCCGTCCAGCTTCAGATCGAAGGACCGCGACTCCCCTGGCGCCAGCCGGGCAATGGCGATCGATTTCGCATCCACGATGTTGCCAGTCCGGGCGTGAACCAGGCTCGTCTGGACTTCGATATCCGTACGGTTTTCGGTTCCACTGTTGTACACGTATCCGTGCGCCGTCCAGTAGCATCCGAGGCCCGGCGCTGCATCAGCATCCACGCCGCTTATCGCGATCTTGACATCCGACCGGGACTGCACGTCCCCCACCGCTCCATCCTGGAGGCACCCTGATGCCAGGACCAGAACCAGGACGAGTACTCCGACGCCAATCCTCGAGGGCATAGGGTACCTATTCTCTACCGCAGCAGGAAATGCTTTCTGCCCCCGCTCCTGGTTCATGATCCCGTTCGCACCCGCAGTCGAGCCCGCACTCCTGGTACGGCTGCGGGGAGCACGACAGGTGCCGGAGATTGCGCGGCGCAAAAGGAGGGGCGATGATGCGTGCTCAAGACGCTCTCCGGCGAATTATTGCACATATCCCGCGTATAATCCATATATAGTATGGATTCTCCCCGCGGCCCGTTGCGGGCTGCCCCCCGTCCCCTCGGAGAGGGGACGGGATTGATGTGATAGGTCCGTAGAGGACGGGGAATGCAGGAGCCTCTCTATCGCACGATGGGTCAGGCGGAGATCCCTCCCCGGCGTATACCAGAAAGCCGTCAACCTCGATGGGGATCACGATGGAGCCATCATCTGGGCTCCTTGAGCCCCACGTGATTGGTATCGATATCGCAGGCGGTGCACTTCTCCACGTTGTCGATAATGCGGTAGGCATTGGCCAGGATGGCCGCATTGGCCAGCAGACCGGCGATCAGAACCACCTCCAGGATCTCCTCGCGGGTCGCTCCTTTCCGCATCGCCGCCTGCATGTGGTACTCCACGCAGTGGGGGCACTTGAGGGCGGATCCGACGGCAAGGCTGATCAGTTCCACGTACTTCGGCTCGATGCTGCTCGTGCGGGATATCGCTCCCTTGTAGAGAAGATGGGAGATGAGCACTTCGGGCCGTTCGGCCATCCGCCGGAAGATGAGCGGAACCCGGCCGTACTCCTTCTCGATGTCGTCCATCCACTCCTGCGAGATGCTCTCCGTCCCCTGCTCGACGATCGTTGTTAGAATGTCTTCAAAAGCCATGTCTGTCCACCGGGCTGTTGTTTCCTGAATTGCTCCCGGAAATGTATGCACAGAAAAGGTATAGAAGATATCGCCAGCTCTCCCCCGGATGGCTGTGCAGTATGATCCCTCCGAGTATGTGGGCGTGTCGGCGAACCCCCCCCGCGGGATTCCGCAGCCGGGGGGTGCATCCCGGCAGGTCCGGCGCAGGGCGCTGCTGCCCTCTCACTCGAGGTGCTCCGGCCACCGCCCGGGAGGCCGGCCCGGCGGAGACGTCGGGGGTAGAGGCGAAGGGGGTAGCCCCGGGCGCTCCGGTCCTCGCTGCAGGGAGAGCCCTCTTCGCACCAGGGATACGCCCGCCTGTTCGGGATCCCGGTACAATCCCTCGGCGACCAGCGCCTGGACCTCCGACCAGACATCCTGCGGCAGATCGACTGTGACCACGGTCATGTGTGGAGGGGAGGGCCTCCCCTACCATCAAGGTTTCCCTATCCGGTCAGGCTGGAGTGCCTGGAGCTCGAATGCTCCTGCTGTTCATATGTAGGGGGTAATCGCACTGGATAGGAGAGGGGATCTAGATAGGGGAGGGGGCGTACCCCCTCCGAACCTCCCCCCGCCGGTACGATATGCAGGAGATGCAGGTCCCGGCAATTTCATGACACTGTATGCGATATATTCTTGGACTGCAGAAGCGAACGCGTCCGATCGCTTTCGGTGCTAGCTGGCGCGAGCGGATCCGTTGAAAACGATCGAGCTTCCCCTGCAGGATTCTATAGCAATGGTAATGAAGGGGGCTCTGTGGAAAAAGTCCTCTGACGTGCAGGATAATCTGTCGATTGTCCGATACTCCCCTGCCCGCGGCCCCGTCCGGGCCGCCCCCACCCCCGCGGGGCGGGGAGGGGCATAATTCGATTGGCCTGGTTGGGGCGGGGCAATCAGG
>JAXDAH010000200.1:0-3990 GCA_034679905.1 Methanomicrobiales archaeon | reverse complement strand
AAATTCGCAGCTGCTTTTCCGGAAAACTTCATCCTGAACACGGTGGGGACGACCTACACGTTCCAGGGACCATAGACAGGCTGCGGAAGTTTACATGGGAGGTGCAGAAGGATCTTCGGGACAACCTGCTACCTCCCTCCCGTATATGTACGGGAGAAGGTGGAACCGAAAGTGTATCGGCACTCGACCTGCCCGGCTTCTCGAACCCTCCTGTCCGTAGCAGCACTGACTTTTTCTTATGACTTCAGCGGGACGACGTACGCCGCTCCGGCCCCCGAATCCGCTTTGTGGGCGCCTGTCACCAGGCGATTTCCAGAGGCCGATAGCGAATACCCGAATTCGTCTTTGGCTACTCCATCGGATGCGGTTATCCTGTCGATCTCTATCCACTGATTGCCCATCCGTCGGAAGAGGTAGATGGAACCCCGTGCAGCGTCGTCCTTCCATGCACCCACCGCGATGACGTCTCCGGCAATTGCTACCGACTGGCCGAACTCATCGCCGGCGCTCGCGTCGCTCGCAGTGAGCCTGGCCATCGGTAGAACGGATCCGCTCTGTATGGAGTAGACATAGACCTCACCGGCATTCTTCAAGCCTGCGGGATCGGCTCTGCGGGCGCTCACCACGATCGTGTCACCGGCGATCGCGATCGCGAAACCGTACTGATCGTCAGTTCTTCCATCCGGCGGCGTTACCTTGGCGACCTCGACCCATGCATCTCCGGATCGGCGGAAGAGGTAGAATCCGCCGGCACCGTCCGGATCGGCATTGCGAGCTCCGATTGCAATGTAATCCCCCTGAATCGCAACGGATTGACCGAAGTACGCCCCGGGCGCTTGATCGCTTGCCGCGAGCTCTTCCTGCGGGATCCAGCTGCCACCCGTATAGTCAAACACGTAAGCCGATCCCTCTTCGAGACTCGACTTCCTGGCCGTCACTACCAGGAGGTTGCCCTGAACGGCAAGAGCGCGGCCGAAATTGTCGCCTGCCTCCGGAGCGGGAGAGACGATCTTGTCCACATACTCCCACGCATCTCCCTGCTTCCGGAACACATAGACGGCCCCGGCCTTGAGACTGTCAACCGGTGCAAAGCGGGCTCCGACGAAGACCGTGTTGCCCTGAATCGCGACAGTTCTCCCGAACTCCGGGCAGGTTTCGAAGTCTCCCGGGCAGGTGTCGGGGATATCATCAGGAAAAACCAGTGTCGCCTCAAGGACATACTGCATCCCCTGCCGTTTGTAGAGGTAGACCGCCCCGACAGCGCCATCCCCGCCGGCCCCTACTGCCACCAGATTCCCGTCGATGGCGACGGCCCGGCCATATTCCGGTTCAGCATCATCTGCAGACAGCCGGAACGCCGTGCATGGATCCCGCTCCGTGGCAGCGGCAACTACCTGCGTGCCTGCACTCACGATCCCCGTCCCCAATGTGAAGCATACAATGAGAATTACCATTAACGACCGTTTTTGAAGTAAAATCATGGTTATCCCCCTTCTCGGGCTACCGGAAGGATTAACCGAAGCGGTATAAAAAATTACTTTATTTCTACAGATGTCAATGCAATGTATTTGACCACCGATCTTTGGCTCCAATCTCACCCGATTCTCGTGCGGCTAAATTCCTGCGATACTGCAGACTGTGTACCCCGGGCTCCGCCCACATCGAGTCGGGATCAGCTGCATCGGGCATTATGGCGGGAAAGGGTAGAATTGTTCGCCGCATCGCCTCCGGGTATCGGAAGAACTCCTGGCGGAGCCTGCGACGATCCCGTACGTCGAGACGGATGAAATGAGGAGGACTAAATCCGCTGAAACGGGTGCAGGTTAGAATCGTCACGGCATTGCCTCTCAATCCCCCTCCACCGCCGGTAGCGTGAAGTGAAAGGTCGATCCCTTCTCCGGCTCCGACTCCACCCAGATCCGTCCGCCGTGGCGGTTGATGATGCGTTTCACGAGAGCCAGTCCGATCCCCGTTCCCGCGTACTTGTCATCGCCGTGCAGCCGCTGGAAGATGATGAAGATGCGGTCGAAGTACTGGGGCTCGATCCCGATCCCGTTATCCGCCACCGCGAACTCCACCATCCCATCTTTCCTCTGGCCCGATATACGAATTACGGGCGGGGCATCGGGATTATGGAACTTGACGGCGTTCCCGATCAGGTTCTGGAAGACCTGCTGGAGCTGGATGGGATCGGCGATCACCATCGGGAGGGATTCGACCAGTATCTCTGCCCCGCTCTCCTGTAGTTGGGAGTGGAGAAACCCCAGCGCATTCTGTACGACCGTCGTGGCATTCGTGGGGCGGAGCGTGGTCCCTCTCGTATTGACCCGGGAGAACTCCAGGAGATCCTGGATGAGGGCCTGCATCCGCTTCCCGCCATGGACGATGTAATCGATGAACTCGTCAGCGTCGCTGTCCAGCTTGCCTTTGTACCGGCGCTCCATCAACTGGGTGTAACTCACGATCGCCCGCAGGGGTTCCTGCAGGTCGTGGCTGGAGATGTAGGCGAACCTTTCTAAGTCCTCGTTGGACCGTTTGAGGTTCTCGGCGTAGTCCTTCAGCGCCTCCTCCGCCCGCATGCGCTCCGCAATCTCGTTCTGGAGGTATATGTTGATCCGGGCCAGCTCGGCTGTCCGCTCCTTGACCCGGTCGTCGAGCCTGGTATACGCCTTCATCAGCGCCCCCTCCGCCCGTTTCTGTTCGGTGACATCGCGGGCTGCGGCAAAGACGCCCTCGACGCGGCCCGACGCATCCCGGAAGACGGATGCATTGTATACCACAGGCGTCACATGGCCGTCCCGGTGGCGAATCCCCAGTTCGTAGTTGGTTACCTGGCCGTCCCGGAACACCCGCTCGTAGCCCGCCTTCGCCTGCCCGGGCTCGGTGAAGTACCTCGAGAAGTCCGTGCCGATCAGTTCTTCCCGTGTATAACCGGTAACCTGTACGGTTGCCTCGTTGACATCCTTGATCGTCCCGTCCGCGCTGATGGTGACCAGGGGGTCCAGACTCGCCTCGATCAGACCCCGGTTATACGCAATCGCCGCCTGGAGCGCCTCCTCTGCCCGTTTCCGCTCGGTTATGTCCCGAGCGGCGGCAAACACTTCTGTAAAGCCTCCCGACTCGTCCCGGAAGACCGTTGCGTTGTAGAGGACCGGCGTGGTCCGCCCGCTCCTGTGGCGGATCCAGAGCTCGTAATCGGTCACGGAGCCGTCTCGGAACACCTGCTCGTAGCCTGCTTTCGCTCTCGCCGGGTCGGTGAAATATCCAGAGAAGTCCGTCCCGATCAGATCTGCCCGGCTGCATCCTGTCACCCGGACTGTCGCGGCATTCACGTCCGTGATCGTCCCCTCGGGGCTGATGGTAACGAGGGGGTCCAGGCTCGCCTCGATCAGGCTGCGGTTGTAGGCGTATGCACGCCGGATCGTCTCTTCAGCTCTCTTCTGCTCGGTGATATCCCGTGCCGCCGCGAAGACACCCGCGATATCCCTCAGTTCGTCTCGGTACACCGTCGCGTTGTAGAGGACCGGCGTGATATGACCGTCCCGATGGCGGATCTTGAGGTCGTAGTCGGTCACCGAACCGTCCCGGAACACCTTCTCGTAGCCGGCTTTGGCCCTCGCCGGATCGATGAAGTAATCCGAAAAATCGGTGCCGATGAGTTCGCCCCGCGGCACGCCGGTGACTCTCACGGTCGCATGATTCACGTCGCTGATCTTCCCGGCGGGGTTGATGGTGACGAGGGGATCCAGGCTCGCCTCGATCAGGCTGCGGTTATAGGCACTGGCACGCCGTATCGTCTCTTCAGCCTTTTTTCGCTGCGTTATGTTCCGTGCGATCGTGGACGCACCGATCAGCCTCCCCTCCCGATCGCGGATGGGAGATAACGACAGGGATACCTGGATGATCGACCCGTCCTTTCGCATGCGGGCGGTCTCGTAGTGGAAAACCAGTTTTCCCTTCCGAATCCTCTCGAAGAGATCGGCGATGTCG
>JAXDAH010000199.1:0-25451 GCA_034679905.1 Methanomicrobiales archaeon | reverse complement strand
AGAACCCTCCCTCCCCCTTTGGTGCGATAAGCCCATATGGGTCTGTGAGCCTCTCCCTATCCGGGCTATCGCACGAGGGGGTGAGGGACCGGGAGAGGCCTCGCCCCCTCTTCCGAAGATGCCAGACCTCCCGGAGCACGCTCTCCCTTAGATAAGGATTACGACAGAGCCAGAAGATCCGGTGTCATTCCCGCAGTATCTCGGGGAGACGGCCCGCCCAGGCCCGGATCGCATCCCAGTCGCGAAAGTCTCCATACGGGGCCTTGACGAGTTTGACGACCGCTTTCTCTCCGCTTGAGATCCTGTCGGGATGGAGGGCGCCTGCAAAGACGCCGATCTCCCGGGCGCGTATCGGCATCAGCGCCACTGCCATGATCGTCCTCGCCTGCTCGCGGAACCTCTCCTCCCGATCGACCATGCTGGTGCCGACGACGAAGGCGGCGACAGGGAGTCCCGATAATGGTATGCGATGCCGCTGGACGAAGGGGGAGACCTCGCGGAGCACCTTGCCCATATAGAGCGGCGATCCGATCACCACCGCATCGTAGGGCTCGAGAGCCGTGATCTCCGCGATGTTCCGCACATCCACCTCCATTGCCGCATCCTCCAGCGCCTTCCCGACGGCGTCCGCGATCTCGGCGGTGGAGCCGGCCCGCGTGGCGTAGGCAACCAGAATCTTCATATGCCAGTACTCTTGAACCGCCTCAAAAAAATGTTTGGATCCATCTGGGCTCCAGAACTGTGGATTACGCTGCCGCGGCGATCGCGCCCACCCTTTTCAGGGCACATCGCTCTGCCTCGCGGGGCAGAAGTTGCAGATGGAGAACCCCACAGCCTTTTCCTTGTCGCGGATAGGACAGTAGTACGAGTGGTTCCGCTCCTCTACGCGGAACCCTCCGGGAAAGGGCATTCCCACCGGATGCCCCGGGCTGTCCCTGACAAACATCAGGAAACCACAGACCAGGTAGTAGAAAAAACGGAGTCGCGGACTCCGCAGATCCGGGTTTCTCTCGGCACGATCCCAGGAGAGACAGCCGGCCGGAACCATTCTCCAGTAGGCCGTGGCAGCGTCTCCGTCTGCCAGGGGCGAGGCCATCCTGTGGAAGGCTCCTGCGCGGTACAGGGTGAGGAGTGTGTGATGGCTGCCAAAGAGCTGCTCTGTCAGATAGGGGCGGACCGCTTTGCGATAGGGAGAGGGAAGGCGATCGATCTCCCGCTTCAGCCTTCCCCCGATCCGCTGGAGATCGGGGAGGGAGTAGCCCGTCACTGCACGGGCAATCAGCATGCCGAGTTCCCCCTGCGTCCGGGCTCCCCGGAGGCGGTCGCAGATCGTCGCGATCGTTTTCAATTCTTCGGGATGCGTGGAAGGAGAGGGAATATCCAGGAGTGGCATGGTCCTCCTCTGCAGGGCTAACAGTACGGATGGCGGGGCAGCCTCCGCATCGGGCGGACGTTGGCCCCCTCGAGCGCCCCCATGGCAAATCCGAACCGCGCTTTGATGGTCGGCGGGAGTTCGGTCTCGTGAATCGGCTCGAACCCGAACTTCCTGTAGAAGTCGACCAGGTTCAGCACCGAGTGCATGTAGAGCGTATCATGGTGGCAGGCCTCCACCAGCGCCCCAACCGCCCTGTTCGCGTAGCCGTGGCCACGGTACTGCGGCGGGGTGAAGATGGCATCGACCTCGTAGCCGTCGGGATGCCGTTTGCAGCGGGCGACCGAGACCAGCGTGGTGTCGACGAACACCCCGAAGATCCGGTCCTGTTCGGGATCCGCCTTGGTCTGGTGGTAGTCCAGCCAGATCTCATCCGCCAGGGAGAACTCCTCCCGCCGGAGTTCCCTGGTAGCGACCTCCATCGCCACGGGCACAAAGGGGACCAGCATCGGTCTCCGCGCAGCCTTCGCCACATCCGCGGTCACGGAGCCGAGGGGCAGGTTGCGAATGGAGTCCATCCGCCCCACGCGGGACATCAGGATCAGGGAGACGTCCTCCTCCGCAGCGACCCCCAGGATGACGACTGCCGCTTTTCCACTGCGGACGACGAACGCAGCCCGGATCCCGCCTCTCTCCAGGTCCGCCGCCAGCTGCTCCAGTCTCTTATCGGCCGCCTCTGCGCGCAGCTTCTGGAGGTCGGTCCGCTCCTCGTCGCTCACCACATGCAGCAGGACAACCGACCCGATACCCTGCCTCCCCCCCAGGCTGCGGATCATGGCGAGGGAGGGTTCCGAGAAGTCGGTCGGTATAAGTACGGCCGAGAAGAGCCCTCGCTTCCCGTCCCCAACGAGGGATGCGGGCGGGACGATCAGGATGTCCTTCCTGGCGTTCCGGAAGACGTTGCCGGAGACAGATCCCATGAGAAAGCCGCCGCTGTACTCCTGTCCGCGGGGCGCCATCGCGATCAGGTCGACATGCTCCCGCTCCGCGAGGGAGACGATTGCACCCTGCACATCGGCATCCCCGATCGTCTCCACGATCGTGGTCACCCGGATCCCCTTCCCTTCGAGGTGCTGCTGCAGCGGGCGGAGCTCGGTATAGATCGCATCCAGGGGCGAACCGTCACCTTCCATCCAGGATCGGGATGCGTAGGGCGTGGCGGCGAGGATGTGCGCGAGGATCACCTCCTCCACGTCGGGGACTTCGTGGATGGACTCCACGATCCTCCGCGCGGACTCCGAGAAGTCCGTTGGAACCAGTATCTTTCTGTAGTGCACGATCTCTCCCCCTCACATGATTCGGTAGCTTTCTGCAGGAATATGGATCACGAATCGCGCACCTTTGCCGTGCTCTCCGCACTCCTCGATCTCCATACCGGTAATTCCCAGGATCTCGCGGCTCAAAAATAACCCGAATCCGGAGGGGCCATCCGATCGGTGCTCGAAGATCGCCTTCTTGCTGGCATCCGGGATGCCGATCCCGTCATCCTCGTAGTAGAGGTCGAGACCATCGTCGGTGCGGTGGTACGTGATGACGATCTCCGAGACGGTCCTGCCGTGCCGCACGGAGTCGTCGAGGAGGTTGTGGAACACCTTTCCCAGCATACTGTCGGCGTAGACCTCCAGCCGCTCCACCCAGGGGCGGAGGGAGATCCCCTTCAAGTCGAGGCTCTCCGCCTCCTTCCGGATCAGCCCCTGGGCGTACTGCCACGCGGGGGGCTCTCTCCCCAGATCCTGGTAGTCCCGCGTGAGTTCGATGCGCCTCTGTAGCGAACGTGCGAGATCCTGGAGGGTGTGGATGAAGTGCAGCATCGCAGTCTCCGTGAACTGCCGCTCCCCGCCCTCCAGCGTCTCCGAGATACGGTTGACCGATGCCAGAAGATCGCTCCGCGTCAGGCTCCCCAGAAGGTTGAGCTTCTCGTTTGCCGCGTGGAGGGCATCTTCGGCAATCTTCCGCTCCGTGATATCCGCCAGGGTGAGGATCAGCCGCCCGCTGGATAGGGTGCCGGCGGAGAGGAGAGACTGGACCTCTCTCCCATCCGCCCGCACCAGCGTGGCTTCCTGGTCGGAGACCTGCTTCTCCCGTGCGATGCGGTCGAAGAGTCGTGCTGCCCCCTCCCTGTCGCCCCAGAATTCCGCGATCGGTCTTCCGGCCAGCTGCTCTTGCGTGTATCCGAGGAGTTCGGCTCCGCGCTGGTTCGCCTCCTCGATCCGCCACTCCCCTTCCTCGAGCCGCACCAGGAACGATCCCGCCTCGGAGTTCTCAAAGAGTCCGCGGTAGCGCTCCTCCTGCTCCTTCAGGTGCAGGGAGAGGTACGCTACCACGGCGCCGATGGCGACAAAGACGACGGCCCGGCTCGCAGCCGATACGAGCGCGGCTGCAGCTACGTCACCTACCGCGTAGACGATGCCCAGGTACGCCGTGCCCAGCAGGATGGCGAAGGGAACCCCCCACCGCGGGAAGCGGTAGGCAGCGATCACGATCGGCAGGTAGATGAGGTGGGGCAGGACGATGGTGATGCCATAGAGCAGACCGTAGATGTTCAGGGTGAAGGCGGCAAGGGTGGCAGCAACAATCGCCAGGAGCCAGGGCCACTCCTGGAGCGCCGCTGCCCGTGATCTACCTGGCATCGGGATCTCCCCCGCGGGATTCTGTCACAGCACCCTCTTCGGGATCTCCAGTACACTGCCTCAGGCCGTATCCACAGCCCCTGCCGCTCCTGTTCATTAAAACAGTGTTGCTCTGGCCAATTATAATAGTGAGGGTTCCCCAATGGGGCCCGGTCCTCCTCGTGGCGGTGTCTCGGGAGATGTATCCGGTGAGCCATCCAGCACGGCAACACACGGACCGGTCGCCGGACCGTTCGCTAACGGTTCTCTTTCACGCCGCTCGGCAGGCACCTTATATGCCGGAACCGCGAGGTCTCTTCCATGGACATGACAGAGATCCTGACGGAATTCGTGGAGCGTGGCGGCGACTGGGAGCGCAAGAAGAGCTCGGTCCCGGGGGTATCTCTGCTGCGGCTCCCCCCCACACAGAGCCGCTCCGCTTCCCTGGCAGTCGAGATCAATCCGAGAGGGGCGGATGGGCGCCCGATGAAGCGGAAGGGTGTGCTGATCCTGAATCGGCGGGAATATCTCGGATTCCAAGCCCTCTTCAACGACGGGAGGGTCGAAGGGCTCCTCTCCCGCATTGAGAGCGTGGTGCCGCAGCAGCGGGGCGCATCCTCCGATCGGGAGGAGGATACCCTGAAGATCTGAGGCCTCCTCGCGTCAGATCCCCTCCAGACATCCTGCGGTCTTACTCTACACGCGGGCGATCAGTTCGCTGCGGGAGAAGATCCGCGTGCCGATGCGGATCAGGAGCAGATCCAGGAGGAGGATTCCCGCTCCGATGACTGCCTGCACCGCCGGCGATAGGAAGAGGATGCCGGCCATCTGCCCGAAGAGCAGAAGGACCAGAACGATGACAAGCGCACTCGATGCCTGGTAGGCCTCCATGAAGGTGTTCACCTTCGCCGAGATGAGAACCGTGACGGCGACGCCGAGGAGCGCAATCGCCGGCGTGAGGAGGAGCATCAGAGGCCACCATATCACCGTCGGGAACCAGATCCGTCCCATGACCTGCCAGGTGGCGGCGTTCACCACCATCGTGTAGACGGCAAAGCTCGCCCAGGCATACAGCACCCCGGGGACGATGGCGGCGAGCACCTTGGCCGTGAAGAGCTCCAGATCCGTCATCGGGGTATAGAGGAGAGGCTCCAGCGTCCTCCGCTCCTTCTCTCCGACGAACGCCTCTGCGGCAATGACGCTGGCGACCATCAGGGGGATCACCAGAAAGAGCGGTGCGAACAGGTAACCGAGGAAGAGCACGATGGGCAGCTGGGCCGGAGTCAGGTCCTCTACCAGCGGCAGCAGCGGCGGCGGAACGAGATCGGTAAACTCCTCGGTGGATGCGTCCTCTGCCACAGCGGGCCCGGTGAGCAGTCCGCTGAAGAGGAGGGGGAAGACGACGGCAAAGACGACGAAGAGCACCGCCGCCCCGGCAATCGCGATGCGGTTCCTGCGCACCTCCTCCAGATCCTTGGCGGCGAGAGCCCGGATGCTGCGCCAGTTCATCCGCTCCTCCCCCTCTGCTGGATCTCGAAGTAGATCTCCTCCAGGGAGTACTCGCGGGACTTCGCCTGGAGGATCGCGCCACCGTTCCGCACGATCGAGGCGACGACCTCCGGTATCGTCTCTCTCCTGTCGACCTGCAGGCTGATCGCCGTATCTCCCCGCGAGAGCACCGTGACGCCGTCGATGCCCGCGAGCGCCTCGGCGACCGCTGGCGGCGGCGGGGAGAGGAGCTCGATATCGAGCGGCTGCACCTGCCAGATCCGCTGGGTGAGCTCCCGGATGGTTCCCACCGCCAGGATCCGCCCGCGGTTCAGCAGGGCGACCCGGTCGCAGAGGGCTTCGGCCTCGTGGAGGTTATGGGTGGAGAGGAAGACCGTCCGCCCCTCGCTGCGGGCAAGTTCTGCGATCATCGCATCAACCTGCCGTGCTGCCTCCGGATCCAGCCCGGAGGTGGGTTCGTCCAGGAAGAGCAGCGGGGGCTCGTGGATGAGGGCGCGAGCGAGGGCGAGCCGCTGCTTCATCCCCGTGGAGAATCCGCCCACGCGGTCGTCCCCTCTATCCTGGAGCCCGAATGCCTGCAGGGACCGTTCGATGCGCTCCCGCACCTCGCCCTCGGGGATACCGTAGACCGTTGCGTAGAAGGCGAGGTTCCGCCGTGCCGTGAGCCGTTCGTAGTGCGACGGTGTCTCGGTGAGCACCCCGCACATTCCGCGAACCTGTGCCCCCTCTGCTGCTGCATCCTTCCCGAATAGGCGAGCACTCCCGGCAGTGGGCGTCAGGATCCCGTTCATCAGGCGGATCAGGGTGGTCTTGCCGGCGCCGTTGGGGCCCAGCACGCCGAAGACTTCGCCGGCTTCGACGCTGAACGTGATATCGTCCACCGCCGTGATCGCCCCGAACGTTCGGGTGAGATTCTCAACAGCTATCGCTTCCGCCACACTACTACCTCCTATTGACTGCGGGAAGGGCCTTGAAATCCGCTGTTCGCATAGATCTGCGACTTGATAACAGATAATAGGATCACGACGCGGGTATAATTATCCCGGACGGCACGGGAGGTCGTATCCGAGATGAGTCTTCGGTATTGTCCCGGATCCGAATCAACGTTCGATCCCGTCCCATATTCGCACGGTATTTCCAGGACGGGGATGGATCTCTTGCCCTCCCAACTGGTGCGATAGGACCGGAAGATTCCGGCTCTTTAGAGAAGCCGATGGATGGGAGGCTTCGCACTGCAGCGACGTCCTATCCACGGGCGGTCATCTGACCGTATCCTTTTTTGTATCACGGTGAATAGGCCTTCGTACTTGGGATGGAACACAAGGACGCGCACGATCCACCTCCCTTGGAAGGTATCGGACCGCGGGGGTGGGGGCGTACCCCCCCTCCCCCTTCAAAAACCCTCTCCCCCTTGGTACGATAGGCTATACCCCGTGCCCTAGCCCGCCGTCAACGGTTCGGATTCGTTAGTCTCACAGTCCACACGGCTAAATTGCACAGAGAGAAGACCGGTTTTTTACGGCCGGTGTCGAGCATCGCAAAAAATTCAGGGGAAAATGTGGATCGGGCAGTCTCCCGGGGTACCCGATTCTTCTCTTTTTAATCCTCGAAGATGAACAGGTCCTCGATCGTGGTGTCCAGCGCCCGGGCGACCGCATAAGCGAGCTTTAAGGAGGGGTTGTAGGTCCCCTTCTCCAGGAAGACGATCGTCTCCCGCCGGACCCCCACCCTCTTCGCCAGCTCCTCTTGCGTCAGGTCGTGGCGCGCCCGCAATTCCCGGATGCGTGTCTTCATCGCTGCCCACCTCACGGGATCGTCAGCACGATCCGCTCCCGGTCGAGGAACCGCGTCAGCCAGCGGGTGAGGAGGAGCAGGAATATCCCAAGGACGAACGTCCCGCCCACCACACTCCAGGAGACGACGAAGCCCGCCCCGAGAACTCCCTGCGTGATGCTGATCATGAAGACCAGCGCGAAGATGATGGCGAAGTTGAGGAACTGGTTCTCGCGCAGCCCGAGGAGGAGCTGCCCGAATCCGAGCAGCCCCACCGCGGCCGCGATGAAGGTCGGGACGGCGGTTACGAGGTGCACGAGCACGGGCGCGGAGGGCAGCAGGGTCGCCGTCGAGAGCAGGTTGGCCATCCCGACGATCAGGGCGGCCGCAAGGAGCGTGAGGCCATAGGCCGGCACTGTCACCCCTATCACCTTCCCGAGCCAGATCTCCCTCAGGGAGAGGGGGCTGCAGAGGAGCGTCTCGATCACGCCGCCCTGCTTCTCCCGCAGGAACGCCTGGCCGGAGAAGATGTAGCCCATGAGGATCCCGAGCATGAGCACCAGGGAGAACCCAAGCTGATCCAGGAGCTGCCCGGTCCCCTCGCGGGCGATAGCGGAGGATGCCGACATCCCCCCGAAGATGATCACGAACAGAATCGCGGTGGCAAGCACGTTGCGGCTCTGCAGGATCTGCCGCATCTCCTTTTTTGCCACGATCAGGATGCCGTTCATGCCGGCACCTCCCCCTGCTGCACGACGCCCAGGTAGATCTCCTCGAGCGTGCGGGCGACCTTTCGCGCCTCCTCCACCCCAATCCCGTGCCCGATCAGGGCCGAAAGCAGCGGTGCCGAGGGCGTGCCGGGGGCGAGCGCCAGCAGGATACGGCCATCCGCACTCCAGCTCTTCTCCACCTGCGGCATCCGCTCCAGAACCTGCACCGCCTGCGGGCCCTGTGCCGGATCGGCGAGGCGGATCTCGAACTGCGGGCGTCCCGAGCGGGCCTGCAGGTTGTCCATCGTGTCGAACGCCTGGATGGTACCTCCCTGGAGGATGGCGACCCGGGAGCAGACCCGCTGGACCTCGTCGAGGTTGTGGGAGCTCATGAATACGGTCATGTTCTCCTGCTTCGAGAGGCGGAGGATGAGCTCCCGCACCAGGATCTGCGCCTCGGGATCCAGCCCGGAGGTGGGTTCGTCTAAAAAGAGGATCTCGGGCTCGTGGATGATCGCGCGGGCGAGCCCCAGCTTCCGTTTCATCCCCGCAGAGAACGTGCCCACCATATCGGTGCTGCGGTCGGCCAGGGCGGTGAACTCCAGCATCTCCTCGATCCGTTCTGCAGGGCTGTCCACGCCGTAGAGACCGGCGTAGTACTCCAGGTTCTCGTAGGCGGAGAGGCGGTCGTACAGACCGTTGTTCTCGAGCAGTACGCCCACCCGCCTGCGGAGCTCGCCATGATCCGCGAGCCGGTCGCCCAGCACGCGGGCAACGCCTGCGGTCGGCGAGAGGAGCCCGAGGAGGATGCGCATCGTGGTGGTCTTGCCGGCGCCGTTGGGGCCCAAAAATCCGAATACGTCCCCCTTCTCGACGCTGAAGCGGAGGCCGTTCAGGACCCTTTTACCTCCGAAGGCCTTCGTTAGATCCTGCACCTCGATCACGCTCATTCCACGTCCCCCTTGGAGAAGAAGTGCCACTGGAAGAGGCGTGCGGAGAGTGCCATTGCCATTGCCACCACGAGCAGCACCGCCCGTGCATCCAGGCGGAGCAGCTCCAGGTAGTCGATCCAGAAGAGGACGAACAGGAGCAGGAACGTGGTGAACCAGGAGTAGGAGAGCCCCCAGGCGCCGATCCTCCGCGTCCGTTCGTCCTGCTGCGGCCCCTCGCCGGTTTTTAGCAGTTTTGCGGACGTAACGACCAGCATGATGATACCGGCGGTGATCAGGACACCGGTGCTCCCTTCCCCGATGGGGATCGCGACCGTACTGACGATTCCGGCGGCGAGCAGCCCCAATCCCAGGACGAACCAGAGGGCGTATCGCCGTTCCATCATGCCGAGGCCGATGTTAGTTTTATGCCACATATTGTTAGAAATGTATAACATAGTGTTATAAATACCTCACTATTTTCATGCGCCCTCGCGGTACCCAGACGGCGGATAGGCGCCCGCACCAGTGCCGTTGATGGGATGCACGGATTGATGGATCCGCCCTGCCCATCCGAGCGACTCCCGGACAATTCGGAGATTCGATAGGGGCACTGGTGTTCATGGGGAAGAACGCCCGCTATGGCAGCATGTGCGGATTGTCACGGTGCTGCCAGGATCGGACTGGCACGCATGAACACGGTCCAGGTGTCCTGGCGCAGCTCGTTTAGAACAGGTTCGGAATATGTTGTCCTGCCATGTCATTCAGAATCACGATTCCCTTATATAGATCCTGAGCCTTTAGAACTCCTGACAGGAGGTATGTCACATGAAACCCGAAGAGTACCGATCCATTCTCTCGAAGGCGATTGACCGCGAGGTCGAGTCCTACACCTTCTACCGGAATGTGTCGGATCGAGTGAAGGACCAGAACCTGAAGAGGATCTTCAACGATCTCGCCGGCGAAGAGACCAAACACCGCGAGTTCCTGCAGAGCCTTCTCGCCAAGGAGCCCCGCCAGCTGGCGTTCTCGGAGACGAAAGATTACCGCGTCGTCGAGACGGTCGGAGAGCCGCAGCTCTCGCCCGACATGAAGCCCCTGGACGGGCTCGTGCTCGCCATGAAGAAGGAGCTGGATGCGATGCAGATGTACACCCAGCTCGCCAACGCCAGCACCGATGCGGAGCAGCAGAGGATGTTCCAGGAGCTGGCGAAGATGGAGCGGGGCCACAAGAACCATCTCGAGGACATCTACACCGACATGGCCTATCCCGAGGTCTGGTAACAGCGAAGGCTCCCAATGCCCGGCAGCTGCCCGGCAGCTGCCATCTCCTTGGGGCATGCGTCGCGCCGGTTCAGAGCCAGAATCCCTTCCATCCGGTCGCCCCTGGCATCCCATTCACGCATGCCGCATTCAGCTCGTCCTGTTTCTTGTACTAAAGCCCGAGGTTGGGCGTCTCATTGAATCCCGATTATATCGTCCTGAATGCTTCCTGGAGCAGATGATTCTGCCCCGATATCGCAAAGGGGATATGATAAGGCATATATCCTGATCGCCAGAATTATTCCGCATGATGGACGATATCATCGATAAGATCAAAGGATTCCTCTTGAGTCCCGTGGAGAGCTTCTCTAAGGCGAAAGGGGATACATTCCAGGATGCATTCATCTACTATATCATCCTCCTCGTCGTCTATGCCCTCCTATCCACCATCGTCAGCGCTGTGATACCGCAACCGGAGATACCCGGATTTCCCATGCCCTCCGCCTCGGGCGTATTCCTCATAGGCGCATTCGTTGCCTCCATCGTCGGGGGCATCATCGGGCTGTTCATCCTGGGTATCATCCTCCATATCTTCGTCTACCTCTTCGGGGGCAGAAGAGGCTTCATCGAGACCCTCAAGGCGGTTGCATACGGCTACACGCCTTCGCTGCTCTTTGGCTGGATACCCATTGTCAACTTCCTGGCAGCGCTCTATACCCTGGTACTCTTCGTCTTCGGTATTCGGGAGCTCCAGGAGATGTCGACGACCCGGGCGATCCTTGCCGTTCTTGCACCGATCATCATCCTCATCGTCATCGCGATCATCGCGGCCATCCTCTTTGCCGCATTCATCATAACGGCAGTATCCTCGCAGATCGCATGATGGCATGGGATAATCGCAGTACTATTTTTAAAGGATCGGTTATAGAATCAGGGCGGTTCTTGCAGCCTTGTCTGGACTTTCGCAGTCCGTCGTGCGGGCTGTTGTAGAAGATTCGGGTACGCCGAAAGGATATCTTCCGCTCAATCCTCCGCGTTACCGCTCAAATCGTCTTCTTCGTACTCCCCCTCGGGGAACTCCAGGATATAGCACTCCTCACACATCTGCCCCATGCCTTTCCATTCCTCATCCGAGTAGACCGCTTCTGTGGTGCTGCCGCACTGGGTGCAGATCCTGTGTCGCTTTCGCCCTGCCATATTTTCCACTCACCACCGGGGTTTATAAAGTATTACCAACCGATGCGACGGTCGGCTCTCTGGGACGGATTCCCCGAACCCGCCATCGACGCATCCCGCTGCAAGGCGCAGGAGCCCCGGCGATCTCCACAGCCGGAGAGGGTGCAGCAGAAGCATTAAAAGAATCCCTGATGAATCTTCTGCTGACCGTGGATGCAGGGCTGTGCGGTCCCGGCCATCCCGTTTTTCCATTTGCAGGGTTCGGGCACTATCGCGAAGCGGTGCCCGTCGAGGCATCCTCGATCGGGTCTTCGGGCACCGTTCGGCCCCCAGCGATGGACGGTACGCAGTCGATCCCGCCGCAACGACGCATCGCCCTACGGTTTGATACATGGGCGCGGGGACTGCCAGGCGCCATTCTGGTGCAGAACTTCCTGGGGAACCTTCTCGCCGCAGTGCAAAACTATCTATGGACCAGATGCACATATTCGGGCAGAGGATAACTCTTCAGCGGGTTCGGCGGTCAATCGGCGCAGGAGTACATAGGAGTGCGCCCCGCGGAGGCGGCGAACAGGGCCCGTGCTCGCACGCGAGCATAGAGGGTTCTCCGATACGGGGGAATAGTCGGGATGGCGTGGCTCGGGCTGGATCGGATCGCGGCTGAGAGCCCGATCGGGTTTGCCTTCCTCCTGTGGGTGATCTTTCTGGCGACTCTCGTCTTTGCCGGCATCCTGCAGCTCCTGCTCCGCCTCCCCACGCTCGGACAGCTCCTCGCCGCCGACCTCATCCTCTCCGGCGTGGCGATCCTCCTCCTCGCCGTCCTGGGCTGGTGGAAGGAGGCGGGGTTTCTGACCCTGGGTGGTCTGCAGCATCTCCCGCTCTACCTGCTGCCCCTGATCGTGGCGTTCCTGCCCTTTCTGGAGGGCATCGAGGTGACGGATCCCCCGACCATCGCCACCTTCGCTGTCCTCATGCTCCTCGTAGGATTTGCCGAGGAGACGTTCTTCCGCGGGCTGATCCTGCGAGCGCTCCGTCCCGCGGGACTGTACCTGGCCGTCATCCTCTCCGCCCTGCTCTTCGGGCTGCCGCATCTCCTCAACGCTCTGAGCGGGATCTGGGATCCCGTATTCACCCTCGTGGACAGCCTGGCCGCGGTGGGGATCGGCATCACCTTTGCCGCATTCGTCGTCCGTACGGGAAGTATCTGGCCCCCGATCCTCCTGCACGCCCTGATCAATTTCAACAGCCTGCTGGTCCAGGGCAGCATTGCCGTGCCGCCGCAGTCGCTCTCGTCCCTCGTCCAGACTGCGGCATTCGGGGCGATCTTCACCCTCTACGGTCTTTTCCTGCTACGGCCGGGGCGGATGCAGGTGCCTCCCCGGGTGCAGGGGAACGATATCCCTGAACATCCATTACGATGAGACCCGATCTTCTTCGAATGTCTGCTGTATCCCGAATCCTGAACAAGAGGGGGCTGTCGACTCTACGAACGTGCTGATGGATCCCCGGGATGTCAGTTGAGATCGCTTGGAAAACCAGGCGCTCTCCACAAACGGGGAAAATCGATCACGAAATAAGCAGAAGGGTGATAGCCGCACCTACGATCGGGCCCGGCCGTGCGGAATGGTCGACCGGCCTGGCCATGACGCGTCCTGGCGCCTCTTTCTCGAAACGATCGGAAGGAGAATTGTTCGCCGTGCCGCTCGAAGGCGGTCATGAGATTCTGAAAATCCCTCGATTATCACGCGGACTCTGTCTGCCCTCTACCCGGAGAGAAGGCGGTCTTCCTCGAGTACCGAGGCATTCCCAGAAGGATTCATGAGCCCCCTCCTCGAGACGATCCTGGAGTTCGGCCAGCTCCCCGCGGAGCCACAGGATTCGTCTTTTGCGCGGAGGATCGTACGCAGCCTCTCTGCCGGCTCGCGAAGCACTAAAATCTCCTCCGGCTGCATGTGTGGTTCATTGGAGGGATCTTCATGGAGCTCGTGCGTGCCCAAAGGCCTGAGCTTCTGGTTGATCGCCAGGCGGATCCAGAGCTGCCCGCCGCTATTCTCTCTGCCTCTTCATCGATACGGGCAATAGCAGCATCCTCAAGGTCAAAAGAGGCATCGCAGGTTTTTATACAATTCCCCATTCAAGATGGTCCCGTTTCGTTCTTCCACGCATCTGGATACCAGGCAAAGGAACAGCCAGCTTTGGAAGTGTGGAGAAGGGTTCCGAAGGGTTACGCGGGCGGCTGGGGCCGAATGTCTGGGCCTTCTCTCGGATGCTTAATATAGTATCTTCGCACCACAGTCCGGTATGCAGCACAGAATCATTCAGGGAGTCCAGAGGGCGGATGGAATGCAGATTTACTGGCTGGAAGGCAATGATACCAAGAACATACTCCTGGGATACCACGAACTGGTCAATATGAAGATCAATGCCCTCGATCTTCTCAACAATCCAGAGGGGTATCTCATCGACACGAACACGCGCACCATCGCGATGCGGAAGTGACCTCAGGTTGCAGGCGATAGGGGTTAGAGCGATCCCGGCATCAGCACGATCTGGCAGCCCAGAATAGGCGATGGATACACTCAACTACACATCTGCAGGCAACGGGAGCGGAGGAGTCTCTCCGCTAAATGTAGCTGCCTCTATTTTCTTTGGAATCTGCCTCCCTCTCATCCTGTCTTGGACATGTTGCATCTCCGTCCCGCTCACCTTCTCTCTCGTCATCGCCACGTTCACCATCGAGTACGGCGCGGCGGCAGTCGGCCTCGCCATCGGTCTTCCCCCGGGTTATGTGCTCACGGTGATGGCATCCACCGCATTTTCGATCAGCATGATCGCTTTCTGCATTCTGGATGGACTGGGAGCGCGTTCACCGCGGGTTGCCGCATTCGTGGATCGAACCCATCGGAAATACGGCAGCTCGCGAATGCTCCAGAGGTACGGCCCGTATGCGCTCATCCCCGGGGTGATGACAGTTGGCCTCTATGTCTGTCCTCCGCTCATCTGGATCCTGGGCTGGGATCGACGGCGTTCCATACTGCTCATGATGCTCGGATTCATCGCGAGCGCTGCTGCGACGCTCCTGGCCGCGATGGGAGTTCTCACGCTGCTCCCTGCGGGATAGGTCCGGCACCCGGAATACTCGCGCTACCTTTTATGGGGCGATGCATGGGATAGGGATCAGTAACCCCCACCGCTGCCCGCTCTCCCGGTAGTCGGGGTGACCGTCGGCATTGAGGTTGGAGTGGTCTGGGTGACATCCACGGGGATGTCGACCGAGGGCGGCACCATCACCGCATCGATGACGTGGATGATGCCATTCTCCGCTTGCATATCCGGGACGATCACCAGAGCACCGTCCACAGTCACTTGCTCCCCGGAGGTGTTGACCGTCAGGTTGCTCCCCTCGATCGTCTCGATGGCCGTCAGGTTCGCCAGCTCCGCCGCTCTAACTTCTTCCGGGACGACATGGTAGAGGAGCACACTCCGCAGATCGCCACCGGGATCGGCAAGCAGCACATCCACCATACCATTGGGAAGATCTTCAAAGGCCTCGTCCGTCGGGGCGAAGAGCGTGTAGGGACCTTGCCCGTCCAGCGTCTCCGTCAGGTTCGCCGCTTCCAGGGCGGCAGCCAGGGTCTCGAACCGTGCATCCCCGCCCACTATATCAGCAATGGTCTCGCCCGCCGGAGCCGGGGTCGTTGTCGGCGTGGGCGTGCCCGCAGGCGTGGTCGCCGTCGGTGTCGGGGTTGTGGTTCCCGTATCCGTGGTGCATCCGCTGATCAGGATCCCCCCGCACACCAGGAGTATAAAAAGAAGTGTCATACGTCGAATCATGCTCTATCCTCCTCCCTCGTCGAAAAAGGGCAACAGTAATTCTCTCGGCATTCATAAAAGTTGTGGTTGCCCCCGGTAGCGATGCATCGAACCTGCGGGTCCCGTTATTAGATCAGCATCGCCGCACATCGATCTGCAGCCGGTATCCGGGAAATGTGCTCTTTTCCGCGGTGCACGTGTCTGTGATAGGATCGTCCCCGCGACAGATATGCTATATCCGGGAAGATCCGGGCCTGCGGATGGGACCGGCACACTCGGCGAGGACAGCATCGGCACCTGCCTTTCGGGTGGAGCCGGGGATGTAGGCGATCCGGGTCTCCAGAGCGGCTCTCCTCCTGAGTGAACGTGGGGCTGAGCGGCACGCACCCGGGCGGATCTGCACCCTCTGCTGTGCCACGGTCTCCAGACTGCAAAAGGGGCTGCGGGGGATACCCGCTTCAGGTCACGGTGATATTCATGCTGAAGGTATCCTCGACGGAGGTCGGGTCGAAGGGTTGCTTGTAGACGGCAGCGACCTTCTGCTCTCCCTCCCCTATCGCTCGGATATGCCAGGAGTGGACGCCTCCTGCGCCCAGCATCGGGGCGGAGGTGGCCGGTGGGATGTACTCATCCGCCACGATCGCAAGCCCCGACGTCAGGGTGAGGTTCCAGGCGTAGCCGGTGCTCGGATTCTCGGGCAGCCGCAGGTTAAACTCATCCTCCAGCGGCACTTCCACGGTCTTCCCGTCATCTTCTGCGGTGAAGACGCTGAATCGGGCCGGCATGCCGTTCGGCGAGGCGGGGCTCGAGCCAATACGGGCGGTCAGGTCGAACCGGGTCTCGTTGCCGTAGGTCGGCTCCCAGGGACGCTTGTAGACGCCGCTGATTGTCTGCTCGCCGCTCCCGTTGGCCGTTATGTCCCAGTAGTGGAATCCGCCCGCACCCGGCATCGGATCCGCAGGTTCGACGAATCCCTGATCCAGCAGGCGCAGCCCCGAGGGGATGCTCAGCTGCCACTGGTAGCCCGTGGACGGATTCTCGGGCAGCAGGATTCGGAACGTCTGGTTGGGCTCCACCTGGACCGTGGATCCGTTCGCGTCCATGGTCAGAAGGCGGTAGGGTACGGCCTCGCCGGAGACCACCCAGAGATGCAGCGCAAACGTCGTCTCGTTGCCGAATGTCGGTTCCCAGGGACGCTTGTAGATGCTGCTGACCGTCTGGATCCCCTCGGCCGTCGCCGTCATGTACCAGGTGTGGTATCCGCCCGCCCCTACGACCTGTCCGCCAGTCTGATTCGGGGTGTACTCGTCCGAGGTGATGACCAGACCGGGCGTGGTGTTGAACTCCCACCCGTATCCCATGCTCGGGTTCTCGGGGAGCCGGAGCTTGATCGTCGCGTTCAGGCCAACGTAGTAGGCCTCGCCATCGTTTGTGGCGTCGAAGCTGTAGGTCGCCCCCGCGACCTGGGTCTCCTTCGGGGTCGTGTTGCCCTCGGGAGTCTCGATCCCGCTTCCCAGGCACCCGGCGAGGAGGATCGATGCAAGGCAGAGGACGAGAATGCCCGCTGCCGTCACGTAACTTCTTTTCATGTGCTATCTCCGTAGCGTACCCATGGGTATCGCCCCGTATCTATTTAGGGTTTTAGTAAACTCCGAAAATTTTTGGAGTTATTCGAATCCAGGATATCTGGGGGGAGATACGGGGCAGTCCCCCTGAAGCGCCTTATAAAAAGCTTCCCGATATCGCCCCCCGATGCGCAGACCGAAGTGGACTACCTGTATACCCCCCCCTCGCCCGAGGACCCCCCTGCCCCTGGGAGGGGATGAGAAGAGGTGCCCCGATGCCCCCGGAGTTCTGGCGGCCCTGTTCCGCCGATACCCGATGCAGGTTCGCCGGATCGGGACGAGGTTGGGATTCAACCTTCCGGACAACGATATCCGGATCGTCCGTGCCATGCCCGAACCTCGTCGGAGCGCAGGCTCGATAAGGCCTGAGCTGCGATGCACCATGCGGGCGCATCGTCCATATGAGGTCATTGAGAAGAACAGGCCCTCAACACTAGAGGGTGTGAGGTGCACCCTCCCTCCACGATACCCCGAGAAACGAGGATCGCCGGGGAAGGATGGCGTATATGCGACAGCTCCAGCTTTGGGATACAGGGGAGCTACGGCCCTCCCTATCCCGAGGAAGAGGCCATCGAAACGATAGCGATCCGCCAGGAAGAAGCGTCCCGGTTCAGGATACTTCCAGCACCTGCCCGACGAAGAGCCCCATCAGGGCGAGGATGACCGCGAGCAGCAGGAGCAGGGACGCGATCATCAGCCATCTCCGCAGATTCTGCTCCGCCGGGTTCAGCCTGCGGTGCAGGGACGCGTATCTGGACTTCAGGAGCACCCCGAGGACGATGCCGATTCCCGCGCCCATCGCCGGGCCGAGGGAGACGCCGACGGCAATGTTCTCCAGGACGTATCCCGCAGCGAGCCCCAGCGCCAGACCGCCCGCGGTCCCGAGGGCGATTCCCGTGCCCACCCAGTAGTCACCGGGGTTGTCCTCGCTCATCTCCCAGGGCTTCCGCAGGATGATCCCGATCACGAGGAGGACGATGCATGCGATGAGTACGAGTGAGAGCGCGATGAATCCGTCCATACCGCATTGATTTTCCACCCGCTATGGCATATACCTTTGGTGATGGAACGGAAGCGGGAGGCGATCTCGAGTCTCTGGCCGATCGCCGGGTTCCGCTCTCCGGCGGGCCGGATCTCTTCCCTGTGTGCTGAAGGCGGAGCCGATAGTATCTTCGGTCGTCGAGATCGCGGGAGGTCGTCCGACCGTCCGCATTCAGCGCTACGACAGCAGCTAATCCGGCTTTAAGTTCTTCTCTGCGGAATCCGGCCGTTCGGGACGCTCGTACGGAGAGCGTCCGCGGGACCAGTGGACGTAGCGCAGGGACCGGTTCTGCTCCTGCCGCGCCGCGATGGCCTTCTGCTTGGCCTCCGACTCCGGGACCAGTCGCATCATCGCGATGCGGTGGTAGGTGACGCGGCTGTTGAACCAGGAGAAGACCTTCTGCAGCTCGAGAAGCAGTTCCCGGCACTCCCGCATCTCCGAGCCGGTCAACCGGTTCTCGTTGATCACCCGCCGGAACCTCCGCCGGGCCTCGTCCTGGAAACCTTCAATGGCGACCAGGTGGTATATGTTGGACCGATCGCGGGAGGCTGGAAGCTCAGCCGTGTCGGCGACGCTCCGCTCAGGACCGGCCATGCCCGCCACTCTCCCTTCTTCGCCTCTCTCCCATCGGGCCTGCATATGCCGGGTGATGCCAGATTAATGTTGTGGCTGTAGAGGGGTGAGGCGGGGCCGTCCTCCCGTCGTCCGCTGGCAGCGGGATCAGCGGACGAAGTCCTCGAGGCGCGTCTGCCGTGCGCAACCCCCGCTGAGGGAGGAGAGCCGCAGCCCCAGAAGACGTATCTTCCGCCCGTCCAGGAGGCTGGCGAGCAGCTCGCGGGCGCCCTTTCGCATCAGGGCGAGGTCCTCTGTCCTGTGCCCCAGCGTGCGGGCGCGGGTGCGGGTGACGAAGCCCTGGTAGCGGACCTTCACGGTCAGCGTGCGGAACCGGAGCCCTTCGTCCTTCAGAGTATCGGCGAGATCCTCTGCCAGCAGATCCAGCGTCCTGTAGAGTTCGTGAGGATCCGCGACATCCTGCCCGAAGGTGACCTCCCGGCTGACCGACCTGCACCCCGATCCCTCCTCCACCTCCCGCTCGTCGATGCCGAGGGAGAGGTCGTGCATGACGAGACCCCACCGCCCGAAGAGGGAGATGAGCTGCTGGACATCGCAGGCGGCGAGGTCGCCGATCGTCAGGACTCCCCGGCGGCTCAGCTCCCGCCCGGTCTTCGGGCCGATGCCCGGTATCTTCTGGACGGGCAGCGGTGCCAGAAACTCACGCACCACAACCGGTTCCACCAGGGTGAGGCCGTTCGGCTTCTCGAAGTCGGAGGCGATCTTGGCTACCACCTTGCAGGGGCCGATACCCATGGAGGCGGTGATCCCCTCCTGCTGCCGGATCGCCTCCTGGATGGAGCGGGCGCACTCCCGCGCCTGTGCGTAGCTCCCGTACTCCGAGAGATCCAGGTAGGCCTCGTCGATGCTCACCTGCTGGAATCGATCGCTCTGCTCCCGCAGGAGCTGCATGACGTTCGCGGAGACCTGCTCGTACAGGGGGAAGTTCGGTCGCAGGAAGACCGCCTGCGGGCAGAGGGCATACGCTCGCGATATGGGCATCGCGGAGCGGACCCCGAATGCGCGGGCCGCATAGGAGCAGGTGCAGACCACCCCTCTTCCCGCCCCGCCCCGCGGATCGGCTCCGACAACGACGGGGCGACCGGCGAGAGCGGTATTCTCCCGCATCTCCACGGAGGCATAGAAGCTGTCCATATCTACGTGCAGGATGATCCGTTCCGCCATACTCTGGACTCCCCACGGCTCTTGATAATGCTCGACCCTTCGCCATTTAAGCGCTATCCATTCGGCGGGAAAGTGCCCGGGACTCTTATCCGCATCTCCTCGAGCAGCGGGAAGGGTCATGGAGAGGGGAATAGTGCGTGTCCTGTCAGGACGGCAGGACGGGGTACTGGATCTCGGTCATCAGCTGATCCGCGGGGACGAGGGCGGGGTCGTTGAGGTAGAGCTCTCGCGACGGACCGTGCAGCGTATACTCGTGCTCCAGGATGTAGCCGTAGATCTGCTGGCGCGCCCGCCCGATGCCCGGGTAGGGCCCGGTATAGACTGCAGAGACGAACGTGCCGCCGGGCAGGTTCCGCACCTCCAGCGGGGGATCCTCTACGGCGACCCGGCCGGCCACCGGGATCGCGACCTCGATGTCCGCATCCTCCTCCTTGTACTCCATATCGTGGTAGATCGTCATCACCGGTCCGACCGCCCTGACAGAGGTCTGTCGGCCGTTCGGCGGCGCAAAGAACGCACAGAGTTCGCCGATGAGCTTTCCGATGGTGATCCCGTACACGCCCTTCTCCCGTCTGCTGACGACGCGGAGAGGCGGTACCTCTTTCAAGACGGGCTCTGTAATCGTCATACTGAACACCTCAAGGTTCAGGTCCTGGTGCTGCAGGACCTGCCGTACCGCATGCAGTCTCTCGATCTCCGCATCGACGGCTGCCCTCCGGGCTGCGAAGAGCTCTTTAATCCGTTCGAGATCGGCGCGCTCTCTCGCCGCCATCAGATCTTCTATCTCGTGGAGCGAGAAGCCGAGCCACGCCAGGTTGCGGATACGGATGGCTCGCTCGATCTGGGCGAAGGTGTAATAGCGGTAACCGCTGCAGATGTCCTTTATCGCCGGCACGAGCAGCCCCCGCTCATCGTAGAGTCGGAGCGCTTTCTGGGTGAGCTGCGTGACCCGCGAGAACATGCCGATGGGGATCTGGTCTGCTGCCATACAGGTACACCGGTGCTATTGTTGGCGGAGGCGTATCAAGAACTGCAGTCTTCCCCGGGACAGGATGCCTGCCGCGAACCTGCCGTTCCTGCCAGGCCTGCCCGGGCGGCGACCAGGCCAGGAGCGGAGCGCGGGCGAAGGCATGTCGTGTAGGCTGCCGGCGGAGAACCGGTCCTGCACCTGCGAGATGCTTTTGCCTGCAGTGCTGCCTTGCGAAATAGTAATTTTACCGTGCCACAATAAGTATTGTGACGACGATGGCTCATCTCCCCGGGGGTGGAAAGGTGGAAGGTGTCAAATGAACAGAATCTCTATACCCAATAACTCTACCATCGCCGTCTATTAAAAATGCTATTGCTACTATTAAGGTCTTATCGAATTGGCTCTGCGTGCTAAACCGTCTTGTACGGGCTGAATAATGCCGAATCAGCGCGGATGCATCTTTTTTCTATCCCGCCGCATACGCGGTCTTGCGGAGGGGATGGAAAGGGGAGTGCCGATCGCCCCTCTGCTGCCCCGGGTTCCGGTCAGCGCACCTTCTCCCCCGGTTCTACGTACTCCTTCAGCGCCTTTAGGGCAAACGTGGTAGAGTCGTGCAGGGCCTGGCTTGCCTGGCGTTTGTCCTCCATGCTGCCCGCCTCCTCCATGTTGGGTGCCCAGACGTGCAGCTGGTTGTAGAAGTCCAGAAAGACCGTCTGGGCCTGCATAAGGTTGGAGAGGGCGCGCTGGATCTCCACATTCGGTTTCATGACGAAGATGGTGATGACGGCGAATATGCCGAAGATACCGAATATCAGCGACAGGGTCGCATTCTGAAGGATTATTCCCGATATCGCTGCCAGGAGCAGGAGTGCGAGTCCCACGGCGAACGTAGCGTTGGAGAGGATGATGAGGTTACGGAAGGCGATCCTGCCGTCCTCGATAGCATTGTTCAGTTCATCGAGCGTACTCTCCAGGACCCTGCCGTTGGTTCCCAGATGCTTTCGCTCCGCCGGCATCCGGATGTGGCTATCCTCTGACCGGGCCTCGTCGACTGCCCTCTTGAAGCGGCGGGCAGACTCGACGTCGGCATTCTGCACGGTCGCCGGGGTTCCGCCAAAGCCCCCGCCGCCGCCAGACTCTGCAACTGCACAGTTCTGCAGCAGCACCGTCTTCACCGACTGGACCCTGTCTATTAGAGCATCGTAATATGGATCGGCCATTAATCGTGAGGTGTTTTTTCCTACTATATAAGCTTGAGTAAAATTCAAATACTCATTTATATATTGCATTCCCAGATAAGGTGTAATAACTATTAAAAAATGAAAATATACGCAAATATTAATTATTCAAAATAAGAAAATATTTAAATATTAATTTATAATTTATATCGATCCCACCGGATGCTGCCCCTGCAGCGTCTGGGCGACGGACTCCCGACACCTACTCAGCAGATGAACACTCGGGGATCCCTGCCGCTCTTCTGGAGCGTAAAACCCAGGTGAAAGAAGTTGTAGAGGGAGTTGAGCCACATCACGGAGTAGTTCAAATCTCCCTGGAGGGCGGCGACGTCGATCCCGGTATCCTGTTCGAGCCCCTGCAGGAACTCAGAGAGGAGGGCGCAGAACCCGGACAGCTCCTGCACACCCTCCAGGTGCGGATCGATCATCCGCCCTGTGAGCGCCGCGGCAAGGTACACCCGGGCCCAGGTCTCCAATCGGCTCCAGTTCAGCTCGAAGTCGTAGGGAACGGGCTCCAATGCATCCCAGTACGCCGGGGGGAAGACGCGGTGGAGGATCTGGATCTCGTTGACCATGTTACCATGCGCATGGAGGTACCCGATATCGCCGGCGTTGTAATCCCCCTTCTGCAGCCATTCCCGCTGGAAGGTATCTTCGTCCTTCCCATCCCACTTCAGGTATACGTCGGTCGCCACCGTCGTCCTCCTGCTGTCCGATGCCATCGGGTATACGCACCTGCATGCCCGCCACTACCCCGGCTGCTACGTAGACCCGATGTCCAAGGATTGACCGCTCACATCCATGCCGAACCGCTCGCGGAGGACCTGCATCAGGAGCTCCGACTCCCGTGACCGATCGAGGATCCGCCGCACCGCCTCCCCGAGCTGACGGTTGAGGTCATCCTTGTGCTGGCGCTTGAGAAACGCCCGTGTATATCCCTGCTTGATCAGGTCTTCGGCGACCTGGCACTTGAAGAAGCACTTCTCGAAGATCTCTGTGGCATCCTGCATGATAAAGCCGGGATGGCGGTTCTTCGCACTCTGCAGGTCCCTTAACTGCTTTGCATGGTCGTCCACTTCGTTCAGGAGTCGAATGATGGCAGCAATATGTCTGTCCTTCTCATCCTCGACATGGTATAGCGGCATTGACGGCTCATTTTGAATGAGCCGCTGCCAATTCAAATACTTTCTCTTCTGCATTTCCGATTTCGACCTGCTATTCTCCCCTGCATCGCTGTTCAGCGTCATCAGTGCTATTCTATCGTCAAATTGGAGCTTTTTATGCGACGGTATGGCTGGGCTCGATGAGACCGCGAACTCCAACGCTCTGCTCTCGCCACGAAGGAGCAGGGTATATCAGCTCCACCTCCGGGAGCCCGCTGGCGACCACGGGCCGGACGCCGGCCGGGTTGGGCCGGCGTTCGGTCTGCGAGGCGGTTGGGGCGCATGGAGCCCGACGATCGGCGACATGGGCGGGTGCCGGGCGAAATGGATCTTCCGGTCATCCCCTTTCGGGTGCTGCACCGACTTTTATATAGCTGGATGTGCCTGTCTGCTGGGACGGAGGAGATGAGGTTGGCTCAATGGCGATGCACGGTCTGCGGCTACATCTACGACGAGGAGCAGGGAGAACCGGCGACGGACACCCCGCGGGGAACGACGTTCGAGAACCTGCCGGAGGACTGGCGATGCCCGGTCTGCGGTGCGGAGAAGGACGCATTCGAGCGCCTCCCCGGGGAGGAGGTGCATGCGGTGGCGGCGACGACCGTCTCGGAGGTTCTTGTCCGGGAACTGGAGGCCTGGGGCGTGGAGTTCGTCTTCGGCATCCCCGGCTCCTCCTCCCTGGGCCTGGTGGATGCGGTGCGGAAGAGCGACAAAATCCGCTACATCCAGGTCCGCCACGAGGAGAACGCGGCGATGGCGGCGTCCGCCTACAACAAACTCACGGGGAAGATCGCTGTCTGTCTCACCATCGCCGGTCCCGGGGCCACCAATCTGACCACGGGCCTCTACGATGCCCGGGAGGACGGGGCGGCGGTCCTCTCCCTGAACGGGCAGGTGGAGAAGCAGTACACCGGCCCCTACAACATCCAGGAGATCGACCAGGACGCCTTCTTCCGCCCGATAACGGTCTTCAACAACACCATCTACGAGCGGAGCGTCGCAGTGCTCCTGCTCACCCAGGCGCTGAAGACGGCGATCGTAGAGCGGGGTGTGGCCCAGCTCTCGGTCCCGAACGACGTCCAGAAGCAGCGTCTGGATGCGCAGTTCTGCCGCCGCGAGACCTGCATCACCGACTTTCACATCGTGCCCGACGCCGCGCAGCTGCAGAGGGCGATCGAGACGATCGATGCGGCGGAGAATCCCGTCGTCATCGCCGGGTTTGGTGCCTACGACGACGGCGAACTGGTGCTCGACCTCGCGCGACGGGTCCAGGCCCCGATCCTGACCACCTACCGCGCCAAGGGCATCCTCCCGGAGGATAACGAGTGGGTCGTCGGGATCCTGGGCTCGGTCGGGTCCACGCAGGCACGGGAACTCGTCAACGAGGCCGATCTCCTGATCACGCTCGGCGTCGGGTTCTCGAAGCTCACCGGCGTCCCCACCGGGAAGCCGCTCGTCCAGGTGGACATCAACCCGGTCAGGCTGGGCAAGGGATCGGGGGGAGTGCCGCTCTGGGGCAACTGCCGCCTGGTCATCCCCCGGCTGACGGCCGGCGTGGCTCCCCGTCCCGAAAAGGACATCCTCTCCCGCATCGCCCGGATGAAGCGCGCCTGGGCGGACCTGCTGGAGCGGGAGGCCGATCCGGATGCCGTTCCCATCCGCCCGCCCTACATCATGAAGGTCCTATCCGATACCATCCCTGCCGACGCGGTGATCACCGTGGATGTGGGGGAGAACCACTGGTGGTTCGGGCGCAACTTCCGGATGCAGCGGCAGCGGTTCACCATGTCCGGTTACCTGGCCACGATGGGATTCGGGTTTCCGGCAGCGATCGCCGCCAAACTCGCCTATCCGGAGAGGACCGTCTGCTGTATCTGCGGCGACGGCGGGTTCTCCATGGCGATGGCAGACTTCGTGACCGCGGTGAAGTACAACCTTCCGATGGTCGTCGTCATCCTGAACAACCACGAGCTGGCGATGATCCAGGTGGAGCAGAAGCTGGAGCACTACCCCGGGTTCGGTACCGAACTCACGAACCCGGACTTTGCCGCCTATGCGGAGAACTGCGGGGGTGCGGGCATCCGGGTGGAGAGGCCTGCCGACCTCTGCGGGGCGATTCTGCATGCGATCCACAAGAACAGACCCGTCATCGTGGACGTGGAAACCGATCCGAGAAGAATCATCTGATACCGGTTCTTCCGGCTACTGGTTTTCGAGCGGAAAACCGGTCGTCAGAAGCCCTATCCACTCCTTTGTGCCAACACACTCTATGAGGGTTATCGTCGGGCGTCGTTCGCGGCGCTGGCAGTTCGGAGCCCCCTCCTTCTCGCAGGTCTTCGAATGGCAAGGGGCAGTTGCGATAGGGTAAACAAGGATGCGAAAAGAGTGAAAATGATCAATTT